>JABEUU010000104.1 GCA_013044295.1 Candidatus Dormiibacterota bacterium
CGCCAAGGTCGCCCGGGACAGGGTGCGCCCATCCCGATTCCCGATCCCTCTCCGGTCATCCCAGAAGTCGGCCGACTTGGGGTCGGCTCACCGTTACACAAGGGCACCTGACCTGAGGAGGCCAGCCTCCAGGGAGTCGGCCCTCACCCCGGGGGTCGCACGCTGGGGAACGGGACGCCGTCGGCTCCGCCCACCCGTGCGAGGACCAGTGCGGTGCTGGGGAACTCGGACGCGGCGGCCGACGGGCCGTGCTTAGGGTTCTGCTGGCGTCCAGCCACGATCAGATGTTCAGCAAAGCGCCCTAGCGGGTGAATGGAGCACCTGGGAGAGCGCCTGAGGATCGAAAGTTCCTCAATCCCCCACCCGCACCACCATCTTGCCCACGTTATCTCCCCGAAGCATGCCGATGAAAGCACCGGGCATGTTTTCGATTCCGTCCACGACGGTCTCGTCGGCGCTCAGGCGGCCGTCGGCGACCGCCTCTCCCACCTCCGAGAGGAATGCCTCCATACGCGGAGCGTGATCGCCAACCAGGAACCCCTCCAGCCTCAGCCGCTTTCCCACCGTCAGGCCCAGGTTGGCCGGCCCCGGCACCGGGCCGGCCTCGTTGTAGCGCGAGACAGCTCCACACATGGCGACTCTCCCATGCAGGTTCAGCAGCGAAAGCGCGGCCTCCAAGTGGTCGCCGCCGACGTTGTCGAAGTAGACATCGATGCCGGTGGTGTCCGCCGCCTCCGTCAAGAGCTGCAAGACCGGCCCCCGCTTGTAATTGAAGGCGGCATCGAAATGGAGGTCCCGTAGGAGATGCTCCACCTTGGCGTCCGATCCGGCGCTGCCGATGACTCGGCTGGCGCCGTGCAGCCTGGCCAGCTGGCCCACGACGCTGCCGACGGCCCCGGCGGCACCTGAGACGAAAACGACCTCGCCACCTTGCAGCCCAGCGACATCGAGGAGGCCGACGTAGGCGGTGAGGCCGGGCATACCAAGAGCTCCCAGGTAGGTCGAGAGAGACAAACCAGGCCGTGGTTCCAGGGGTCGGAAGGCCGCCTCCGGGCCAGTCGCGAGGTCCCGCCAGCCGAGGTTGTGAAGCACTACCTGGCCAGATCGGAGCTTGGAGTCCGGAGGCGCGCTGACCACTCTCCCGATCGCTCCGCCGTCCATCACCTGGCCCACCTGGAACGGGGGGACGTAGGACGGACCATCGTTCATGCGCCCCCGCATGTATGGATCGACGGAGAGGAATGCGTTTCGGACGAGGACCTGCCCGGGCGGCACTTCAATCGGCCTGGCCACAGTGGCAAAGTCGGCCGGAACCGGAGGCCCCTGCGGGCGCCGCGCCAAGTGGATCTCGGTAGCGTGCAAGACGTCTGTCACTCTCATCCTCCTGGGCTGAGTGTAACCCGCAGACCGCCTTGCTGCCCCGGCCCAGAACTGGTACTGGCCCGGTGCCCAACTTGCGATGGCCAGCGGGCGCCGCACCTGCTTGACGACTGCGTGACCACTCGGTGCCAGGTTGGTTCTACCACCTGCGACGGCCGGCCGCAGCCCTACACTCGTCCCAAGATGAACGGCCTGATATGGGCCATCGACAGAGCGCTCTCGGTGGATCCTTCCACGGGCATCAGGCCGCCCTGATGCCCGAGCGCAAGACGATAAGTGCCGGGCGTCGTCGACCGCCATCCGAACTGTCACCTAGCGCTGCCCCGGACAAACCAGGTGAGCGCGACGAAACCGTCGGGCCGCCTGGGCGGCTTGGGTCGGCTCCCGACCTGCTCCAGGCATTCCTCTTAGAGGCGCGTACCGACGAGGCCGGCCACTTCAACGAAGACGGCCGCCTGCTGGCCGCCGCCGCTCAGCTACTAGGGGCCCGATCAGCTGCCCTGCTGACGCGATCCGGAGGTGGCGCCTATCGGGGCATGCAAACTTTGGTCGCAAAGTCGTCGAAGCCCTCCAGCGCCCGACCAATGAGCCTCGCCGCTCCCCTGGTCGGCGACCTGGGCCATCCCAGATGGCGGCGGATAGGGCCATTGGTACTCTTGCCAGGTTACGTGGTCTCTGAGATTGGATCGGGCTCCCTGGTGGCGGGGGAGCCGACTGCGGACGAAGACAATCTGGCCGTGCTGGCCCTGGGCCCAGACGCCGAGCGCCCGACCCATGTGCTGGTGTTCGAGGTGGCCGCAGGCGCCAGGCTCCACCGGGACGCGGAGACCGTGGCCTTGCTGGCCTCCGTGGTCGCAGATCGTCTGGATGCCAGCCTGGCCCGCGCACCACGCCGACCAGGCGCGTTGCGACCCTCGGCGGCTCTGGTGCGGGAGCGCCGCCTCCTGCAAGGTCTGTTGGAGGCGGGGGCCAGCGTCCATGAGGCGCTCACTCTGGACCAGGTCCTGGAGCGGGTAGCCGGGATCCTGGGCGACGCGGGTGGGTTTGACACGATCGTGGTTTACATTCTGGAGATGGCGACCGGGCTGCTCCACCCCCGAGCGATCATCGGAGTGGACGAGCCGCAGGCAAAAAGGATGCGGGCGACGCCGCTGGCCCTCGCGGACTACCTGCCTCTGATGCAGCCAGCGATGCGCATCAGCAGGTCCTTCCTCTTCGACCATCGCAAACACGCGATACCCCAAGGGTCCGTACTGGACGTAGCCCTCAGTGTTCCCGAGATGCCTCAGGACTGGCGCCCAGGCCAGTGGCACCCGATGGACTCCCTGACGATTCCGCTGGATCTGGGCCAGGGGCAGACGCTGGGCCTGATCGCCCTGGACCGGCCCCGGGACCGGCGCTATCCGGACCTGGCCACAATCCGAGCCCTGGAGCTCTTTGCAGATCAGTGCGCTGCGGCCATCTCACGCGCCGAGCTGCACAGCCACATGGAGGAATTGGTTTCCACCGACCCCCTGACCGGTCTCCACAACCGCCGCGCCCTGGCCGAGACCATCACCAATGACCTGGCGCGCGCCGACCGCGGTGGGCACCCCTACTCGCTCCTGTTCTGCGACCTGGATCACTTCAAGGAGGTCAATGACCGTTGGGGTCACACCGTTGGCGACCAGGTCCTGCAGCAGGTCGCCAACGTCCTGCGCCAGCGGCTACGCCGCGGGGACTTCGCGGCCCGGTACGGCGGCGACGAATTCGTCGTCCTGCTGCCAGACACCTCCCAGGCAGCGGCGGCCCTGGTCGCGGAGGAGCTCCGCCAGCGGGTCAGTGAGGCACTCACTCCGCGCCGGACCACGGTCTCGATCGGAGCGGCGCAGGCCGCCCCGGGCGCTTCCGACTGGGCGGAGCTGGTCGCGATGGCCGACTCCGCCATGTACCGGGCCAAGAAGAATGGCCGCAACCGGGTGGGCACCAGTACCGACCCGGCCGCGAAAACCGACGCTGCGGCCCATCGCCCGTCGCCCATCATCTGAATCCCCGGTGGGGCGCGTCCCACCTTAGCCGCCCTTGTAGACGGCAGCGGCCCGCCCCCAAGCGCGCTGCGTCGTCGACGTAGCTGCTGGGCCAGCCCTACACTCACTTCACGAGCGTGGAGCCGCGAATTCAGGAGTGTGGATGCAGGAGCCAGCGGAGGAGGATCTGGGCGGCACCAGAGTGTTGATCACCGGCTCCACCAGCGGTCTGGGGCGCGCCATGGCAAGGGCGCTGGCAGCGGCCGGCGCCCGGGTGGTCGTGACCGGTCGGGACGAAAGTCGGGCCCGGGCGGTGGCGGAGGAAGTCAGCGCCGGGAGCGGGCGCACTGTGGGCCTGGCTCTAGACGTCCGCGAGCAAGCGTCTATCGAAGCGGGGGTTGCCGCTGCGGTCTCCGAGCTGGGCGGTTTGGACGTCCTCATCAACAATGCCGGCCTTGGGATGCGCAGCGTCAACCCGAACTTCCTCACCCAGGCGCAGCCCTTTTGGAAGGTCAGCCCAGACGGCTTCCGCGACCTGGTCGCCACCAACCTGACCGGCTATTTCCTGATGGCGAGACAGGTCGTACCGTACTTCCTGAGCCAGCAGCACGGCAGGATCGTCAACGTGACCATGAATCAGGAGACCATGCGCCGGCGAGGCTTCGTTCCCTACGGTCCCGCCCGAGCCGGCGCGGAGGCACTCTCTGAAATCATGGCGGTGGACCTTGGCGACACTCCCATCACGGTCAACCTGCTGCTGCCGGGCGGCGCTACCGCCACCGGCATGATCCCCGCCGATGCTCCCGCTCAGATCCGTGCTCGCCTGCTACCCCCCAATGTCATGGACCGCGCGATTTGCTGGCTCTGCTCCCGGTCAGCCTCAGGTGTCCACAACCAGCGCATCGTGGCAACCACCTTTGACCAATGGTTGCGCCAGTGGGAGGCGGAGGCGGCTGGGTAGCTTGGGGTGTTCCAGAGCTGGGGGACCGTTCTCCGCGAGCTGCTGAGCATCAGCCCAGAGGTGGTCCGGAGAGCCACCGGTGGGCGGGGCCGTGACTGTGTCAACGGCGTCAGAGAGGCGATCGAGAGGACGGGAAGGGCCGCCTCAGGCAGCCTCCTCTCCCCGCTCCGGCGGCGGGGATAATCCGCTCCGATCTGCCCCCGTACGACCAGATTCGAGACCGCCGATCCGGAGGAGTGGCACCAGGGGTCGGCGTCGAACCCAGGGGCGGTTGGGCTGCCACCCGCAGGCGGTTGCCACCGCGCGGCCTCGACGTCAGCGACCCCAGGCTCCCGCCCACTCAAGCTGCCCGGGGAATGCTCTCCCCCCACGTGGTTGCGAGTCAGTGACAGTCGCCACCTGGTCGATCCAGTTGGATCCGGGGCGCGCCGTGGGCCATCACAAGGGTGCACCCCACTCGGAATCCGAGCCGGTTCACCCAGAGGGCCGTCGCTGGGACAACCTCAGCCACCGGGCCTGACACCACCTCAATCCCAACCACCTTGATCCAGACCGCGAGGACCTGCGAACGGGAGCCTGGTCATGTCTCCGGGAGCAGACGCAGCAGAACCCCCCGCCCGAGATCGATGCACCAGACCACGACCGCCGCCCAGACCGCCACCCGCCCCACCGCAAGCAACCAGGGATAGGCACCGCCCAATGAGAGGCTCGCCAGGGCGTACATCCCAACTGGGAACACCGCTACCCAGAGCTCTTTCGGGACGCCCTCCAGACGGTCTCGCTGAAGAGTTCTGGCCACGGTGATCCCCACCACCATGGGAAGCAGCGCGGTCGCTAAGAACCAGAGGCCCGGACCAGCCGCGCTGGCGATGGGTAAGAACGCTGGCAGCTGACTGCTGGTGGTGGGATCGGTGGTGATGAGCGAGGCGGTCAGCGCCGCCAGAGCGGCGGCCCCCATCGTGATCCAGTACGAGGGACCAACCTCCCGGAGGGTAACCCCTGCCCAGAGCAGGCGGCCCACCAGCATCACCACCAAGGGGAGGTAGAGCGCCACTCCAACGGTCCATAGGGCTGGGGCAAGAACGGCCATTGCCAACGGTTCGAAGTGGGCGTAGCGGGAGACCACCGAGGCGCCCACGGCCACGGCGAAGAGGGCCACTGGCCATAGCAGCCAGAGACCTCCTGCGTGGGTAAGTGGCTCGGGTTGGATCCGCCGCAGGGCGACCAGAGCTGGCACCAGGTAGGCGAGCAAGGCCGAGACCACACCCCCGAGGCAGAAGAGACCGACCCCCAGCCATGACCACCCCAGGACGGTGAAGCGCGAGGCCAGGACCTCTGTGGCGACCGCGAAGGCGAAGAGGCCCAGCGCGGCTCGGGTAGTGGCGACTCCCGTCCCGTAGGCGCGCAGGCCACGCCCCAGCAACCGGCCCTCGGCAAGCAACAGCTCCAGGTAGCCGGCCGTGGCCAGGGCCAGGAACACCAGGGAGAGCAGGTGGTAACGGTCCAGCCCAAGCGCTAAGCTGATGACCCCAGTTCCCATCACGAACGCGAATCTTCCCGGGGCTGGGCCATGAGCCGGCTGGCCGGGCACCATCCCTATAGCCTTGGGAATTCCAGCGGCCACACCCGGGCCCGAGTCGGGCGCGTCGTCCACCGGGTGACCTTAACTCCCGCTGTCTGGCCGGTGCCCAACCGGAGCACCCAGGCCGGCGGTGAGGTTGCAGCCGGAGCCATCAAGTAGTCAGACTCAGCCAGCCGCCAACCGTCGACACTCACATTCCGAGGCATCCACCTACTTGAACAGTCAGGACCATGGCGGCCCACCCGCAGACACGCCAGCCGGGGAGGGCCGAAACGCTCGGACCTCGGGCGGCGGTGGCGATCTCGAACAGCGCATTCCCCAAACCGGCAGCCTGCCAGGCAACCGCTACGTGGTGATACGCCGAGAGGACCTGGGGTCCTTCCGGAGAGGCGCCCACGGAGTCCTGGTGGCCACCGAGCGCGCTGACGAGCCGACCGCGGGCTTGGCCCGGCTCTCATTCCTACTCAAACGGATGGTGGTCGGGCGACGGCTGCCGACCTCGGCTGCCGAGAGCGAGCAGCTGCCGGTGCGCAGGGCACTGCCCACCCTGGCGTCCGATGCTCTCTCGTCGGTGGCCTACGGACCGGAGGCCGGCCTCTCGGTGCTGGCCCTGGCGGGGGTGGGCGCCTTCGCCTTCGAACTGCCGATTGCGATTGCGATCGCCATCCTGATGGTGCTGGTGGTGCTTTCCTATCGCCAGCTGGTGCTGACCCGTCAGGCCGATGGGGGCTCCTACGCCGTAGCCCGCGACTATCTGGGCCGATGGCCGGCCATGGTGGCGGCCGCGGCCCTGCTCATCGACTATGTGCTGACCGTTTCGGTCAGCGTCTCATCGGGGGCCGACGCCCTGGCTTCGGCCTTTCCCGTCATCACCGACCTGCGCCTCCCCTTGGCCGTGGTGCTGGCACTCCTCCTGTGCGCCGGCAACCTGCGCGGCGTCCGCGAGGCCGGGGCGCTCTTCTCCACCCCTACCTACATTTTTGTGGGCACGATGGTGGCCCTGATAGCAGTCGGCCTGATCCGGGGCCTGACCGGCGCCGTCCATCACGGACTCGGGGTCTACCCCCCAATCCCCCATCCCACCGAGGCCCTGACCCCCTTCCTCATCCTGACCGCCTTCGCATCCGGATGCTCATCGATGACCGGGATCGAGGCTGTCTCCAACAGCGTCCGCAGCTTCCGTCAGCCCCAGGGGCGCAACGCCGCCCGCACCCTCAGCCTGCTGGGAGCCGTCCTGGTGGTGCTCTTCCTGGGGGTGACCCTGCTCGACATCATCTACGGGGTCGCCCCCCACCCCTCGGGCAGCCCGACCGTGCTGGCCCAGATCGCCGCGGATGTCTTCTCGGGCCCGGGCCGCTTTTTCTTCTACCTGATCCAGTTCGCCACCATGCTGGTGCTGATCCTGGCCGCCAACGCCAGCTTCAACGGCTTCCCTCGGCTGTGCGCCTTCCTGGCGCGAGACGACCATCTCCCCCATCGCTTCGGGGCGTTCGGGGACCGGCTGGTGTACTCCGCCGCGATCCTGGTCCTGACCGTGGTCGCGGTGGCGGTCCTGGTCCTCTTCGGCGCCAGCACCGACCGCCTGATCAATCTCTACGCAATCGGAGTCTTCACCGCCTTCACGCTGGCCCAGGCCGCCCTGGTGCGCTACGGCTGGCGCACCAGGGGCCCCAACTGGCGCCGGAACATCGTCATCAACGGCCTGGGCGCCGCCGCCACCTTGGTGGTGGACCTGATCGTGCTGGTGGTGAAATTCCCGCTGGGAGCTTGGGTGGTCCTGATCATCGTGCCGATCTTGGTCTGCTACTTCTGGTTCGTCAGCCGCCACTACCAGCGCATTCGCGCCGAGTTGCAACAGCTGGCTCCGTCCAAACGACCCCTGCGCACCTACCGCACCGTGGTTCCGGTTCGGAAGCTGGACTCTCCCACGGAGAAGGCGTTGCGCTACGCGGTCACCCTGGGCAGTGACGTGGTCGCCCTCAACCTGGCGGTGGAGCCACAGGTGGGCGAGGACATCCGCCGGGTCCTGGCCACCGCCCGCCCTGGGAGTTTGCCCAACCTGCACGTCGAGGTTGTCGATCGGCCGGGCCAGAAGGAGCTGGCAGCCCTGCTCCGCCTGCTCGACCAGTTGCGGGCCCAGGCGCCCGACCAGCTCGTGACCGTGATCGTGCCCGAGTACGTGACCAGTGCCGGCACCCTCGATCTACTCAGGCGCCCGGGCTCCCTGCGCCTCAAGTTGGCCCTCCTGCGCCAGCACAGTGTGGTGGCGGCCAGCTTTCCCAGCGCCTGGCGCGACGAACGCGACCGGACTGGCCTCTCCCCCCGCCGCCGGGTCGCGCTGGTGCCGGTTTCGGGGCTGGATGCGCTCACCTTCCGCGGCCTCAGCTACGCCCAGTCCATCGCCGACGAGGTGATCGCGATCCACGTCGCCACCGGCCAGCCGCTGGAGCAGCCGGTGGCCCAGTCGGGCCGCGGCGCCGTCCGTCGCGACGACATCGGCACCGAGCCGGACCAGGAGGCCAAGGCGCTCTTGGACGCCTGGGACGAATGGATCGACCGCTACCTGGGATCTGATCCCAGCCTGCCCCGGCCCCAGCTGGCGATCGTGCTCTCCCCCTTCCGCACGGTGGTGCAGCCGGTGCTCCGCTACCTACAGGGGTATCGCGAGAAGGAGCGGGATGCCATCTGCACAATCGTGTTCACCGAACTGGTCACCCGCCACGTCTGGAATCAGCTGCTGCACAATCACCGGGCTTTCCATATCAAATCGGCGCTTTTGGGGCGGGCCGACTTCGCTGTCGCCGATGTGACCTACGGACTGGGAGAGCAGTGATCAAACGCCGGGTCTGGGCGGAAGCGTAGGTAGACTCGAGCCATGATCCAAGACAACGTCTCCCTGACCCGGGCGGAAGCAGAGGCTCGAGCCGCGGTGGTTCGCGACTGCAAATACCAGGTCGAACTCGACCTCGCCAAGGGCCAGGACCGCTACGACTTCGCAGTCCGCCTGGAGTTTCAGGGGACGCCTCTGGCCCGCACGTTCCTGGACGCGCAGGTGGACCGGGTCGACGAGGTCCGCTGGCAGGGCGGCACCTTGGCGAACCCGGCCCCTGGCGAGCAGCGGATAGCACTGCCACCCCTGGCTGCGAACAATCTTCTGGAGGTCTCCGGCTCATCGCCATATCACCGCACCGGCCTGGGGCTCCATCTGGCGATAGACCCCTCCGACCACGAGCGCTACCTCTACACCGACCTGGAGCCAGCTGAGGCTCACCGAGTCTTCCCGTGCTTTGACCAGCCGGACCTCAAGGGCAGCTTCAGCTTTCGGATCCGGGTGCCGCAGGACTGGACGGTGGTATCGGCGCAGCCGGGGCGGCCCGGCCCCACCACCGACGCTGACGGCGCCCGCTGGTGGACCTTCGATGCAACCGAGCCACTCTCCCCCTACGTGCTCGGGATCGTCGCGGGCAGGCTCCACGTCGTGCGCCAACCGCACCGAGACATCCCGCTGGCTCTCTATGCTCCGCTCTCTCTGGCGCAGGATCTCGAGAAGGCCGCACCTGAGATCTTCGAGATCACGGGCCAGGGGCTGGACTTCTACACCAAGCGGTTCGGGATCCCCTATCCGTTCCCCAAGTACGACCAGGCGTTCTGCCTGGAGAAGGTAAACGGGGCCATGGAGTCTCCCGGTTGCGTGACCATCACCGACCGGATGATCTACCGGGGACAACCCTCCAGCCGGGAGCGGTCGCTCCGGGCCGAGGTGATCCTCCATGAGATGGCCCACATGTGGTTCGGCGACCTTGTGACCCTGCGCTGGTGGGACGACCTCTGGTTGAACGAGAGCTTCGCCACCTTCATGGCCGCCATGGCCCAGGATCAGGCCACCGGTTTCGACGACGCCTGGACCTACTGGGCCACCGCCTTCAAGCAGGCAGCGGTGGAGGAGGACCAGCACACCACCTCACACCCGGTGGTGACAGCCGTGCCCGATGCCGAGGCAGTGCATCTCAACTTCGACCGGATCACGTACCAGAAGGGCGCCGCGGTGCTGCGCCAGCTCGCCGCCTGGGTCGGCGAGGAGCCGTTCTTCGCGGCCATCCACGACCACCTCGAGCGCCATCGGCTCGGCAACGCCGAGTTTCGTGATCTGGTTGGCGCCCTGGAGCGCAGCTCTGGCCGCGACGTCACGGCCTGGAGCCATGCCTGGCTGGAGACGGTCGGGATCAACACGCTCAGCTGTGAAGTACTGAGCCAGCCGTCGACCGTCGGGAGCGAGATCGAAGCGGTGCATGTGATCCAGTCCGCCAGCAGCGCCCAGCCAACCCTGCGGCCTCATCGGATCGGACTGGGAGTCTATGGCTGGGAGCAAGGCAGACTGGACCTGGTGCGCCGGGTTGAGGTGGATGTCAACGGGCCGACAACCGCGGTGCCGGAGTTGACCGGCCTGCGCCGCCCCCCGCTTCTGATCCCCAACGATCAGGCCTGGACCTATGCCAAGGTCCGTCTGGACCCCATCTCGCAGCTGACCATGCAGGGCCACCTGGGTGATGTCTCGGACAGCCTGGCCCGCGCCGTGCTGTGGGATACCGCCTGGGACATGGTTCGCGACGCTGAGCTGCCCGGTCGGCGCTTCGTCCAGATGGTGGTGGCTCACCTGCCCCGCGAGACCGACCAGTCGCTAATCCCAGTCGTGCTGGCGAGCGCGCGCTCGGCGCTGTCCAAATACGTGGCGCCAGTCTGGGGCGACCAGCTCGAGGCCATGCTGGCGGCTGCCGCCGAGGCCGCGCTCTCGGCCAGTCAGCCCCGCAGCTCCGAACAGATCTCCTGGTTGCGCGCCTTCATATCCGCCGCCACCTCGCCGGCCCAGTTGGACCGATGCCAGGCGATGCTGCGGGGCGAAGGGGTTCCCAGCGGAGTGGTGCTGGACCTTGAGCTGCGCTGGAGGCTGGTCACCGCTCTGTGCGCACGCGGAATCGCCGGCCAGGCCGACATCGACTCCATGCTCAAGGCGGACGCCACCAGCACCGGCCAGGTCCGAGCTCTGGCGGCAAGGGCGGCCATGCCCTCGGCCGCAGCCAAAGACGCTGTCTTTCGGTTCCTGACCGAGGACGAGAACGCCACCGTGGAAGCCGCCCTGTGGGTCGGACGGAGCTTCGCCGGAGTCCGGCGTGATGATTTGCTCCTGCCCTACATTCCCCGCTTCTTCGAGGCTGTCAGCAAACTCCGCCAAACCCGCGGGCCGGAGTACAGCCGGGACTTCACGTACTGGTGCCTTCCCTCCCTGCCGCCCCACCCCCAGCTCATAGACTCGATCGAGGGGCAGTTCCTGCGCGATGACCTCCAGCCCGATATGCGACGGATCTTCCAGGACGCTCTGGAGGAGACCGAGCTGGCCATCCGAGCCCGGGACCTGGACCGCCTCACGCCCGACGAATTACCGGCCCTGGGAGAGTAACCGACCCAACCCGGATCACTTTTCAGGCGTCACCCCGAAGAGCTCGAGACAGGGGTCGAGACCCTCGATGGTCACCTCGTGGAAATGGTGGGACTGCCAGCCGCCCAGTGACAGGCGCAGCCCGATCATGGTCCCACTTCGGCCCCGGCGGGCGGCGCGCCAAGTCCCATTTTCCTCATAACCAAGTGCCCTGGACACACCCAGAGAAGCGAGATTGTCGCTGAAGGCCGAGCTCTGCGCCTCCTGCGCCCCGAGCCCGGCGAAGCCCAGGTGGAGGATGGCGGCTCTCATCTCCGTGCCCAGTCCCATCCCCTGGAACTCCATCCCGAGCCAGGATCCGGTTGAGAACATTCGACTGGCGGAGAAGTTCTCAGCCCGCATGTCCTGGGTGCCGGCCACCTCGCCCCGATACAGCACCACCGGGTTGTAGGTCCACTTCTCCGGACGCCACTGAGCCACCTGAAGCAGGTGGTGCTGCAGCGACTCACGCTCCATGTGAGGAGAGGGGAGATCGGTCCAGGGGACCCCGAACGGCATGGTCTCAGGGGGATGAACACCCCGCACAGCGAGCGCGATGAGCTGGTCCAGAAGGTCGAGGTCGGGCAGTCGCAGCTCGAGCCTTGGCGTCCGTAGGCGCAGGTCGTAGAGCGGCCATGCCTGCATTCCATCACGGTACTTGCCCGCCGGACCCCCCGGCAACCTGAGATGCCTTTACGACCTGTCCACCACCTCGGCGAACACCCAGGCAGTCGCTGGGGGGTGCCGGCGGCGAGGACCGGGGGACACCGCCGCCGCCCGCCTTGAGGCCCGGCTGGCGGCGCGTATCCTGATCTCATGGGCTTCCCCAACCTGGCTGGCAAGCATGCCTTCGAACCGTTCGTCAACCCGAAGGATTACCAGCGCTACTTGGCCGAGGCCTTCGGCTGGCCAGGGTTGCCACCTGTTTTGGGGGTGGTGATCACGTTCCAAGGACGATTCTTCAGGCGGGTGGTGGCCGATTCAGCCTGGCGGCGGCCGGACCCACCCAGCTCCCTGGTCGGGGACATCTATCTGCGCGAGACCGAGCACGGCCTGATTGGGATCCTAGGCGGGTTTGGTGTGGGCGCCCCGGCGGCCATCAACCGCATGGAGGACATCGCCGCCTCAGGTGCGCGCCGGTTTCTGGCCATCGGGTACGCCGGAGGACTACAGCCCGACCTTGAGGTGGGAGACCTGGTGGTCTGCGATCGGGCAGTACGCGATGAGGGAGTCTCCCACCACTACCTGGCACCCGGCCCCTACTCGTATCCCTCGGTAGCCATGACAGAGCGACTCCGGGCCCAGCTCGCGCTCGGCTCCGACCCGGTCCGGGTTGGCACCACCTGGACCATTGACACCCCGTACCGGGAGACGGTGGACGAGCTGGCGCACTATCGGGACCAGGGAGTGCTGACGGTGGAGATGGAGGCAGCCGCCCTGGCCGCTGTGGCTGAGTTCCGGGGTCTGGAGTTCGCCACCGCCTTCACGATCAGCGACCAGCTGACCGGGGAGCGGTGGCAACCACAGTTCCACCACCAGGCCGCCCAGGCGGGACTCGACCGACTTCTGGCAGCGGCAATCGCGACCCTCAGCTCCCCGCAGCCCGCTGGCCGGACCAGATCTCTCACGCAGCCGGGCTGACCTCAGACGCCAGCTGGCCGGCTGGGGCGAGCGACTGGCTGGCGCCGCTGGTCAGTCGGGGACGGCGCCAGGCCGAGGTGAGCCGGCTGCCAGCTGGGTGGTGGCCTCACCGACCAACTGCCGGATGGCGTCCGCCAGCGCCAGTGCGGAGCGCGCGTCCAGCTCCACCGCCACTCGGGAGGCGGGGCCACGGGCCGGGTTCAGGAAGTCGATGTTTAGGGTGTGCTCCGCCTGGGCGTGAAAAGGGTGGTCGAAATAGACCATGGCCCGAGTCAGCTGGAACCATCCGCCAGCTCCCTTGCCGCTGCCGGTCACTTCGACTTGCTCCGTGCGATAGGTGCACATACCTCAACCCCCCAGGTAGCGGGCAAAGAACTCGAAGATGCGCGCCCATCCATCGTTGGCGGCCTCAGGCCGGTAGCTCACCCGGTCTGTCGAGAAGAAGGCGTGGCCGGCTCCCTCGTAGGTGTGAAAGTCGAAGGTCTTGCCCGCGGCGCTGAGCAGCGTCTCGAGCTCGGCCGTCTCTGCCGGCGAAGGGTGCTGGTCGTCGGCTCCG
>JABEUU010000105.1 GCA_013044295.1 Candidatus Dormiibacterota bacterium
GGAGACCACCTTGAAGCTGGCCGCCGGCGTGCCGCCGAAGGCCACCGCGGTCGCCCCGGTGAAGCCGGTCCCGGTGACGGTGACCGAGGTCCCGCCCCCGGTCGAGCCCGCCGCCGGAGAGATTCCGCTGACCGTTGGCCCGCTCGGGGGTGGCGGCGGCGGCGGGTTGGTCACGTCGGTGAGGGTCACGGCGTTGCCCGCGTAGCCCACCAGAAGCTTGCGCCCCCCGCTGGTGGTGATGACGGTGCCCCCGGGGTCCCCGCTGAAGGTTCCCGATACTGGGGTTCCGCTACCCGAGGAGCTGACGATCGTGAACACCGTGCCGTAGGGAGCGGCGTAGGCGTCGGTCACATTCAGAAGGGCACTGCCCAGGTTGACCGTGGAGGTGGACGACAGCTGGGAGTAGTCCGTTCCTGGCGTGGTCCCGGCAACCTCTACGGCGAAGGTGCCGACGCTGCCATCGAGGTTGACCGCCCCGGTCGCATCCAGGATGCCCGGGGTGTTCGGACTCCCCGGGGCGACGATGCCGAGGTTGGAGGCGATCCCATCGATGGTGCCCGTGCCCTCCACGGTGGCACCGCTGTCGACAGTGATGGCCGACGCCGAGACGGTGCCGGTCACGTCCAGAGTGAAGCCGGAAGCTCCGCCTGCCGAGGTCGCTCCAGTGTAATTGTCGTTGGCATTGGCGAGCACAACCGTACCGGTGCCGTTGGTGTCAAGGGCTCCTGTACCGGTGACCTGCCCCGAGATCGTGAGTGTGGTCGAGGAGTTGGCCGTGAACCAGCCAAGTGAGGACGCCGCCAGCGTCACCGTTCCGGACCATGTATTCCCCGAAGTCACACCCCAGAGGACGGCGCCGGGCGCGGTCCCACTTCCCAAGGTGAGCGGGTTGCTGTAAGTCGCGCCGCCAGCCACGTCGAGTATGAGGTCTGCGGCGCTGTCCACCAGGACCCCCGAGGTCGCCCCGAGCGCGGAGCTGTTGGTCAGCTCGAGCCTGCCAGTGGCCACCGTCGTCGAGCCTGAGTAGGTGTTGGCGCCTGACGGGATCAGGTTGTAGCTGCCGCCATCGACGACCAGGTTCAGACTTCCGGTCAGGGCCTCGCCCACGGGGTCGTCCGCGGTCAGGGGGCCGACGGTGAGGCCGACGGCCGCTCCCGAGTCCGTGATCGTGCCGGTGTCACTAGTGATCGAGGCGACCTGCTGTGCGAAGCCTGCCAGGTCGAATGTCGCCCCCGAGGCCACATCGAGCGCGGTGCCCGTCGGCAGGGCGTTGGCCACGCCACTCACCACTGTGCCTGAGCTGACCGTGGTGCTGCCGGTGTAGCCGTTGCTGGCCGAGAGCAGGACCGTGCCACCCGGGCCTTCGGTGGTGAGGGCGAAGCTACCGCCGATCGAGCCGCTCACGGTCAGAGTGTCGGATCCGGCCGAGCTGAGTGTGGCGTTGCCCGTCAGGGTCACCGGACCCGACCAGGTGGAGGATCCTTGGGTCGTGCCGAGCGCTCCGAACGCGCCGAAGGGACCGGGCCCCGCGACGGAGAGGGGATTGTTGGCGCTCGCGCCGCCCCAGAGCTCGACCCCACCGCCACTCGACACGGTGACTGTGCCAGAGCCGAAGGGGTTGTTGGCCTCTCCGATGAGATTCCCGCCGGTCACCGCCGTGTTGGCCGTGTAGGAGTTGCTCCCGAGCTCGATCGAGCCGGTGGCGCTGAAGGTGAGCGTGGAGCCGGCCCCACCCGTGATCGTTCCCACGACGACGAAGTCGCCACCACCACCGCCGGGGTTGGCGATCTGCGGAGACGCAGACGCGGCGAGGACGATCGGCCCGTTCCACCCGTCGTTGCCGGAAAGGTCCTCCAAGGTCCCCGTGAGGTCGAGGGCGTTGGCAGGTTGCACCGAGCCGCCCGAGAGCTCCAGGGTTGCCCCCGCCGCCACACTCACCGTGCTAGTCCCAAACCCCGAGGAGCTCGTCGTCGCCAGGGTGCCCGAGCTGACCGTGGTGGCCCCGCTGTAGGTGTTCGTCCCCGACAAGGCCAGGTTGGCGCCGTTCACGGTGAGCGCCACGGTGCCGCCCGTGCCAGAGTTGTTCTCGAGGACCCCGGAGAACGTGGTCGCGCCCGCAGTGTCGGTGAGGGTGGACGTGGTAGAGGACGCGCTGTCCAGCACCGTGCCCGCACCGCTGAACCCGGCCACGCTCTGGCTGAAGCCCGCCATGTCGAAGGTCGCCGTAGCGACCACGTCGAGCGCCGTCCCCGTCGGCAGGGCGTTGGCCACCCCGTCTGCGACGGTGCTCGCGACTTCCGTCGTGCCGGTGTAGGTGTTCTGGGCATCCAGAGTCAAAGTGGGGCCGCCGTCCGCCATGAGGCTGCCCCCGCCCGAGATCACGCCTGCGACCGTGAGCGGGCCGTTCGGGGTGTAGAACACGTCCGGCGTCGGACTGGCGACCAAGCTGATGGGTCCCGACCAAGTGTGCGTTCCACCAGAGCCTACCTGAAGCGTTCCCGCTCCGGCCGCGCTGCCCAAGGTGAGTGACTCGACATAGGTGACACTCGCTGTGTCGAGGGACAAAGTGCCGTTATCCTCGACGGTGACCCCCGAGGTGCCCGACAGGGCGTCCGCGCTGTCGAGGTAGAGAGTGCCGGGACCATCCACAGTGGTGGCCCCCGAGAATGTGTTGGTCCCCGACAGCTTCAGCGAGCCTGCGCTCAGTGTGAGGCCCAAAGCCGTCGAGCCACCGTTGGCCACGGAGCCGCTGAGGATGACATCTCCCGCGTTGGAGGCGTCGTTGACGGTCAGGGCGTAGGTGCCGCTGACCGCGCCGCTGACCGGCCCGCTGAGCGTGACCGAGGTTGCGCCGGCCGCGTCGAAGGTTTGACCGGCCGCGAGCGCGACCGGAGCGCTGATGACCGGGGTTCCGGCCGTCACGGCCAGGCCGATCCCGGAGTTGGCCTTCCCACTGAGGGTCAGAGCACCGGTGCCTCCGATGGTGTAGGTGGTTTGGAAAACCACGTCGTCCGGGCTCTCAGCGGTGCTGCCGAGGCTCAGGGTTGATCCTGAGCCGGGGACCGGGGATGGGAAGACGAGCTGGGCGTCAGTGAGGACCGCGGTCCCGGCACCGGAGCCGTTCCCGCAGGTGCCGCTTGTCGGGGTCCAGTTGGCGTTGTCGGTCAGGTCCTTGCTGCTTGAGCTGCTCCACGTGCATATGTTTGTCGGTGCGGCGCTCACGGGGCCAGCCAGCACGCCCAGCCAGACCGCCAGACCGACCCCGCCGATCAGGCCCGCGACAGCTGCGGGAGTCCCGATCGCCCTGCGCAGCCCGCCGCGGCGCACCGACCCCGATCCGCCTCCTGGAAAGATCCTCACCCCATGCCCCCCTTGCAAATGCACGCGCGCATGCCCCAGCGGGCGGCTCACGCCTCCGGCATGCGCCGGTCAGGGCCAGAGTGCGGCGGTGGCGCGGCGATAGCATCGGGGGTTCGCCCCATTGTTAAGCGGATGCCGCGGCAGCTGGCCGCGGGCTCACGGCCCGTGGAACGGGGGAACGGGGCTCAGACTAGAGCCTGCCGCGACGGCTTGATGCTCAGAGGATCGGGGATAGGGAGCAGTTCGCAGGTCCAGCGCCGGGTCGGGACGAGCTGCGAGAGCCTCTCGATCACGATCTCGGTGCTCCGCCGGTGTTGGGGGGCGTGAAGGTGCCGGGTGCCGGAGCAGCCCAGGCACGGCATGGCGCCATCCCGTCAGGCTGCGACACTGGGCGGCCCCGGCGGAGGCTTGCGTCTCAGCGCTAGGAAGCAGCGGCGGGGTCGGCTCGCGAAGACGGGGACTCCTCGCGGTAGGGGAGCGGGGCCCGGTCCAAGCTGGCCCAGCTGGGGCGGCTGGGGCGGATTTGCGCATCCACGGTCTCACTTGGGTCTTCACGGTGCGGACGTCTTGCTCCCGAATGGCCTGGGCCTGATGAACCGGTGCAGCCGCTCTCCCTGCATGGAGCACGGTTTCCCCGGGCTTGGGGGGTTCTCCACCCCTCCTTACCCACCTCCAGGCGCCGCAGCCCGAACACGGCGGCGGGCGCGACCACCTCGGAGGCGATGAGGACCAGGGCAGAGGTCGCTGGGGGCAGCCCGGCTGCCGGGAGATCGGTCAGGCCGAATCGCCCGCGGAGGCCTTCCCCAGCGGCAATGGCTCCGTGGGGCGGTGAACTGGGAATGCCGGGATCCGAGCCGATGGGAGCTGGCTTCCGGCCCTCCTCGAGCACCACCAGCACCGCCGCCCTGGCCGGAAAGGAAAGGGGTGGGACCGCCCCGTCACTCCTGGTCGCGGCCAGGGGCCGGTGACCGCCAGGTGCGCATGAGCTCGCGGCGCGAGCGGACGGCAAGCTTGGCATAGATCCGGCCGAGGTGATGCTCGACGGTCTTGGCGGATATGAACAAAGCGGCGCCGATCTCGGCGTTCGAGCGTCCCGCGGCGGCCAGCTCGGCCACCCGGACCTCCTGGGCGGTCAGGGTCGCGTCGGCGGCTGCCCGGCGGAGCCGCCGGCCCCCGCAGGCGGCCAGCTCGGCAGCTGCAATCCCCGCCAGCCGGCCCGCGCCGCAGCTCTCCGCCAGCTGCAGCGCCCGCCCCAGCGGCGCTCGAGCCCGCCTCGGCTCGCCGCGCCGGCGCAGGAACTCCCCATAGCGGATCAGCGTGTCCGCCTCGGCCAGCGGCATCGCGACCTCGGCGTGCAGGCGAAGCGCCCGGCCGAACTCCGCTTCGGCGGCATCAGCGTCCCCGTCCCGTTCGGCCAGCAGAGCCCGCCCGGCGGCGGCGATCGCACGGGGCCAGCGGCACGGCAGCGGCCCGACGACCGTCTCCAGCTCCTCCACCACCGACTTGGCGTCGGCCACCCGGTCGGCGGCCAGATAGGCGACGATCGCCACCGGCGCCCAAGGCACCACACACGGCTCGACGATCTCCGCCGCGGCGGCCAGCCTCCGGATCCGATCCATCGCCGCCGCCGCCGTCTCCGGCTGCCCAGCGGCCAGATGACGGCGGGCCTCGAGCAGCCACAGCCACAGCCACCGGATGGGGTAGAAGTCGGGGTGCGAGCTGGCTGCCTGCTGTAGTTGGGCAGCGGCGGCAGCGGCTTCGCCGGGACGGCCGGCCTCGTCGAGCACGGCGGCGCGGGGAAGCCCCACCCAGGGGTTCCGGTAGTCGAAGGCGGCGAGCTGTTCGGCCCGGTCGACGAGGGCCAGCGCTTCCTCGAGCCGGCCCAGCCGGAGCAGGGTGTCGGCGTGGGCGATGGCGTAGGCGCCGATCGCAACCGGCGACCCGATCCGTTCGGCCAGACGGTACCCGTCGGTGAACGCGGCCTCGGCCTCCTCGAAGCGCTCCAGCGCCTTGCCGATGTTCATCATGTTCACCCGCAGGTGCCACTCCCAGTTGGGCCACGCCTGATCCATCCCGGCGTCAAGAGACCGGATGGCCGCTGCCTCCTCCACGGCCCCGCCCGGATCGCCCCTGAGGACGGCGACGTATCCGGCCGCAGCCAGCAGAGCAGCTGGCTCCGCCGCTCCGACGGGCAGCAGCGCCCGGGCCCTGGCGACCTGGGCGGCAACCCAGCGAGGCGGCGAGGACAGCAGGCAGCTGACCGCCGCCTCGGCCAGCACCGAAACCGCGGCCGCAGGGTCTGCCCGGACAGCATCCACCGCTTCCTCGAAGCGCGCCTGCAGCTCCTCCGGCCGGCCGGCGGCCATCCCCGCCCTGGCAAGCGCACTGAGCGCATCGACCCTTACCCTCCACGGGAGCTGGGAGCGGCCGAGCACGCTTCGGCACAGCTCGGCAGCGTCAGCGGTGCGGCCCTGGGTGACCATGGCTTCGGCGAGGGTGAGGATCAGACCGGCTGGCGGATCGGCTCCGGCCAGCTCGGCCGCGTGGGAGAGGTGGGCCGTGGCCGCGCCCAACGCCCCCTGGGCGAGGGCGGCCTTCCCGGCCCGTTCCACCACCGCCACCGCCTGCGGGTCGCCGACCAGTGAGCCGGCCACCGCGTGCCCGGCCGCCTCACTGGGGTCCACCCCTGCCGCCACCAGCAACCGGAAGGCGGCGGCGTGCAGCCGGGCCCGCACTGGAGCGGGGGCGTCCTCGGCCAGCGCCTCGGCAAACAGAGGGTGCACGAACGCGGCCAAGCCCGGCCCGCTGCCGATCAGCAGCCCCGCTGCGCACAGAGCCTGAAGCGCCGCGGCGGACTCCGCTTCGGCCAGCCCTGCCAGCGGGCCCACCAGCCGGGGCCGAAACTGCGGGCCGAAGATCGCCGCGGCCTGCGCGTAGCGCGATGCGATGTTGCCGACCCCGGCGAAGCGGCCCAGCAGCATCCGCCGTCCCAACCCCGCCGACGGCCCCAACCGGGGCCGCTCGTGGCCGGCGACCAGCGACCCGGCCGCCAATTGCAGCAGCAGCGGGTTGCCCCCGCAGGCCCGCCACAACTCCGCGGCCTCCGTCGCGGGGAGCTCCGCGCCCAGCAGCTCTCCCAACAAGCCCGCCCCGCCGGCGTGGCTCAGCGGCGCCAGCTCCGCCACCACGGCCTGCCCGGCCCCGGTCAGCTCACCGGCCAGCTCAGCGGCCCCTGGCGGCCAGGGGCGCAGCGTGGCGACCACGGCCACCGGCAGACCGGCCAGGCGTCGGCAGAGGAACCCCAGCAGATCCAGAGAGTCCGGATCCCCCCAATGCAGATCGTCGACCGCCACCAACAGCGGGCCCTCAGCCGCCGCCTGGGTAAGCCAGCGCAGGCTGCGGTAGAAGCGGGCCGGTCGTGCCGCCTGGGAATCGGCCCCCAGCACCTCCTCCAGCACCCCGGCCC
>JABEUU010000106.1 GCA_013044295.1 Candidatus Dormiibacterota bacterium
GAGCAGCAGTCGCGAGTACCGCGGCGTGCTGCTCGCCTTCAGCCGGTTCGCCAGGGCGAAGGGCGTTGTCCTGTGCGCCGATGTCGACTTCCCTCTGCTGCTCGCCTACCAGGCCCACCTGAGCGACCTGGCGGCTTCCACCCGCCACCACCGGCTGCTATTCCTGCGCCAGTTCCTGCGCTTCGCGGAGCGCTCGAGGCTCACCCGTCCGGGCCTGGCCGAGCAGGTCCGGCTGCAACCGTTGCCACCGCACCATCCTCAACCGGCGATCTCTCTGGACCAGTCGCTGCGCCTGGTCTCGGCGGCGCCCGACCAAAGGGCGCGGCTGCTGGTGCTGCTGCTGCTGGGGACCGGGGCCAGGATCTCGGAGCTGCTCGCCTGCGATCTGTCGTCCTACCAGGACGGTCTGCTCTATCTATCGGGCAAGACCGGGACCAGGGCCGTGCCACTGGCTCCCGGCCTCCAGGTGCGCCTGGAGGCGGAGATCCTGGCCCGAGGGGCAGAGGCTGGCTCGGTCCCGCTCTTCACTTCCCGCCAGGGGAGGCTGTCCGACCGCCGAGCCAGGGAGTTGCTCGCCAGCTGCTGCCAGCGGGCCGGGCTGCCTCTCCAGAGTCCTCATGACCTCAGGCACGCGGCCTGCGCCAGGTGGCTGCGGGCGGGGATCCCGTTGGCGATCGTCTCCCGGACGCTGGGGCACTCGAGACCTTCGACCACGCTGGATCACTACGCCTCGGTGACCGCACACGATCTGGAGCGGGGGCTCTCGGCGGACCCGCTTGAGCGGGGCCTGGCGGAGCTGGGGCCGCCTCTTTGACCGCCATGCTCCGGGCGCACGGTTGGGCTCGCTCGGGCACCGACCTAACGGCCCTCGGCCGCGCCTCGGAAGGGCAGGCGACGGCGCTCTCGGCGACGACCGGCGTCCAGCTGAGATCGCACAGGCCGAAGCCGACGATGGGTCCGCCCCGCCAGTCGCCCGGTTGCTCGGATCGCCCTATTTAGGGGCATAGACGCGGTATGGTTCGTCGGTGCCACGCCGCTATCACAGTCATGCGGGACCGCGCACGGCTCGCACCATGCGCCGGGCTGGGTGCTGTGCGATGGAGGCGCTCCTGTGGGCCCTTTGCCTCCTCGGGGGCGTGGCCTTGCTGTTGACACCGTTGGTCCGGATGCTGTAGCTGGCCGATAGGTGCTCTTGCGACCAGCCGAGCCCGTCTGGCGGCAGTTCGGATACGGACCGGCGAGCTGGTCCCGGCGCCATCGCGGGGGTGGCCAATTTCGGCCCCCTGGAGTTTGCGAGAATGAGCCCCTTGCAGCTAGGTTGAGCCCCAGTTCACGAGGGATGTCACACGCGCACTCAGCCCACTCGGCCAGCCGCCGGCACGAGCCCCGTCCTGGTCGCTCCGGGAGAGCCTGGCCAGCGGCTGCGCACTGATCGGCCCCATCTCCTCGGGCGGCTCGCCGGGGGGATCCCTGGGTGGTTGCGGTCCACCCGCGCTCTGAGCGAGGCGGTGCCTGCGATTGTCTAGTCCACCCGGGGCAGACCCGCGGTCTGACCCGAAGGGCGACGCCGTCGTCTTCGCCCAGGTGGTCAAGCGCTATGGGGCGCTGCTGGCGTTGGACCGGGCCAGCTTCTCCCTGGGCCGGGGCGAGACGGTGGCGCTCCTGGGCCCCAACGGGGCTGGCAAGTCGACCACCCTTGGCGTGCTGCTGGGACTGCGCCGGCCCGATCAGGGCTCGGCCTCGGTCTTTGGCGCCGATCCCAGGGTGGCCGTCCGCCAGGGGCGGGTGGGGGCGATGCTGCAGAGCACCGGCGCTCGCAGCGGGCTCCCCCCCAGGGCGAAGGTGCGGGACCTGCTCTTGTTCGCGGCTCGCCTCTACGCTCACCCCGCCCCCGTGGCCGAGGTGCTGGAGGAGGTGGGCCTGAGCAAGCTGGCCGACCGCAGTTCGGAGCGGCTGTCGGGGGGTGAGGCCCAGCGCCTGCGCTACGCGATGGCGCGGATCGGGAACCCGGAGCTGGCCTTCCTGGACGAGCCCACAGTCGCCATGGATGTGGAGGCGAGGCGGGCGTTCTGGGCCTCGGTGCGCCGGTTCGCCAGCGCCGGGCGCACGGTCCTGTTCGCCACCCACTACCTGGAGGAGGCGGACGCGGTGGCCGACCGGATTGTGGTTTTGTTCGGGGGCCGGGTCATCGCCTCCGGACCTCCCAGCCAGATCCGGGGGCTGGTGCGCACCAAGATCGTGCGCTTCACCCTGGCTGCGCCGGACCGGGAGCTGCTGGCGAGGTTGCCCGGGGTCGACGCGGTGGAGCTGCGCGGCACCGACGTCAGCCTCCGCTGCCTCGACGCCGACCTCACCGTTCCGGCGCTCTACGGCTGCGGCCTTGCCATCCAGGACATTCAGGTCATCGGAGCCGGCCTGGAGGAGGCCTTCCTGCACCTCACCAGCGACGCCGGTGTCGCCGACAGGACGCCGTGACGGCCACCCTGGCGTATCTGCGCTTCGAGCTCCAGCGGACCCTGCGCACCCGGGGTTTCCTGCTCTTCGTGCTGGGCTTCCCGGTACTCTTCTACCTACTTTTGAAGGACACCGCGGGCACCGGCTTCCGGCCCCTCGGGATCCCTTTCGCCGGCTATTACATGGTCTGCATGGCCGGCTTTGGCGCCATGATCACGGCGATCAACAGCAGCGGGCCGCGCCTGGCCGCCGAGCGCAGCTCGGGCTGGAACCGGCAGCTGCGAGTGACCCCGCTGCCGGGCTGGGCGTACCTCTCCACCAAGGTGCTGACCTCGCTGCTGCTGACCCTGCCGGTGATGGTGGTGGTGATGGCGGTGGCGGCGGTCTTCGGGCCGGTCCACATCTCGGCTGTGACCGCCCTGGAGCTGCTGGTCGCCCTGATGGCTGGCAGTCTCACCTTCGCGGCCGCCGGCGTGCTGCTGGGCTACGCCATCTCCTCCGACACCGCCAATCCCATGATCAACGGGGGTTTGTTGCTGCTGGCCTACTTCGGGGGTCTTTTCGAGCCGGTGGCGGCCATGGCCGCCTGGCAGCAGCAGATCGCCTATGTCACGCCCACCTACCAGCTGGCGGCGGTGGGCTGGTGGGTGCTGGGAGGCAGGACCCCGCTGCTGCCCCACGCGCTGGCGCTGCTCGCCTATCTGATCGCCTTCTCGGCCCTCGCCCTTTGGCGGGTGGAGGTGGACGAGGCGCGCTCCGCCGCCTGACCGGGGTGGTCGGGGAGATCGCCAGCCTTCCTGGAGCCCTACGGTCACGACCACGCCCAGGCGCCTATCTATGCTTGAGCCTGTGAGGGGTGGGAGTGGGGCGCGCGCCCATGGGGCGGCATGGCGACCGGGCTGGGGTGACCTCCTGGTCCTGCTCGCGACCGCCATCTGGAGCGTCAATGTGGTGGTGGTCAAGGTCGGCCTGGCCGACAGCGGCCCGCTCACGTACTCGGCCATCCGCTACGTCTTCGGGGGGCTGGCGCTCTGGATCCTGGCCCGCTGGCTGGAGGGGCCGCTGCAGATCCCCAGGGGACGTGAGCTCGGACTGATTGTGCTCGCCGCCGCCTGCGGAGTGCTGGTCAACCAGGCCAGTTTCAGCGGGGCCCTGGCTCTCACCAACGCCGACAACGTCGCCATGATCGCGGGCACCACCCCGCTGCTGGTGGCGGGCTATCTGGCCTGGCGGGGCCGGGAGCACTTCGACAAGAGGGTCTGGCTGGGGCTGGCGCTCGGCCTGGGCGGTCTGGTGCTGGTGGTGGGGGCGGGCC
>JABEUU010000107.1 GCA_013044295.1 Candidatus Dormiibacterota bacterium
CAAGACCCCGGCCCAGCCACCTCCGTCTGGAGCGCCCTGGACGTCGTCCGCCAAGCTTGCCTCACATGCGGCGCGGGAGGCTCTCGGGAGGGCCGGGGTTCCCGCCTTGAGGTGGTAAAGCGGCAATTCGAAACAGCCCTGGCCATCGCGCTGCGAGACGGCCCGTCTGCGCTTCCGTGGGCGCTCACTCACGGAGGCACGACTTCGAAGTCGGCTAGGAACACAACCGCGCTGGCGGGTCCGAGGACCTGCGAAACCGCCCCGCCAAGGGGTCCGGCCAAAACCAGGGGGACGGACGAGGACTCGCCTCGTTCTCGCCGCGGTCCCAGCCATGGCTGGCTGGCCGCTACGGCCGCCAGACGGTCTGGATGTTGGTGAACTCCCGGATCCCGAAGCTGGCCAGCTCGCGCCCGAAGCCGCTGCGCTTGACTCCCCCGAAGGGGATGCGCGCATCCGAGTGGGTCATGCCGTTGACAAAGACACCGCCGGTGTCAAGCCGGGCCGCGAGCTCGACCCCGTGATCAGGGTCGGCGGTCCAGATGTTGCCTCCGAGCCCGTAGCGGGGATGGTTGGCCAGGCGGATCCCGTCCTCCTCGGAGGCGAAGGTGGTGAACGCCGCCACCGGACCGAAGGTCTCCTCGTCGAACACCGCCATCCCAGGGGCCACTCCGGTCAGCACCGTGGCGGGGTGGAAGAACCCTCGAGCCGCGGGCGTCGTTCCTCCCAGGGCCAGCTGGGCGCCGGCCGCGACCGACCTACGTACCTGGTCCTGGACCCGGTCGCGAAGGTCGCGGCGCGCCAGCGGCCCCAGGGTGACCGCCGGGTCCATCGGGTTGCCCATGACCAGGCGGCCGGAGAGGTCCACGAAGCGCTCCAGATACTCGTTGGCGACCTTCTCCGCCACCAGGAACCGTTTGGCCGCGATGCAGCTCTGGCCGGCGTTCTGGAAGCGGGCTCGGACCCCGACCTCGGCCGCCTGCTGGAGGTCGGCGTCCTCCAGGACCAGGAAGAAGTCCGAGCCCCCCAGCTCAAGGACGGCCTTCTTCAGCTCCTGCCCCGCCAGGGCGGCGACCCGGCTCCCGGCCAGATCGCTGCCGGTCAGCGTCACCGCGCGCACTCTGGGGTCGGCGATCAGGCCGGCGACCGGCTCGGTGCCAGTGACCAGAGCCGCCAGCGAGCCGTCTGGAAAGCCGGCCTCGAGCACCAGTCGCTCCAGGGCCTGGGCCGAACCGAAGGTGGTGGGGGAGTGTTTGAGCAGGCCGGCATTGCCCGCCATCAGGGCTGGGGCCGCAAAGCGCAACACCTGCCAGAGGGGGTAGTTCCAGGGCATGATCGCCAACACCACCCCCAGGGGCCGGAAGGCGACGAAGCTGCGAGGAGAGTCGGAGGGTGACGGCTGGTCCCGCAGGAACGCCTCTGCCTGGTGGGCGAAGTACTGGCAGGAGATGGCGCACTTCTCGACCTCGGCCCGAGCCTCCAGGCTCGGCTTGCCCATCTCGGTGGAGACGAGAGTGGCTAGGGTGTCCTGCTCCTGGCGCAGCAGCTGGGCCAGGTTGAGCATGCGCTCCGCCCGCCAGGAGATCGGTTGTCGGGAGTTGATCGAGAACGCCGCCTGAGCCCGGTCAACGGCTCGGGCAAGCTCCCCGTCGGTCATCGCCGGGTACTCCGCGACCACCTCCTCCGTGGCGGGGTTCACGCTCTGGAAGACCGACTCCGCAATCGTGCTCACGCTGTGCCACCTCCCTGTCCACGTCGCCCTGCCTGGCCGCCACCCGTCGCTGGAGCGTAGCTCACCACCGAGTTCGCCAGCTGGCGGTCAACGAGCCCCCGCTCGGCCAGCACCAGGAGGTGGGCTTCCGACTCGAACACGGCCAGCATCTGGTTGAACGGGTCCAGGCTCGAAAAGTGGCGTCGGCGTCTGGTCCAGGGTAGGGCCTCAGCCACCGCGCGGGCGCTCCCAGCGCCGTCCAGCACCAGCGCCAGGCACTCGTCCAGGCGCACGCGGTGGTGCTCCAGGAGCTCGTCGACGCGCCCTGCCAAATCTGAGAACACGGGCCCATGGGCAGGCAGGATCAGGCTCGCGGGCAGTCGCCGCACCAGCTCCAGGGAACCGAGAAAGGCGGCCAGCGGGCTGCCCGAGTCAGGCAGCTCCACTCCCAGCGAAGGGGTGATCTGGGGCAGCACGTGATCACCCGCGAACAGGATCCCCCGATCGCGGTCAAAGAGGCACAGATGCCCCCTGGTGTGACCGGGTGTGGGGATCACGTCCAGCCGCCGCCCATCCTGAAGGAGGACCTCCTCACCGGTCAGGAGCATGTCCGGCAAGGTCGGACGCCAGCCCGCATCGTCGTCTGCCAGCTGCCGCAGCCTGCTTGCCACATCGTCGGCCGCCGCCTGCCGCAAGCGCTCCAGGGAGGCGGCCCGGGCCCGCCCGGGATCCCTGGAGAATGCTTCCAGGGTTGCCTGATCGCCGCGGCCCAAGGAGACCCAGGCCCCCGATTCGTCGCGCAGCTGCCCGGCCAGGCCGAGGTGGTCTCGGTGCACGTGGGTGGCGAATATTCCCCGCACCGATCCCAGCCCGCCACCCAGCGCTCGGAGCGCGTCTCTGAGCCGCTCCAGGGTCTCCTGGTGATCCCAGCCGCAGTCGATCAGGAGGAAGCCGCCCGCGCTCCTGATGAGGTAGGCGTTGACCGCGCGCAGGGCGTCCCCGGGCAGCGGCAGCGGACACCGGAAGGTGGAGTCGGCCACCTCCTCCAGGGCGGGCTCGGCCCATCTGTAGCGATTTTCCGTCTGGGGGCTCAGCTGGGCGCCGCCTCGGCCGTCTCTGCCGGCGGCTGGCCGGCGGCCAGGATGACGCGGCTGACCCGCGCCAGGTCGACCGCGTGATGGCTGCGGATCTGGAGTTGGCAGGTGAGCTGGCCGTTGCCGGCCGTCTGCAAAGACAGGGGGCGCAGGCTCACCGACTCCCCGGCCACCAGCCCCAGCTCATGCTCGAGCAGGGAGCGGAGCTGGATCAGCGAGGACTCCGGGGGCAGCTGCAGCTCGATGTCGACCTGAAGGGGCATGTGGGTGACCGTGAGGGCCGCCATCAGGACGCCGCTGTTGGGAATCCTGACCGGTCTGCCCCCCATATCGACGGTGGTGTAGATGACTCCCACATGGGTCACGATCCCGGAGTACTCGATCCCGCCGAAGAGGTAGGTTCGGATATGGACCCAGTTGCCGACCACGAACGGTCTGGCCATGAGCAGGACCAGGCCGGCGAAGACGCTCCCCAGGGACGTCTGGGCGGCGACCCCCACCACCACTCCCACGATGGCCCCCGCCGCCAGCAGCCCGGTGAGGTTGATCTGGAGGGCGGAGAGCACGCCCAGTCCCAGTACCACATACAGGCACCAGGTGACGATGGGGCGCCAGGAGGAGAGCTCACTGCTCCGCAGGTGGCTGAACAGGCGGGACACGAAGGCCCGGATGGCAAGCCCGCCCAGCACCACCGCCACGATGAAGATCCCCAGCTCGGCGACCAGCTGATCACCTCTGGGGACCAGGCTGAGGATCTGCGGGCGGACCGCGAAGAGGGCGGCCAGGGCCACCACCGCCGCCAGGGCGGTCAGCCAGGGGCCGCGGCGCTCGACCTGATGTGGACGAGGGTTGGTCAGCATTGGCCCATCCTGCCAGAGCGGGCCGCACCTGCGCAGCTGATCCGCAGGCTCGCTCTCACCCCTCGGCGGTCAGCGTGCGGTCTGAGTTGAGCTCGGAGTTGCCGCGAAGGGCCGCCAGGGCGGCCGCCACAAGCGAGATCGCGGCCAGGAAGAGCAACGCCGCCACCAACCCCTTGGTGACCAGAGCCGGAGACTGGGCGTGGGAGGCTGTGGTGCCCGCCGCCAGGCCGAAGACCAGCCCGGTCAGCGCGACCCCCAGGGATGTGCCCATGCCCCTGGTCATGTTGAGGATTCCGCTGGCCATGCCCGAATGCTGCCTGGGGGCAGCCCCCATGATGGCGGCGTTGTTGGGGGGGGTGAACATTCCCAGCCCGACGCCGGTCATAGCCAGCTCCAGCAGCAGCACCCCGCCCGGGACCGGATGGAGTGAGATCGCCACCAGGGACACCGCAGCGACCACCATCCCTCCGACCGTCAGGGGCCGGGCCCCGAAGCGGTCGGCGATATTGCCCGCGATCGGGGCGGTGATCCCCAGCGCCACCGGCAGCACTATCAGCTCCAGGCCGGCGGTCCCCGGGTCGAGATGGCCGGCGAATTCCAGGTAGAACGGAAGCACGAAGAGGACGCCGAATAGGGCCAGGTAGGAGAGGAGCCCTGACGAGATGCCAGCCGAGAAGGCGATCACCTTGAAGATCCCCAGCTGCATCATGGGCGCCCGGGCGGTCAGCTCGCGCCGTAGGAAGAGGGCGCCAAACACTGCCGCGACCGCGAAGAAGCCGAGGATCTGGGGCGAAAGCCAGCCGGTCTCGTCGCCGAACGAGAGCGCCAGCAGCAGGCCGCTGATGGCGGCTCCGAAGGTGGCGATGCCCCACCAGTCGATCCGCTGGCGCTCGGCCAGCTGGCGGCTGCGGGGCAGCAGGAACCACCCCAGCGCCATCCCGATCATTCCGGCCGGCACGTTGACGAGGAAGATCAGCCGCCACCCGCCCAGCACGACCAGCAGGCCCCCCACCGCCGGGCCGAGCGACAGTCCGAGGGCCTGAGCGGCCCCCTGCACGCCGATGGCCTGGCCCAGCTTCTTGGGGGGCATCGCGTGCACGATCAGGGCCACGCTGTTGGCCTGCAGCATGGCCGCCCCGAAACCCTGGAGCACCCGGAAGACCACCAGCAACGGGATGCTGGGGGCGATCCCGCAAAGGGCGGTGCCGACGATGAAGATGGCGAAGCCGTAGATGTAGAGCAGCTTGCGCCCGACCATGTCGGCGAAGCGCCCCACCGCGGTCACCATCGCCACCAGCACCAGGAGGTAGGCCAGGGAAACCCACTCCACCGCTCCCAGGGTGGTGTGGAAGCTGCGCTGCAGAGTGGGTAGCGCCAGGACCACGATGCTGGCGTCCAGTTGGCCCATGAAGGCGCCCACGCAGACCGTGCCCACCACGTACCAGTGGGCGTTGGGCCTGGCCGCGATCGAGGCCGGCCGGCGTGGTTCGGTGACCAGCCTCCGCCAGCCGTGCGGAGACGGAGTGGAAGCGGTCTCGGCGGTGCCCATCGCCATCGAATATAGCGGTGGCCGGGCCCCAGGGCGGGGGTCTTGGATGCTGCCACCGGCGCCACCGCCTGGTGGCGGCACGAGAAAGGGCCCGCTCGGATTGCTCCGGGCGGGCCCCACGGCCGCGTTCTAGGATACGGCCTTCAACGCGCGCTCAGTCAGCCTCCGGGCTGGTAGGGTGGGGCCGGCGCCGGAGCTCCTCCAAGATTCGGAGCCGGGCCGGTTTGGGCGATCGGGTCCTGTCCGACCAGACCCGTGCCACTTAGGACGATCGCGGCGATCTCCTCGGTCTCGTAGCCGCTGTGTACGGCCCAGCCGTACGCCAGCAGGCTGATCATGATCACGACCAGGATGTCAGCTGGGAATGGGATCCCAACGGTCTTGGGCGCGTTCAGCGAGCCGGCCGCTCCATAGGCCCCGTAGTAGGAGATGGCGAACATCGCGAGCAGGAAGAAGATCAGCCACCAGGTGCTGCTGACCGCCTTGCGCCCCTCTTCGTTGGAGAGGTACCAGAGGGCCCCGGTGAATCCCACGATCACACAGATGGTGACGAAGTAGAAGACCCCGAACTGGGGGTGGGGGACCGCCGCCGGAACCGCGGTGAGAGCGTATTGCCCCCAACGCTGGACGATGATCCAGAGGATCAGGAAGACCAGGCCCAGAATCCCTCCGGTGCCGGCGCTGATCCAGCCCCGCATCGGCGCGTAGAACCAGACGAAGAGCGGCAGGGCGATGAAGACCGCGGCGAACACGATCGCCAGCGTGAAGAACCCTGCCCAGTAGACGATCAGGGCGGCTCCCAGGAATCCAATGGGAGCCAGGACCTCCGCCCCCCAGAGCCGGAATGGCCGGGTCAGAGAGCCCGCCGTGCGGCGCAGGATGGGCAGCCCGATGCCGCCCATGATGTAGGTGAGGACGGTGGCCGAGGTGATGATCCCAACCAGGGTGTACCAGCTGGGAAGGGGCAGGAAGAAGAGACATCCGACCACGGTCGACGCGACCAGAGCCAGCCAAGGGATCTTGAACCGACTGGTGATCTCCTGGAACTGCTTGGGCAGGTAGCCGACCACCGACAGTCCGTACACGGTTCGACTGGAGGTCCCGAGGTAGATGTAGCCGGTGCCGGTCGGGGAGATGAAGGCGTCAATCAGAAGGATGGTGGCGAAGCCGCCCAGAAGCGCGGTGCCCGAGCCCTTCATCAGGACGTAGAAGGGAGCGTTGGCCGCGGCGCTGCCGGCCGCCTTGAGGCCCGCCCAGTCACCCACGTGGACGTGGAAGAAGCCCCAGTTGATGCCGCCGGTGAAGGCCACCTGCAGCAGCACGTAGAGCGCCATCCCCGCCAAGACCGAGGCGATGGTGGCGACGGGCACGTCCCGCTGGGGGTTCTTGGCCTCGCCGCCGAAGTCCAGCGCCTGCCGGAATCCCAGGTAGGAGAACACGATCCCGGTGCTGGCCACAGCTCCCAGAACGGGCTGGGCGCCGAGCGGGAAGAAGCCGCCGTAGGAGCCGAAGTTCTTGGTGTGGAGGTCCAGGACCAGCAGGAAGATGATGGTCAACCCGGGGATCAGGAACTTCCAACCGGTGACAAAGGCGTTGAACTGGCTGAGGAACCGGATGCCGACGTAGTTGATGATGAAGAACAGGATCATCAGCCCGATCCCGAAGAGGATGCCGCCGGGCCAGACCAGCTCCGAGTTGGCGTTGATGATGCCGTGGATGTAGGAGCTGGCGTAGGTGACCACCGCCTCAGCTTCGATCGCGGGCACGCTGACAGCGGAGAGCAGATATGTCCAACCGAGGATGAAACCGGTGTAGCCGCCGTGGGTGAGGTGGGGGTAGCGGACGATGGCGCCCGAGCGGGGCAGCATGCCAGCGACCTCGGCGTAGTTCAGGGCGACGAACAAAACCAGCACGCCGCCCACGATCCAGGACACGATCGCGCCAGGTCCGGCCACCGAGGCGGAGGCGATGGCCGCGAACAGCCAGCCGGAACCTATGATCCCTCCCATCGAGAGGAAGAAGAGTTGCCAGACCGACATGTGCCGGTCGAGTTTGCGGTCCGACGCGTCGTAGTCGGGCTTGGCTGTCACAGCCATAGACAGATACCTCCTTGCTCCCTGCTGCGGCGGCGGGCTGCCTAGAACCCTTCGCCCGCCCCCAAATTCCCTGTTGCGGGCAAGATTACGGACTGGAGGCCGGTTTGGGAAGGGGCTCGACAAACTTGGTCCCAGCCAACAGGTGCTCCAGGGGCGCTATATTCGCCTTCGAGTGATGGATGAACCCGGCCCCCTGGCCGCCTCCAACGAGGACTTTGAGCAGCTCGCGTCCTCCCTGCGGGCCGACTCCCGCGATCTCAACACCTTCCTTGAGGTGCTGGCCAGCAAGTTCGAGGGCGCCCTGCCGGGGCGCGCTCAGGTCGACTATCAAGGGGGAGGGATGCTGCGGCGCAGTAAGAGCGTCAAGCGGATCCGGGTCGCCCTTGGCGACGACCACTTCGAGCTGGCTCGGGACCGGGGCGCGGTGGTGGCGCGTCGCTCCAAGGTGGTGCGCGGGATCACTCTCAAGAGTGACCAGCTGAGCTTGGATGGCTGGGTGGCCGAGCTGACCCGGGCCCTGGTCCAGCAGAGTTCGGCGAGCGCCGCTGACAGAGTGGCTCTCGAACGCCTGCTAGGCTGACCGGAGGTGCGATTCTTCCGCGGCGGAGGCGGCTCGGCGGGGGTCAGCCCCGAGCAGCAGGCTGAGCAGCTGGCACGCGCCGAGCGCAGCCGGCAGATGGTCGAGGGTGGGGGCATCCCCCTGGAGGCTGAGGAGCGCATCGAGCGCCAGCGCGAGGAGGGGGCAACCTTCACCTCGGACCTGTCGGTGGACGAGCTGGCCGCCCTGCGGGGGATCGGCTACCGGCCGGTGGCGCTGGTCATGGGCAGCTCCCTGTATCGGATGGGCTGGATCAACACCGGGATGGGCATCCTGAGTGGCCGCTCGAGCATGAGCTGGGGAGCCGTCGAGCCCCTGGAGAATGCCGCCCTCACCTCCGCTCTGTTCGAGGCCAGGTCCAGGGCGGTCCATCGTCTGGTGCTCGAGGCCGCCGGCCTCAGGGCCGAGGGTGTGGTCGGGGTCCGGCTGGAGATCAAGCGCTGGGAGTGGGCGACGGGAATGGCGGAGTTCACAGTTCTGGGCACCGCGGTTCGCCGGATCGGAGAGGCGCCGGCCGGGGAGCCCTTCACCTCCACCCTCAGCGGGCAGGACATGGCCAAGCTGGTAATGGCCGGCTACCGGCCCCTGAGGCTGGTGATGGGCGCCAGCGCGTTTCAGGCCGTCGCCTTTTTCGGAGGCAGCCTGGGCATGATGGGCCAGGGGGCGGTCTCGGCCTGGAGCAACCAGGAGGTCGCCAGCTACACGCGCGCGCTGCGCCTGGCCCAGGCCACGGGACGTCAGCGGATGGCTCAGGAGGCCGGCCAGGCCGGCTCCGCCGGGGTCGTCGGCGTGGAGATCGACTCGCACATTCTGGAGTACCCCACCGGATCCGAATCGGTCGGGGGCCGCATCGTGGAGTGGGTGATCCTGGGGACCGCGGTGGCGCCCCAGGCCAGCCCCACCGCGCTGCCGCGGCCATCCATGGTGGTTCCGCTCAGACCTTGAAGGAGGAAGCCAAATGACCGATCAGCCGGCAGGCAACCAGCCGGGCCAGCCCGAGATCCCCCAGGACGCCATGAATCGGCTGCGGGAGATGCGCGGGACCGAGGGCCACCGCAAGCTCTTCACCAGCGACCTGTCGATCTCCGAATTCCTGCTCGTCAAGGAGGCCGGCTTCGAGCCGGTGGGACTGGTGGTGGGCAGTTCGATCTACCACATCGGTATGCAGATCGCCAACTTCGGCCAGAACCAGGAGATGCAGGTCCTCAGCCAGGCGATGTATCAGGCCCGCGAGCTGGCCATGTCCCGGATGGAGGAGGAGGCCGACGTGCTCGGCGCCGACGGGATCGTCGGAGTCCGCCTGGACATCAACCGCTACGAGTGGGGCCAGGGGCTGGCCGAGTTCATGGCGGTGGGTACCGCCGTCCGCAGCCAGCAGGGCAGCATGCGCACCCCTCAGGGCAAGCCCTTCACCTCCGACCTCTCGGGCCAGGACTTCTGGACCCTGCTGCAGGCGGGCTACGCGCCGCTGGCGCTGGTGATGGGCGTCTGCGTGTACCACGTCGCCCACCAGGGGCTGGGCCAATGGATGCGCAAGATGGGCCAGAACCAGGAGATGCCCAACTTCACTCAGGCGCTCTACGACGCCCGCGAACTGGCCATGGAGCGGATGCAGACCGAGGCTGAGCAGGTTCAGGCGGAGGGCATAGTGGGCGCTCAGATCAAGGAGAACAACCACGGCTGGGGCAGCCACGTGATCGAGTTCTTCGCGGTGGGGACTGCGGTCAAGCCCACCAAGGAGGATCATCGCATCGCGCCGCCCCAGCTGGTGCTCTCCTTGGATCAGTAGCGGTTGCCCGCGGAGGCCGGTGCCGACCGACCCCCTCTGGCGCTTATCTACGACCCCATCTTCCTGGACCACCAGAGCCCGGGCCATCCGGAGTCGGCCGCTCGCCTGCGGGCGATCACGGCCGCCATTCATCGCGACTCGCGGTTGCCGGAGAGCTGGTGGCGGGGTGCCGACCGGGCCGATGCCCAGGACCTGCTCTTGGTCCACAGCCCGGCTCACGTCGACTACATCCAGGCGTTGGCGGCCGAAGGTGGTGGCTGGATCGACGCCGACACCTACTGCACCGCCTTCTCCTACGACATCGCCCTGGATGCGGTGGGCGCGGCCATGGCAGCCGTTGGCCTCGCCTGCGCGGCCTCGCCGGTGCCGGCGTTCGCCCTGGTGCGGCCGCCGGGCCACCATGCGACGCCCACCCAGGCAATGGGGTTCTGCTTGTTCAACAATGCCGCCATCGCCGTGCGTCACGCCCAGGCTCGCTTGGGGGTGGCGCGGGCGGCGATCGTGGACCTCGACGTCCACCATGGCAACGGCAGCCAGGACGCGTTCTGGACCGATGGCGACGTCCTCTACTGCTCCCTGCACCAGTGGCCGCTCTACCCGGGCACGGGGGCGGCCAGCGCACGTGGTGAGGGCGCCGGAGCTGGCAAGACCATCAACCTGCCGCTGCCGTCCGGGACCGGCGGGGGGCCCTGGCTGGCGGCCCTCCAAAACGTGGTGCTCCCGGCGGTGCGGGCGCACCACCCGGAATTCATCCTGGTCAGCCTCGGGTTCGACGCCCTGGCCGGTGATCCTCTGGCTGGACTGGAGCTGGACTGGCGCGCCTACGCGACCGCCATGAGCCGCCTGTCGGAGCTGGCCTCCGAGATCTGCTCGGGCCGGATCGTGGCCGTGCTCGAGGGGGGGTACAACCTCACCGAGATGCCGGTGGCAGCCACCGCGTGCGCCCTGGCGCTGGCTGGCCTGGACCCGAAGCCCGACTTCCTGGGTTCGTTGGAGCCATCCCCCGGCCGCTGACCGGTCACGCCGCGACCAGGGCCGGTAGCACCTCGCCGATGGGCCCGCGGAGCACACAGGCGGCCCGCCTGTCGTGGGCGGTGGCTTGGAAGTTGAGGATCAGAAGGGGGACCCCGGCGCGCAGGGCGAGCGCCGGCAACCCGGCGGCCGGATGGACCTCGAGGCGCGTCCCCACGGCCACGAACAGGTCGCAGCTGCGGGCGGCCAGCTCGGCCCTGCCCAGATCCTGAGCGCGCAGCCGCTGCCCGAAGGAGATGGCAGCCGACTTCAGGATTCCGCCGCAGGCGAGACATGGCGGGTCCTCCTCGCCATGGCGGACCCGCTCCAGCACCTCGGCCATCGGGCCGCCCCGGCCGCAGCTGAGGCAGACGTACTCCCGCAGCGATCCGTGGATCTCCACCAGGCGCTCGGTCGAGGTGCCGGCCCGAAGGTGCAGGCCATCGACGTTCTGGGTCACCAGCATGGCCAGCCGGCCGCGCCGCTCCAGCTCGACCAGGGCCAGGTGTCCCGCGTCGGGCTGCACCTCCCTGGCGGGTTTCTCCAGCCGACTGAGCCAGGCGGCGATGCGGACCTCACGGCTGCTGACGTAGTGGTCCAGGGCGCTGAGACGCCGAGCTCCTGGATTTCTGGTCCACAGCCCATCGGGGCCTCGAAAGTCAGGGATCCCCGAATCCGTGGAGATCCCGGCTCCCGTGAGCACGCAGACCCGGCGGGCGCTGGTCACCACCGCCAGCGCCACTTCCATTTGGGCCACCACCGGTTGGGTCGCCATGCCCCAGCTCAGCTAAGTTGCAGGAGCCCACCATCGGCGGTGGCCAGCTCCACTCCGTGCACTCCAGGCGCGCCTCCCACCGCGGTCAGGCCGGCCACCTCCTCGCCCAGCCAGGTGCGCAGGGCGGCCTCGTCGCCCCCCACCTCCACCCTGGCGATTGCCAGGGGCCGGTTCTTGGGCCCGGTCCTGGCGGGGTGCTGGCGGGGGTCGTCCCAGGCAAGGAAGAAGGGCAGCCGCCGGGTGGAGAAGGCCGCCGACATGGCCACGGAGCGCCAGCCCACCACCTGCCCCGAGGGCAGTGTGCGCTCGCCCGCCACCGGGGCCATCCCCAGGCGGCCCGCCACCTGGTCCAGGTCATCCGCGGCCAGACATACGGCCAGCGGCCGCGGGCCGTCCGGATTGGCCTCGGCGAGGACCGCCCGGCCGAAGGGGTTGGTGGCCGCCAGCTCGCGGTCATAGACCGCCACCAGCTCCAGGTACTGGGAGCCGATGGGCACGATCCGGTTGGCGGTGCCGAAGCTCAGGTGGCGCCCGCCCTCAGTCGAATCCAGCCCGTGTCCGGCCAGCAGCTGGCGGGCCCCCAGCTGGAGGTCACTGGTGGCGATCAGGACGTGGTCGATCCGGATCACGGCCGAGCCTGCCTCAGCTCCACCCGCCCCTGATCGGTGACCCGCACCTGGTACCTGGGCAGCGGCGTGAAAGCGGGGCCGGTCAGCACCGCGCCGGTGCTCAGGTCGAAGCGGGAGCCGTGCCAGGGACAGGTCACCACCCCGGCCGCGAAGGTCCCCTCCTCAAGTGGGCCGCCAGCATGGGGGCATACGCTCCCCACGGCACAGACCCGGCCCCCGATCCGGGTCAGCAGCACGGGCACGCCGTCGGGAGCGCACTTCAACAGGCGGTCGGGCTGCACCTCGTCCGCGGCGGCGGCATCACGCCAGTCACCGGGGCCCTCCGTCCAGGCGTTGCGGTTGACCTGGGTGCCCAGGCGAAAGACCAGGTCGCCCCCCAGGTAGGCCCCGGCGGTGGCCAGCAGATAACCGGCCACAGCCAGTGGCCGTGCCGGCCGCCGCCGACCTGACAGCCGCAACCCCAGCGCTCCCGTGAACAGGGCCAGGGCGGAGCTGTTCAGAAGCGCGTGCGCCAGGCCCACCCGGCGCTCCGAGCCATAGCTGTCCTGCCAGTCGGCGAGCCCGGCCAGGGCCGCCATTGCTCCCGAGGCGCAACCGAGGCCGATCAGGGCATCGGACGCCGGCTCCAGGCCACGCTCGCGGCCGGTCACCAGGTCGAGCAGGGTGCTCGCCGTCCAGGCTCCGATGGGTAGATCGGTCAGCAGGGGGTGGAGGGGGTGGCCCAACTGGCGGCCATTGAGCAGGTCCTTGGCCGCAGCCGCGGCTGGGCCGCCCTCCGCCAGGACCCGGCGGACTCGCTTCTGGATCGCGCCCGCCAGCGGATCGAGGAACCCGATCCGGGCCAACATTCGGTCTGGGTCTGGGACGCTCACGAACTCACCTCCCTACCTCGCCAAAGCCAGGCCGCCGGGCGGCCCGGTGGTCGAGAATAGCCTAATGATGGCGCTGATCCTGGAGGCGGACCGTGACTACGCCGACGTCGCCTGCCATCTGGCCGGGCGCACCCCGGGCCTCGACTGCCATGTGGTGTCTAGTCCGGAGCAGCTGGGCCAGGCGATCCGCATGGAGGGCCCTGTCGCCATCATCGCCGACGACTCCCTGCTCCGGGGGGTCCGGGGGGTGGAGGCGGTCAGGGCGATGTCATCCGCCGCCCTGATCGTGCTCAGCCACGACCTCCGGGACACCGCCGCCCTGATGGAGGCTGTAGCCGACTACGTGCTGCCCAAGCCGTATCCACCCGCCGTCCTCAACGCGACCATCCAGGCGGTGCTGCGCCGACGCCAGGCCGAGCGCCGCAGCGGTGGCCGGGTGGTGGGGGTGGGTCCACTGCTGGTGGAGCCGTCCCGGCGGAGCGCCAGGATCGAGGGCCGGCACCACTTTCTCAGCCCGCGAGAGGCCGACCTGCTGGAGTATCTGGCTCTGAACGTTGGCGTGGTGCTGTCCCGCCGCCAGATCATCGAGGGCGCCTGGGGTGGCGATCCCACCGCCACTCCGGCGGCGGTGACGATGTGCGTCCACCGGTTGCGGCTCAAGTTGGAGGCGGACCCCAACAGCCCCCGTCTCCTGCGCACCCGTCGGGGCGATGGCTACGTCCTCCAGAGTCCCGCCGCTGGCGGCGCCTGACCGAGGTGGAGCTGACCTCGGCGATGGGACCCCGGCCGGTCCTGGTCACCGGAGGCTCGGGGTTTGTGGGTGCCGCCGTGGTCCGATCGCTGCTCCGGCGCGGCTATCCGGTGCGGGCGCTGCTCCGCCGCCCGACCGCCTACTCGGCTCCCAGTGGGGTGCAGGTGGTGGCCGGTGATGTCACCGACCGGGCTTCCCTGGAACGCGCTCTGCGAGGGTGCTGGGCGGTCATCCACTGCGCCGCCGACTATCGCCTGTCGCTGCTGGCCGCCGAGGTGGATGACATGATCCTGGTCAATGTCGGCGGCACGCTGAACGTCCTGGAGGCGGCCCGAGCGGGCGGGATCCGGCGGGTGGTCCACTGCAGCACCGTGGGGACCCTGGCCTTCGATCGCCGGGGACGGGTTTGCACCGAGGCCGACCGCGCACCCTCCGCCGCCAGGCTGGCCGGTCCCTACAAGCGTTCCAAGTGGGCGGCCGAGCGGCTCGCTCTCAACTTCATCGGCGATGCCACGGAGGTGGTGGTGGTGCAGCCCAGCACCCCCGTTGGCTCGGGCGACGTTCGGCCCACCCCCACCGGGGCCACCATCCGGGACTTCCTGGCGGGGCGCATCCCGGCCGTGATCCAAACCGGGCTCAACCTGGTCGACGTCGAGGCGGTGGGGGAGGGCCACGTGCTGGCCATGGAGCGCGGCGTCCCCGGGGGCGCCTACATCCTCGGCGACCGGAACCTGACCCTGGACCAGCTGCTGGGCAAAGTGGCCAGGATCTCAGGCAGGCGGCCCCCCGCCTGGAGGATCCCGCGCCTCGCCGCCTTGGGGGCCGCTCTCACCAGCGAGGCGGTGGCCAGCTGGCGCGGTCGCCCGCCGGGCATCCCCCTGACCTCGGTGCGCATGGCTGCCCACCCCATGTACGTTGACGCCAGCCGGGCCCGCCAGGAGCTGGGTTGGCAGCCGGGAGACCTCGATCGCGCCCTGCTGGAGGCGGTCGCTGAGCTGGGGCCCAAGGCGGGCCCGTGAACGTGGCCCAAGCGCTGCTCCCGCTGCTGGGACGCTGGTACGCCTTTGGCCCCTGGGTTCTGGTCGGGGTGATCGTCTGGCGCTGCTTCGGGTGGCGCCGAGCAGTCCTTTGGCTGGGGGTGGGCTGGGCGCTGGCCTTTGCCGCGGAGTGGTCGTCCACCAGCGGCCCGGGGATCCCGTTTGGGGTGTACCACTACCACCCGGGTGGGCTGAGCCATGATTGGACCCTGCTCGGCGTGCCGCTCTTCGACAGCCTGAGCTTCGGCTGGCTGGCCTTTTGCACCTATGCCGTGATGGGTTCTCTGGGCGCGCGCGGCTGGCGCCGTGGCCTGCTCGGAGCGGTGGCGATGGTCGCCGTCGACCTGGTGGTGGACCCTGTCTCCCTGCGGGGAGCCTACTGGTGGCTGGGCTCGATCTACAGCTATCCTGCCCACTCCGGGGTCTGGTACGGGGTATCCCTGGCCAATTACCTGGGCTGGCTGGTGCTGGGAGCCGTCCTCCAACTCTGGACCAGACTGGTCCTGGGAGAGTTTCCCGGCCAGCTCCCGCGGCCCCTGCTGGCTGCCTGGCCGCTGCTGCTGGGGGTGCTTGCCTGGAGCAGCGTGCTGGCCGGGCTGTTGGGGGTTGGGCCCAGTGCGGGAGCCGCCCTGTTGCTCTTTGGCATCTGCCTGACCTTGGCACGGGTGAGTCGCCGGCGCCAGCTGACCGGCCCCCCCCTGATCTTGGCCTGCGCGCTGGCGTCCGAGGCACGCGCGGCGCGGCATGCCCTGGGGCGGGGCTTCAGCCGACTGCCGTCCAGGCGGTTGGTCCGTTGGATAGGCCCGGACGGAGGTGTGGAGGTCTGGGAGACCGGTGCCGGGCCGGCGGCGGCCCGCCGCGCGGCCGCTCAGGCCCCTCTGGGAGGGCTGGTGCTGGTGCTGGGAGTGGCGGGAGCCTGCGCCCCGGGCTGGGATCTCGCCGAGGTGGGGATAGGGCAGTCGGTGCTTTCACCCGAGGGCCTTTGGACCGAGCTCAGCCCGGACGCCCGTCTGGCGCTTGCCGGCGCCGGGCGCAGCTGCCGGTTGGCGACCAGCTATGTGGTGGTGGAGACCCCGACCCAGAGATCCGAACTGGCCGCTCGGGGAGTGGATCTGGTGGAGATGGAGACCTCGGCCTGGAGCGACCGGCAGGGCGCCAGGGTGGCAGCCCTGAGGGTGGTGCTGGATACGCCCACGAGCCGGTTGGGACGCGCCGCCACCCTGATCCCGCCTGGCGGCCGCGGACCGGACCCGCGCCGGCTGGCGGGCCTCTTGGTCCGCCAGCCGGGGGCGCTCTCCGAGTTGCTGGCCGTGGGCCGGCTGCAGGCCCGGGCGCTGGCCGCCCTCTCGGCCGCGGTCGGCCTGGCCGTGCCCTCCCTGATGGACCAGCGCCTGCCTCGACCCGGGTCAGCCGACGGCGAGCCCGACCCGGTCGCCGAGCTCGGCTGAGCTAGATCCGGGCGGGCACGCCGCCGCCGCCGCCTGCCCGCTGCGAACCGCCCCCTCCATGGTCGCCGGCCAACCGGTATCGGTCCAGCTGCCGGCCAGGAGCAGGCCCGGGAGCTGGCTGCGCGGGCCCGGGCGGAGGGCGTTGGAGCCAGGTCCCGCGGCGAAGGTGGCGTGCGCCTCACGGGTCACCCTGGCGTGCAGCAGCTGAGCCCGCGATGCACCCGGGAAGGTGCTCTGGCACAGCCGCCACATCTGGGCGATCAGCTCGTCCTCGGG
>JABEUU010000108.1 GCA_013044295.1 Candidatus Dormiibacterota bacterium
CGCCGAGCGCCAAGTCCAGCGTGAGCCCGTCGCCGAGCGCGACCACGTCGCCGGCGGCGTCCCCAACCCCCTGAGGACAGGAGCGGTCAGAGTTCGGCCAGGGCCCGGACCCCGTTGCCCTGCACGATGTGACCCACGGGCAGCGACAGATCGATCTCGGCGACCTGGTCTGAGGCGATCCGCACCGAGATCCAGGAGTTGAGCTTCAGCCCGGCCACCCGCACGCAGTCACGCAGGAACGGGAAGGCCAGCGGCACCATCTGGTTGATCAACCGGTTGCGCACCGCCTGCACCGGGTCCGTCGCCGGCTGGCTCAGGCTCTGGTCCCGGAAGGCCATCACCACCACCTCGTCGCTGAGGCTGATCGGGTCCGTCCAGCTGTAGGCCTCGCCGGCGGCCCGGCAGTCCACGAAGCGGTCCCGCTGGGGGAAGAGCCGCAACTGCCGGATCAGCCGTCCCATCAGGCCGGCCTCACCCTCGACAAAGAAGGGGACGTCGGCGAATTGGTCCTCGCCCAAGTCCAGCGCGTAACGGACGCTGAACCCGACTGTCTCGACTCCGAAGAACGGAGCCGGGACCTTGATCCACAGATCGGTCGAGATGGCCACGCTTTCGCAGCCCAGGATACTGCAAGCGAGGGCCGACCGGCTATCGGGGAGGGGTCGCCGGGGCTCCCAGGTGCTCTGTCCAGAGCCGCTCGACCTGACCCCTCGTGGAACTCAGGCTGCCGCCGTTGTCCACCACCCAGGTGGCCAGCTCGCGCTTGCGCTCGAGGTCCATCTGGGAGCCGATCCGGGCCCTGGCCGCTGCCTCATCGAGGTGGGACCGGGTCATCAGACGGCGCAACTGGGAAGCGGCATCGAGGTAGACCAGGACCGAGATCGGAAACTCCGACTCGCGGCCGGTCTCGAAGAGCAGGGGGATCTCGTAGACGACCACCTGGGCGCCTCCGGCGATCGCCTCCTCGATCCGCTCCTGGCTGAGGCGGGCCACGAGAGGGTGGACGATCGCCTCCAGCCGTCCGCGGGCCACCGGGTCGGAGAAGACCAGCTTCGCGAGCCGCTCCCGGTCCAGGCTTCCGTCCGCCCCCAGAACCCCCTCCCCAAAGCTGGCAACCAGAAGGGCCAGGCCGGGTGTCCCGGGCGCCACCGCCGCCCGGGACAGCTCGTCGGCGTCCACCGTCACCGCTCCCAACTCGGCCAGCATCCCGGCCACGGTTGACTTGCCGCTGGCGATTCCGCCGGTGAGGGCGATCACCTTGGGCTCCGCTCGCCGGCGAACCCTCTCCATCGCCAGGGTCAGCTGGGGCCCGCGGCCGACCTGGCGCGCACGAAGCACCGCTCGGGCTCCAGGAGCCGTTCCAAGCGGGTGCCCGGGGTGTGGACCCGCACTCCCGAGCGGGCCGGCACCCCGAACTCCCACCCCTGGGCGTAGAGGCGGCGAACCTCGCCCAACTCGGTGACGGTGGCGACCGCGCCGCCGTCGGTCATCTGGAGGCTGGCGACCCGGGCGCCGGGGTACCCCAGCGCCACCGCCCCGCCGGTTTCGAGCAGGAATTCCAGCTCGGCCAGCGGCGGCTCGCCGAACTCGGGGGGGTCGGCCGCTTCCGCCAGGTCCCGCAGCGAGGGCGCCTGGCCCTCCTTGACCTGCTCGCGGACCTCCCGGCGGCGCGCCAGCTGCTGCTGGCGCTCGCGGCGACGGCGTTCGGTGGCGACCGCCGCCTGGCGCTTGGCGAGGTCGGCCAGGCGCGCCTGCAGGGGTGCCAGCTCGCGCCGGAGCTGGCGCTCTGAGTCGTCCAGGGCGGCCCGCAGCTCGGCCAGCTCCGGCTCGGTCATGGCAGCCAGCCGGGCCGGGTCCAAGGGTTTAGGGTCCGCCTCGATGGGGTCCACCCAGCTAGCCTACAGAGGCTGGGCTCAGGTGGAACTGGAGGTGGGTGGAATGGCAGGCGTGGTGCGCGCGGAACGTCGCGGGGCGGTCGGCTGGATCGTGATCGACCATCCCCCCGCCAACGCTCTCAACCGGGAGGTCCTGGATGGCCTGCGGAGCAGTCTTCAGGAGCTGGAGGCGGATCCCCTGGTGCGATCGGCGGTCTTCACCGGCGAGGGTGACCGCTTCTTCGTGGCCGGCGCCGACATTGGCGAGTTCGTGAGCGACGGACCCGATTCGACCAGGGCCAAGATTGCGGACGGTCAGCGGCTGACCCTGGAGATGGAGCGGTCCCGGCTGCCGCTGCTGGCGGCGGTCAACGGCTACGCCTTGGGAGGGGGCCTGGAACTGGCCATGGCCTGCGACCTGAGGATGGCGAGCCGCACCGCTCGGCTCGGTCAGCCGGAGGTCCTGCTGGGAATCATCCCAGGCTGGGGCGGTACCCAGCGGCTGCCCCGGCTGGTGGGCCGGGGCCGGGCCCTGGAGCTGCTGCTGCTGGGCGACCAGATCGAGGCGCCACTGGCCCTGTCGCTGGGGCTGGTCAACTGGGTGGTCGAACCCGAGCAACTGCTGGCGCGGGCGCAGACGTTGGCCGAGCGCCTGGCGGGCCAGCCTCCGGTGGCTGTGGCCGCGATCAAGAGGGCTGTCGGTCAGGGCCTGGACCGGCCGCTGGACGAGGGTTTGGGGGAAGAGCTGGAGGCCTTTGACGGGGTCTTCCGCAGCGCCGATGCCGCCGAGGGCATCGCCGCCTTCCTCGCCAAGCGCAAGCCGGAATGGTCCGGTCGCTGACCTGATGCCCGGGCAGTCACTACCATCATCAGCGTGACAGCGAGCGGGGGCGATGGCGCCGGTCGAGATCAGGAGGACCCCAACCGGAGCGGCCGCGGGGCGCGCCAGCGAGTCGGTCCCTTCTGGATCGACGAGCCCCACTGGTTCTGGGCCGTGGAGGCTCTGACCCTGCTGCTGGCGATCGTGCTGTTCGCTGTGGCGCTGGGGTTCGACCACCCATGATCTGGATCAACAGCGTCGCCCTGGTCCTGTTGGTTGCGGTGACGGGGGCCCTCTTCTGGCATCGGCTCGGCCCCCTCTGGAGGTCGTTGCGGCGGGCCGAGCCGGCCTTTCGAAGTGATCGTCAGGGGGCTCGCTGGCGCGGGGTCGTGGTGCTGGTTCTGGGCCAGAAGCGGCTCCTGCGCTGGCCCTTCTCGGGGGTCGCTCACTTCCTGATCTTCTGGGGCTTCGTGATACTCAACATCGAGATCGTTCAGGCGGGGCTGGAGGCACTGGTGCCACCCCTGAACCTGGAGCAGCAGTACTGGTGGGGCCCCTTCGCCTTCCTCCAGGATCTGCTGGCGGCGGCGGTTCTGACCGGCCTGGCGATGGCGGCGCTCAACCGCTACTGGCTTCGTCCCCGGCGCTTCCTGGGCAGCCACCGGCGCGACGCCACCATCATCCTGGTCCTGATCGCCCTGGTGATCTTGACCCAGCTCGGGATCTACGCCACTCAGATCGCCGCCCACGCCGATCAGGTGGTGAACCTGCGGCCGGTCTCGGACGCGGTGTCGAGCCTGTTCCGGGGCTTTCACGGCGAGGCCATCTGGGCCTGGCATGAGTTCTTCCTCTGGGGCCACCTGCTGCTGCTGGCTGGCTTCCTGGTCTACCTCGGCCGCAGCAAGCACCTGCACATCCTGACCGTGGTGCCCAATGTCTTCTTCCGGGAGCTGGAGCCGGCCGGGAGGCACCTGCCCCTGCTCGACATCGAGCATGCGGATCACTTCGGCATCTCCAAGGTGGAGCACCTCACTTGGAAGCAGGAGCTGGACCTGGCCACCTGCACCGAGTGTGGGCGCTGCCAGGTGCACTGCCCGGCCTTCAACACCGGCAAGCCGCTCTCGCCCAAGCTCTTCATCACCGATCTGCGCGATGGCTGGTACGCCAACGTGCGGGGCCAGCAGCCTCCGCCCAGCTCGTGGTCCGCGCCTGAATCCATCGGCCCCGCGCCGACTGACGGAACCCTTCAGGACTGGAGCGTCCTGGAGGAGACTCTCTGGGCCTGCACCACCTGCGGGGCTTGCGTGCAGCAGTGCCCGGTCATGATCGAGCACGTTCCCACCATCGTGGGGATGCGCCGAGCGCTGGTGCTGGAGGAGTCGCGCCTGCCCAAGGAGGCGCAGCGCGCGCTGGAGTCGGTGGAGCAGCGGGGCAATCCCTTTGCCATGGCCAATGACTCCCGGATGCGCTGGGCGGAGGGGCTGGAGGTGCCCCTCCTGGCCGACCACCCGGACGCCGAGTACCTCTACTGGGTCGGCTGCGCCACCGCCTTCGACGAGTCCAACTGGCCCACCGCCCGGGCCACGGTGGCGATCCTTCGCGCCGCCCAGGTCAGCTTTGCGGTCCTCGGTCAGGAGGAGACCTGCAACGGGGATCCCGCCCGCCGGCTGGGCAACGAGTACCTCTTCCAGACCAAGGCCACCGAGGTGGTGGAGCGGTTGCAGCGCCGGGGGGTGCGCAAGATAGTCGCCAGCTGCCCCCACTGCTTCAACACCTTCGCCCGGGAATACCCGGACCTGGGCGGCCACTACGAGGTGATCCACCACAGCCAGCTGCTCAGCCAGCTCCTGGAGGCGGGGCGCATCACCCTCAAGCAGGGCATCGGTGAGGGGACGCTGACCTACCACGATCCGTGCTACCTGGGCCGCTGGAACCGGGAGTACGAGGCTCCCCGGCGACTGCTCCAGGCAATCCCCGGGGTCCAGCTGGTAGAGATGGAGCGCAGCCGCTCCGAGGCCATGTGCTGCGGGGCGGGGGGTGGCCGCCTCTTCACGGAGGAGACCGGGGGCCAGCGGATCAACCGAGTCC
>JABEUU010000109.1 GCA_013044295.1 Candidatus Dormiibacterota bacterium
AGCGCGGCGCCGCGCTGGTCAGGTCCATGTTCAAGGAGCCGACCACTACCACCTCAGGCATGGCTTGACTCGAGCGAGGCCGGGTAACAAAACCGGGATGGAGTCTCGGGTCGCTGGGGCGCCGGGGGTCGCGGCGCGGGCTCACGAGCCAACCCCGAGGTGGGTGAGGAAGTTGGCGATGAACCGGTCGAAGTCAATTGTCATGGCCACCGACACCGCCGGCCGAGGGCTGGCCGGACCCACCTCGGAGGATCGCAGGTCGGCGATGGTGGCCCCCCGGGTGTGCTCCCCGCGGAGCTCCACTCGGACCGGCGTACTCAGTCTGGTGGCCAGGCTGCGGTCGACACAGATCGCGGCTGCGAGCGGGTCGCAGAGCTCGAACTCGCCCTTGAGCTCCATCTGCTGGCGGACGATCCGGGTGGCGAACCGGGCCGAACCCGACCCGCAGGCGCTGATCCGTGCGACCGCAGGAGGTCTCAGGATGGCCTGGCTGGTGGCGTCCAGGCCGACCAGCGTGAGCTCGTTCCACGCCGCGCTCAGGACCATCTCCGCCGCCTCGGGGTCGTGGGCGACGTTGAACTCCGCCCAGGGGCTCTGGTTGCCCGGGCACGCCACCGCTCCGCCCATCACCACCACCTCCCGGAGCAGGACCGGCAGCTCCGGCTCCAGCATCAGGGCCACCGCCACGTTGGTCAAGGGGCCGATGGCGAGCAGGGTCAGTTCCCCGGGCTGGCTGCGCGCGAGCCGGAGCAACTGGCCGACCGCCGACTCGGGGGAGAGCTGTCGCGCCGAGGGGGGCAGGCCGCTGTCCCCCAGCCCGTCTCGGCCGTGGAAATGCTCCGCGTAGTGGGACGGCTCGAGCAGGGGCCGGTCGCACCCGACGGCGACTGGCACGGCCCCGCACCCCGCCACATCCAGCACCCGCAGGCAGTTCTGAGCGCCCAGCGGGACCGGCACGTTGCCGTCCACGGTGCCGACCGCGACCAGTTCGACCGTGGGGTCGCCGGCCAGGTAGAGGAGGGCCAGGGCGTCGTCCACGCCGGTGTCGCAGTCAACCACCACCGCGATTGGCCGATCGCTTGAAGTGCTCAGTCCCGGGTCTCCAAAGAATGTTGCCCAGGCCCACCTCAACCGGTGCCGGGGCGGACCCAGATCGGCGTCCGATCTGCGCGCACACTAGCAGGCGGGCATTGGCCTCTCGCTCTCGGCCAGACCTCACCCTTGCCGAGGTCTAACATTGGCCCTGGCGGGGCGGCTGGCATCGACTGCGCGAAGCCGCAACCGGAGCAGCGCTTCCGATTGGGAGCGCTTGGATGGAGGGCTCGGGTGGACACCAAGCAGGCGCTCGATGAGTTCCCGGGGAGCCAGTCCGTGATGGATATGTCGGGGCCGCTGGCGGGTGCGGTTGCGCTAGATCACTTCATCTCGGGGCGGTCCACGCCCGGCCGGTCCGACCGGACCGGCCCCGTTTACAACCCCGCCACGGGCGAGGTGGTGGCGCGGGTTCCCCTGGCCAGCGCCGACGAGGTGGATCTGGCCGTGGCCTCGGCGCGGGCGGCTCAGCCCGCCTGGGGCGGCGCCAGCATCTCCCGTCGCACCGAGGTTCTCTTCTCGTTCCGGCATCTGCTGCACACCCACCGCGAGGAGCTGGCCGAGCTGGTCAGTCGGGAGCATGGCAAGGTCCTTTCCGATGCCCTTGGCGAGGTCGCCCGCGGGATCGAGAATGTTGAGTTCGCCTGCGGACTGGGCCAACTGCTCAAGGGGGGCCATACCCTGGACGCCTCCTCGGGCGTGGACGTCCACGAGCTGCGCCAGCCGCTGGGGGTGGTGGCTGGCATCACTCCCTTCAACTTTCCGATCATGGTCCCGCTCTGGATGATCGCCACCGCGGTCGCCTGCGGCAATGCCTTCGTCCTCAAGCCCAGTGAGAAGGACCCCTCGGTCTCGGTCCGGGTGGCGGACCTGTTCATGAAGGCCGGCCTGCCCCAGGGAGTGCTCAACGTCATCCACGGCGACCAGGTGGCGGTGGACCGGATCCTCGAGCACCCTGGCATCGACGCCGTCAGTTTCGTAGGGTCCACCCCGGTGGCCCGCCACGTCTACCAGCAGGCCGCGCTCCACGGCAAGCGCGTGCAGGCGCTCGGGGGAGCCAAGAACCACATGGTGGTGCTGCCCGACGCCGACCTGGATCTGGCCGCCGACGCGGCCGTGTCGGCGGCCTACGGTTCGGCCGGGGAGCGGTGCATGGCGATCGCCCTGGTGGTCGCTGTCGGAGCGGCCGCTGACCCCCTGGTGGCGGGGATCCGAGCCCGGATCGGAAGGCTCCGGATCGGCCCCGGGAGCGACCCCGCTTCCGAGATGGGACCATTGGTCACCCGCGAGCACCGGGACCGGGTCGCCGGCTACATCGAGAGCGGCCGGGCGGAGGGGGCCGAGGTGGTCGTCGACGGCCGGGAGCAGCATTTCGACACCGCCGGATTCTTCCTGGGAGTGTCCCTGCTGGACCACGTCCGGCCCTGGATGCGCGTCTACCAGGAGGAGATCTTCGGGCCAGTTCTGGGGGTGGTGCGGGTGGCCACCTTCGAGGAGGCGCTGGAGCTGGTGAATCGCAATCCGTACGGCAACGGCACCGCCATCTTCACCAGGGATGGGGGTCTGGCGCGGCGCTATCAGCGCGAGGTGGAGGTGGGCATGGTGGGAGTTAACGTCCCGATCCCGGTGCCGGTGGGCTACTACTCGTTCGGGGGCTGGAAGGCGTCCAGGTTCGGCGACGCCAACATGTACGGTCCGGCCGGAATCGACTTCTACACCCGCACCAAGGTCGTCACCAGTCGCTGGCCCGAGCCCAGCGCCAGCCAGCTCGACCTGGGCTTCCCGCAAACCAGATGAGCGGGCAGCTTGCGGTCGGGGCGGTGAATCGGGAGGCGGCGCTGAGCGACGACCACCAGCATGTCTTTCACTCCTGGTCGGCTCAGAACCGGGCCGACCCGGTCGTGGTCGCGGGTGGGAAGGGCAGCTGGTTTTGGGACGCCGACGGTCGGCGCTACCTGGATTTCAGCTCCCAGCTGGTCTTCACCAACCTCGGCCATCAGCACCCGGCGCTGGTGGCGGCGATCCACGCCCAGGCGGAGCGGCTCTGCACCGTGGCGCCGGCCTTTGCCAACGATGTCCGGGGGGAGCTGGCTCGGCTGATCGCGGAGCGGGCGCCGGGCGACCTGGAGATGGTGTTCTTCACCAATGGGGGCACCGAGGCCAATGAGCACGCGCTCCGGATGGCCCGGCTTCACACCGGCCGTTTCAAGGTGCTCAGCGCCTACCGGTCCTACCACGGTGCCACGGGTGCCTCGATCACCATGACCGGGGAGCCCAGGCGCTGGGGGGCCGAGCCCGGGATGCCCGGGGTGGTCCACTTCGTCGGCCCCTACCTGTATCGGTCCGCCTTCGCGGCGACCACGGAGGAGGAGGAGGCTTCCCGAGCGCTGGCGCACCTGCGCCAGGTCGTCGAGTTCGAGGGTCCCTCGACAGTGGCCGCGGTCTTGCTGGAAACGGTGGTCGGGACCAACGGCGTCCTGGTGCCGCCGCCTGGCTATCTGGCTGGGGTGAGGGCCCTTTGTGACCAGTACGGGATCGTGATGATCTGCGATGAGGTCATGGTCGGGTTCGGCAGGGTGGGGGAGTGGTTCGCGGTGCAGGCCTGGGACGTCGTCCCCGATCTGATCACGTTCGCCAAGGGGATCAACTCCGGCTATGTGCCTCTGGGCGGGGTGGTGATCTCCCGCCGGATCGCCCAGACCTTCGCGGAGCGGCCCTATCCTGGGGGTCTCACCTACTCCGGCCACCCGCTGGCCTGCGCGGTGGGAGTGGCCAGCATTCGCACCTTCGAAGAGGAGGGCATCCTGGACCATGTGCGCCAGCTGGGACAGCAAGTGGCCGGACCCCAGCTGCGGGCGCTGGCGGCGTCTCACCCCTGCGTGGGAGAGGTTCGCGGTCGGGGCCTGATGTGGGCCGTGGAGCTGGTCCGGAACCGCCAGTCCCGGGAGATGCTGGTGCCCTTCAACGCCTCGGGGGCGGACAACGAGCCGATGTCGCGGCTGGCGGGCGCCTGCAAGGAGCTTGGGGTCTGGCCCTTCACCCACTTCAACCGCATTCATGTGGCCCCACCGCTGGTGATCACCGCCGACGAGCTGAGCGACGGCATCGCCCGCTTGGATCAGGCCCTCCGTGTCGCCGACGAGTACGTCCGGGACTAGGGCCGAGGCCGGATCTGCTGCGGCTGGCGGGGTCCCGGGCTCCGGACGCTGCCTATCATTGGAAGCGCTCTCGGACAGGAGAAGGCCCGTGGCTGAAAGCGGGTGGCTTCCGGTGAGAGTTGGAGGTACTCGGTCATGACCCATCGCCGGCCCCGGCAGCTGTTCACCTCGGAGTCGGTCACCGAGGGACACCCCGACAAGATGGCGGACCAGATCTCGGACGCCATCCTGGATGCGATCTTGAGCAAGGATCCTCTGGCGCGGGTCGCCTGCGAGACGGCCCTGACCACCGGAGCCGCGATCCTCCTGGGCGAGATCTCCACCGACTGCTATGTCGACATGCCCAAGGTGGTCCGCGAGACCATCCGGCAGATCGGGTATGTGCGCGCCAAGTACGGGTTCGACTGGGAGACCTGCGGGGTGATGATCTGCATCGATGAGCAGTCTCCCGATATCGCCCGGGGGGTGGACCTGGGCGGCGCCGGCGACCAGGGGATGATGTTCGGCTACGCCTGCGACGAGACCCCCGAGCTGATGCCGGCGGCGATCCAGTACGCCCACCAGCTGGCCCGGCAGCTGGCCCTGGCGCGCAAGACCGGGCTGCTCAAGTGGGCCCGGCCGGATGGCAAGTCGCAGGTCACAGTCGAGTACGACGCCGAGGGAGCGCCGCGGCGGATCGACACCGTGCTGATCAGCGCCCAGCACTCGGAGGACGCTTCTCCGGCGGAGGTGGAGGCGGGGGTTGTCGAGCACGTGATCGGCCCGGCGCTGCCCCCCGGGATGGTCGATGACCAGACTCGCGTTCTGGTCAACCCAACCGGCCGCTTCGTGATCGGCGGGCCCCAGGGTGACGCTGGTCTGACCGGCCGCAAGATCATAGTCGACAGCTATGGGGGCGCCGGACGCCATGGGGGCGGGGCCTTCTCGGGCAAGGATCCGACCAAGGTTGACCGCTCGGGCGCCTACGGCGCTCGCTTCGTGGCCAAGAATCTGGTGGCGGCGGGGCTGGCTCGTCGCCTGGAGGTCCAACTCGCCTATGCGATCGGCGTCACCAAGCCGGTCTGGGTCGGGGTGGAGACCTTCGGCACCGAGGTGGTGCCCCGGGCCGACATCGAGTCCCTGATCGATGAGTACTTCGACCTCTCTCCGTCGGGGATCATCAAGGAGCTCGACCTGCGCCGCCCCATCTACCGCCAGGTGGCCGCCTACGGCCACTTTGGGCGCAGTGACCTGGACCTGCCCTGGGAGCGAACCCCCTACCGTGCCGAGCTGGCCGCCCAGGCCGGGGTCGAACCGTTGCTCAACGCGGCCGGCGGGGGAGGGAGGATCTGAGACAGCCCGAGAGTGGCGGGGAACTGCCGGTCCCGGCAGGGCTGGTCTGCGCCGTCCTGGCAGGGGGTGCGGGGACCAGACTCTGGCCGCGCTCGCGCGGCCGGGTGCCCAAGCACCTGTTGCCACTGGCCGAGGACGGCAGGACCCTGCTCCGCCATGCCTTCGAGCGGGCCCGGTTGCTCGGCGGCGAGGTGCTGGTGGTTTCCGCGGCCACTCAGGCCGAGTCGGTGGCGCGCGAGCTTCCAGAGCTGGCCCCGGACCATCTGCTGCTCGAGCCCGAGCCTCGCGGAACCGGGCCGGCTTTGGCATGGGCGGCCCTTGAGGCGCTCCGTCTGAGCCCAGAAGCGGTCATGGTCTCGCTCCATGCCGACCACTACATACCCGACCAGGAGGCGGTGACTCGCGTCCTGCGCTCGGCTGCCTGGTGGGCGAGGGAGGACCAGCTGCTGGTGACGGTCGGCCTGCGGCCAACCTGGCCCGCCTCCGGTTTCGGATACGTGGAGATGGGAGGTGAGCTGGCGCCTCCGGCTGGGCTGCCGGAGGGGACGCTTCCCATGCGGCGAGCCCTCGGGTTCGTGGAGAAGCCCGATCACCAGCGCGCCGCCGCCATGCTGGACGCCGGCAGCTACCTGTGGAACACGGGCCTCTTTGCCTGGCCAGCCACCCTATTGCTGGCGGAATTGGATCGACTCGCACCGACCACCCTGGCCGCGGTCCGGGCCGCGCTGGCCACTGGGGGGGGGAGCCACCTCCCCCAGTTCGCCGCCGCCTGGCGCGAGATCCCCGCCGGGGTGGTGGAGCGATTGGTCCTGGAGCGGAGCGGGCGCCTGGCGGTTATGCCAACCGATCTGCCGTGGTCGGATCTGGGGACGTTCCGCGACCTTCAGCGGGTCGCCATCAACGCCGGCCGGGCTGACGCCCTCGGCAATGTCGCTCAGGGACAGGCTCTGCTGCTGGGAAGTGAGGGCTGCTTCGTCGACTCCGCCGCCGGCCGCCTGGTGGTCGTCCTGGGAGGATCTGGCCTGGCGGTGGTGGACACCGAGGACGCCCTTCTGGTTTGTCCGCTCAGTCGGGTCCAGGAGGTGAGCCGGGTCGTCGAGCAGCTTCGGGAGTCGGGCCGCACCGACCTTCTCTAAGGTACCGAAAGAGTTTGGTTGGGGCCGGCCACGGGGCTGCCACGACCATACAATTGCCAGGTCAAAACTCGGCGAAGGAGGTGGGCTGTGGCGGCACCTGCGATCAGTTTCGGTACCGATGGGTGGCGCGGGGTCGTGGCCGACGACTTCACCTACGCCAACGTGCGGGTGGTTAGCCAGGCGGTGGCGCAGTACCTGAGCTCCCGGCCCAAGGAGGGGCGCGTGGTGGTCGGGCACGACACCAGGTTCTCGGCCGAGCTGTTCGCCGAGGAGGTGGCCCGTGTGCTGGCCGCCAACGCGCGCCCGGTTCTGCTTCTGGATCGGCCCTGCCCGACCCAGGCGGCGGCCTGGATGGTGGTGGACAGCGGGTCACTGGGTGGGGTCGTGGTGACCGCCAGCCACAATCCACCCGAGTTCAACGGGCTCAAGTACAAGCCAGAATACGGGGGATCCGCCTCTCCCGACATCATCTCCGAGTTGGAGGAGCAGGTCCACCAGGTGTTGGCTGGCGACCTGGTGCGGGAGATGCCCTTTGACGAAGCGTTGGCCCAGGGGCTGGTGGAGATGGTGGACCCGCGCCCGGCCTACCGCGCTCAGCTGGGCCGTCTCCTGGACCTCGGCGCCATTCGGGCAGCCGGCCTGCGGATTCTCCACGATGCCATGTACGGCTCCGGCGCCGGCTACATCCAGGACATGCTGGCGGGTGGGGCGACTGAGGTGGAGCAGCTTCACTCCGACCGCAACCCCGGGTTCGGGGGCATGCACCCGGAGCCGATCGAAGCCAACCTCGCGGAAGCGGTCGCCAAGCTCAGAGGCGGTGGCTTCGATCTCGGGGTCGCCAACGACGGCGACGCTGACCGGGTGGGCATCTTCGACGGCACCGGGGCCTTCGTGGATCAGCTGGAGGTCGCGACTCTGTTGCTCTGGCACCTGTGTCAGAACCGCGGCTGGCGTGGTCCGGTGGTGCGGTCTCTGACCATGACCAGGCGGCTCGACATTCTCGGCCAGCGCTATGGCTGTGCGGTCGAGGAGCTCCCGGTGGGCTTCAAGTACCTGGGGCCCAGGATGCGGGAGCTGGACGCGATCATGGGTGCGGAGGAGTCGGGTGGGTTCGGCTTCCGGGGCCACATTCCCGAGCGGGATGGGATCCTCAGCGGCCTGATGTTCGCCGAGATGATCGCCATGACCGGCAAGCCGCTGGCCGAGATCCGGCATGAGGTGGCGGAGCTCGTGGGCCCCCACGCCTACGCCCGCCGCGACCACCGCTTTCAGCGCGAGGAATACCCTCGGGTCAGGGAGCGGCTGATCCATCGGATCAAGACATCCCCCCTGGCCCAGGTGGGCTCCGAGGCCATCACCAAGACCCGGTCCGACGACGGCTACAAGTACTGGCTGGGCGAGGACTCGTGGGTGCTGGTGCGGATGTCCGGCACCGAACCCCTGATGCGGGTCTACTGCGAGTCCACCGACCCCGGACGGGTCCAGCGGCTGTTGGATGGCTTTGAGGCTGAGCTGGGCGTGATCGGCGACGCCGACTCCCATGGCTGAGGCCATGGCGGAGAGGACTGCCGCGGAGCGGGTGGAGAAGCCGTGGGGTTATGAGGTCTGGTTTGCGGTCAACGACAGGTACGCGGGCAAGATCCTCCACATCAATCCCGGCGGGCAGCTCAGCCTGCAGTACCACGAGCGCAAGGACGAGACTTTGTTCGTGCTCTCCGGGCAATTGGAGCTTGAGCTTGAGGATGGGCTCGGGGGCCTGGCCGTCCAGTCCCTGCGGCCAGGCGAGAGTCAGCGGATCCTGCCCCGGCGAAAGCACCGCATGGCGGCCACCAGCGGGCCGGTGGAGCTGTGTGAGGTATCCACGCCGGAGCTGGACGACGTCGTCCGCTTAGAGGACCGCTACGGGCGGGCGGGGACCAGCGCTCGGTAGGAGGGGATCTGGCCGACGGTGGCGGGAGGCAGGCGCGCGGCGGTCGCCACCGCCAATCCCCAGTATCCACAGGTGACGGTGGACAACTCCATGGAGCTTAAGTCGTGAGCCAACGGTTGGCGGGAGCCGCCGCCTTGCGTCAGCAGGCCGGGGCCGGGCTGGTGGACAACACCTCGCTGATCGAGGCCGGAGTGCACTCCTGGCCCCCTCGGTTGGTCCCCTTCGCCATGCTGGCAGCCGCGGTGGTGGGGCTGGCTGGGGTGGGGATCATGCCCCTGCCGGCTGCTGCTGCCCTCGACCTGGGCGCGGTCGTCTGCTATCTGGTGGCGCTGCGCTCGGTGCTGCCGCGAAGCCCTTTCCAGGTGGGCCCGCCCTGGCTGAGCGGGATGGAGCCGGCGATCCTGCCCCTGGCCGCACTGGCCGCGGCGTCGCTGGCCCTTGCCAGCGATCCCGGGCTCCCCTGGACCGTGCTCACACCCTTCTGGTTGGCCCTGGCTCTGGCCGTCTTCCCGTGGCTATACGCCGGTGACGATCGGGTGCGGCTCCCGGCCTGGGGATCGACCGTGCTGGCGGCGCTGGTCATCACCGTGCCGGTTGCCTTCTTCGTGGTAGCGATGGGAGCCGGCACTCCGGCGCCCCTGACCGCCCTTGGGGTCGGCGTTGGGGCCCTGGTCCCTTCGCTGAGCCTGATCCAACTGGAGGGGCACGGCTTGGGGGACGCCTGGAAGTCGGCGGTTGTGGTCGCGCTCCTGATGGCCGGGGCGGCCGTCCTGGTGTCCCGCCTCCAGGTCCCAGGCCCGCGGCTTCCGGTGGCCATGCTGATGGGTTGGTACGGCTTGACCGGGGTCGCCGCCCAGCAGGGCACTGATCGACGTCGCTCCTTCACGGTCTTCGTGGTGCTGGCGGCCGCGCTGCTGGCGGTCTCCGCGCCTGCCTGAGGGGCGCCCAACCAAGCCTTGGATCGGGCCTCCGGCAAGACTGGGCTCGCCGAACTCCCCTTGAGTTGCCGGGCAGCGCGGGCACTCCGGCCGGTATGGCATCAGCCGCCGAGCCGCCCTGGAGTTGCCGATCCCGGGGGGGCCGACCACAGACGGTCGTTGCCAGCCTGGCCCCATGCAAAAGATGTACCGTTCAGGCTCATGGAGACAGCCAAGCTCGGTCGCTGGTGGGATGCCAAGGGCCTGCCGCCTCCCGGGCCAGACGCTCGGCCGTAGCGGCCCTTGGGGTGGGCCGAAATCACTCCCACCCCGCAGCGTTGGCGTTTATCGGCCCTGGGCCGAGGAGGTTTTGAAAGTGGCAACCACGACATCCAGTTCCGCGAGCCAGACCGGCTCGCAAGGGCAGCTCTCCGCCGCCTGGCGTGAGCGCGACCACAAGGCGGTGGCCGGGGCCTACTCCAGATACACCGACCTGGTGGTCCAGGACGCGGAGGGATCGTTCCTGATCGACGTCGACGGCAGGCGTTTCCTCGACTTCGGGTGCGGCATCGCCGTCACCTCGCTGGGGCATCGCCATCCCGACGTGGTTCGGGCGGTGCACCGTCAGGTGGACAGCTACTGGCACACCTCGGTGGTGACCGAGCACGTCCGTCTGACCGAGGCGGCCGAGCGGGTGGCGGCCATCTGTCCGGACCCCCTGGACACGGTTTTCTTCGCCAACTCCGGGGCCGAGGTGGTGGAGGGGGCGCTCAAGCTCGCCCGCCGGGTGACCCGCCGGCAGGGGATCATCTGCTTCACCGGTGGTTTCCACGGCCGCAGCTTCGGGGCGCTGAGCGTGACCACCAGCAAGGTCCACTATCGCGAGGGCTACAACCCGCTCTTGCCAGGGGTCTACACCACTCCCTATCCCTACTGCTTTCGAAATTGCCAGCATGCCGTCGACGAGCCCTGCCCGATCGCGGCCGGCTTGGAGCTGGAGCGGCTCTTCAAGCACGTGGTGCCGGCCGAGGAGGTGGCCGCGATCCTGGTGGAGCCGATCCAGGGCGAGGGCGGCTACATCGTGCCGCCGGCGGGCTTTCTGGCCACCCTGCGCCGGATCGCCGACCAGCACGGCATCGTGCTGATCTTCGACGAGGTCCAGACCGGCGTGGGCCGCACCGGACGCTGGCTCGCCAGTGAGCACGACGGGGTGGTCCCTGACGTGGTCACCCTGGCCAAGGCCCTCGGCAACGGGCTGCCGGTCGGCGCCATCGTGGCCCGCGGCGAGCTGATGCGGGAGTGGCCTGCCGGGTCGCACGGCTCCACCTTCGGGGGCAACGCGGTTTCCTTGGCCGCGGTGGTGGCGACCCTCGATGTGATCGAGCGGGATGGGCTCCTGCAGCGGGCCAGCGAGATCGGCGAGCGGATCACCCAACGGGCCAGGGGCTGGCAGCAGCAGGTGGGTGGCCCGGCGGATGTGAGGGGTCGCGGGGCGATGATAGGTCTTGAGTTCATGGACAGCGCTGGGCTGCCGGATGCCGAGCGGGTGGAGGCCATTCGGGCGGCCTGTCTGGATCGCGGCCTCCTGATCCTCGGTTGCGGCATCGACGACAACGTGATTCGCCTGATCCCGCCGCTGACCATCAGCGACCCCGAGCTGGACCAGGCGCTCGAGACCCTTGAGGTGGCGGTCCGGCAGAGTGGCGGCCAGTCATGAGTGGCGCGGAGTCGGCGCGCACCTACGGCAACCTGATCGGCGGCGAGTGGCGAGCGGCCCGCAGCGGGGAGACGTTCGATTCGGTCAACCCCGCCCGCCGCAGCGAGGTGTTGGGGCACTTTGCCCGCAGCTCCCAGAGCGACATCGAAGACGCCGTCTCGGCGGCGGTGGCCGCCCAGCCCGCCTGGGCCCGGACCCCCATGCCAGGCAGGTCCGAGGTCATCGCCCGGGCCGGGCGGCTGTTGGAGGAGCGCAAGGAGGAGCTTGCCCGGCTCATGACAAGGGAGATGGGCAAGGTCCTGACCGAGGCCAGGGGCGATGTCCAAGAGGGCATCGACATGGCCAAGTACATGGCGGGGCAGGGGCGGAACCCGGTTGGGGAGGTGGTGCCGAGCGAACTTCGGGACAAGCGCTGCTTCACCGAGCGTGTCCCGATCGGGGTGGTGGCCTGCATCACCCCCTGGAACTTTCCGATGGCCATCCCGTGCTGGAAGCTGATGCCGGCGCTCTTGGCCGGCAACGCGGTCGTCTTCAAGCCGGCCGAGGACACCCCTCTGGTGGCGATCCGGCTGGCTGAGATCCTGGTCGAAGCCGGACTGCCGTCCGGGGTCCTCAACCTGGTCACCGGCTATGGCGAGGAATGCGGAGCGCCGCTGGTCGAGAACTCACTGGTGCGAGCCATTTCGTTCACCGGCTCGGTTGAGGTGGGCCAGCAGATCGCCAGCACCTGCGGGCGCCTGGGCAAGCGGGTCTCGCTGGAGCTGGGCGGCAAGAACGCGATGGTGGTCACCGCGGACGCGGATCTGGAACTGGCCCTGGACGGGGCCCTTTGGGGTGCGTTCGGGACCGCCGGGCAGCGCTGTACCGCCACTTCCCGGCTGATCGTGGAGGCCCCGGTGCTCGAGGCTTTCACCGAGCAGCTCCTGGGACGGGTCTCCAAGCTGCGCCTGGGCGACGGCCTAGACCCCGCCACCGATGTTGGACCCGTGATCAATCAGACCCAGCTGAAGCGAATTCACGCCTACACCGAGATCGGGCTGCAGGAGGCTGCGCGCCTCCTCACGGGCGGTAGCATCGCCGCCGACGGGCAGCTCGGAGAGGGCAACTTTTATCGGCCCACCCTGTTCGCGGACGTCAAACCGGAGATGCGAATCGCGCAGGAGGAGATCTTTGGGCCCACCCTGGTGGTGATCCCGGCGGTCGACTTCAGCGACGCGATTCGAATCGCCAACGGCACTCGCTACGGGCTCTCACTCTCCATATACACTCGCGATCTGGCGCGTGCCTTCCAGGCCGTCGACCGGCTCGAGTCCGGCATCGTCTACGTCAACGCTCCCACCATCGGAGCCGAGATCCAGCTTCCCTTCGGGGGCACCAAGTGGACTGGTAACGGTCACCGCGAGGCCGGTACCACCGCCTTTGATGAGTTCACGGAATGGAAGACGGTGTACATCGACTACTCCGGGCATCTGCAGCGGGCCCAGATTGACACGGACGCGAGCTAGCTGAGGTGGAGATGGAGCTGACCGAGGAGCACCGCCAGTTCGAGGCCGCCATCCGGGAGTTCGCCCGGCGGGAGCTGGCCCCTGAGATCTCCGCTCGGGATCGGAACTCGCAGCCAGATCCCGAGCTTTTTGCCAAGCTGGCCAGCCTGGGTGTCCCGGGAGTCAGCATTCCCCAGCGCTATGGCGGCGCGGGCCTGGACTGGATCGCCCTGGGGATCGCCTGCGAGGAACTCGAGTACGTCGATGCCTCTTGCCGGACCGCGCTCTCCGTGCACGCTGGTCTGTGCCTGACGGGGATCTATCAGTGGGGTACCGAGGAGCAGCGCCAGCGGCTGTTGCGGCCCCTGGCGGAGGGGCGCAGGCAGGGCTGTTTCGCTCTCACCGAGCCTGACGCTGGGAGTGACGTCCGGGCGCTTTCCACTCGGGCGATCCGGGAGGGCGACGCGTACCGCCTCCGGGGCCAGAAGGTTTGGATCTCCATGGGCGACTTGGCCGACACTCTGCTCGTCTTCGCCACCGTGGATCCGAGCCTTGGGCTAGGTGGCATCACCGCCTTCGCGGTTGATCGGGCGGTGGCCGGGCCTGGGCTCCGCACCGAGCCCATCCATGACAAGTACGGACTGCGCGCCAGTGACACCGCCATCGTCTACCTGGATGACGCCCTGGTGCCGGCCTCCAACCGCATTGGCGAGGAGGGCGAGGGCTTCAAGGTCGCCATGAGCTGCCTTGACAGCGGCCGATACTGCGTGGCCAGCGGCGCGGCCGGGACCATCCGGGCCTGTCTCGACCTCAGTGTCGGCTACGCCCGGCAGCGCCAGGTGCAGGGCGTGGAGATTGGCCGCTTTCAGTTGGTGCAGCAGATGATCGCGGGCATGGCCAGGGACTACGACATTGCCCGCCTGCTGTGGATGCGCGCCGGATGGCTCAAGAACGAGGGTCGGCGCAGCTCCAGGGAATCCGCCCTCGCCAAGTGGGTCAACTCCGAGCGCGCCAACCGCTGTGCTGATGACGCCCTTCAGGTCCATGGTGCCACCGGTTTCAGCGAGGAGTGTCCGGCCGCCCGCTACCTCCGCAACAGCCGGGCCACGCTCATCTACGAGGGAACTCGCGAGGTGCAGACCCAGCTCGCTGCCGAGTATGCCCTAGGCTACCGGGAAGACCGGAAGGTGAGGTGTCCACTTCCGGGTTGGCCCAATGAGCAGGCATCCGTGCCAGATGGCGCAGGCTCGCCTGAGCTGAGGCCGCCGGGAGCGGGTTGACCTCCTCCTTCCAGCCTCTGCCCGAGGCATTGGCAGCCGGGTGGGAGGAACGCTGGCTGGAGCGTCCCCAGGGACCGCTGCGCTACGTGGTCGCTGGCCGAGGGAGGCCCCTGGTCCTCTGCCACGGCTTCATCGGATCGGCGGAGAACTTCGAAACCTGGGTGCCGGGGCTCGCCGCCAGGCGGTTGCTGGTGATCCCGGATCTGCCCGGCTTTGGCAGCTCGGCGGCGTTGGCGGGCCAGCACAGCAGTCGGGCCCTGGCCAGCGAGGTTCGGGCGCTCACCGACCACCTACACCTGGACACCTTCGAGCTGGGAGGGCTCTGCCTGGGCGCGGCCGTCGCCATGGAGGTGCTCGCCCAGGCGCCGGCCAAAGTCGAGCGCTTGGTGTTGCACACCCCCTTGATGACCCCGGCCATGGTGAGGCGCGCATTCAGAGTGCAGGTTGGTGCCCTCACCGTTCCTGGGGTCTTCAACCTGATCTCGGCTTTGGGGCGGTGGAGGGTGGCCGCTGACCTCTACCGCAGGGTGGTGGTGGAGGGCTCGACCCTCGTCGACCAGCGCGCTGCCGATCTCAACTTCGCGAATCAGGCCAGGGCGAATCCCAGGGCGGCCAGGGAGTGGCTCAGGGACGGGGTGTCGGTCTCCTTCCTGCCGCTCCTGGATGGCTGGCATGGCGATGTGTTCGCGCTGGCGGCGGCCGATGACCGGATCCTCGAGGTGGAGCTGCTGGCCGAGTACTGCCGCGCCCGGCCCCGTACCGATCTCAGCTTGGTGACCGCCTCCGGCCATGGCTGGAGTGCCGAGTTCATCAGCCGCCAGCTAGAGATCCTGGAGCGGATCGTGGCCACGCCAGCGCTGCTTCCTTGAGTCGGCAGGGAAACCTGTTCCTGGCGGTGCGTCCCCCGGCCGGGGTAGTGCCGGAGACATTGCTGCGCCGGCTGGCCGGGGTCGATCCGGCGGTCCGGACCGTGCGCCCGGAGGGGGTTCATCTCACGGTCCAGTTCCTCGGCCCGGACGCGCCCGGATTGGCGACCGCGGTGGCCGGGTCGGCGCTCCAGGTGATGGCCGGTCAATCTCGGTTCGCGCTCAGGTTGGGCCGACTGGGTTGCTTCCCATCAGAACGGAAGCCAGCCGTCATCTGGCTGGGGGTGGTGGCCGGGGAGTCCAGTCTGCGGCAGCTCGCCGGATCGCTCGGGGCCGGTCTCGCGGCCGCGAAGTTGCCCTTCGACGGCCGCCGTTTCCGAGCCCACTGCACCTTGGCTAGGATCACTGGCAACCTCTCCGGAGCAGCCCTGGGGGAGATCCGCAGCCTCTTGGCGGCCGACCTGGCTGGGGGCCAGTTTGAGGTCTCAGAGGTATGTCTGCTGGAGTCCACGGCCGTCGCCGGTGAGCCCAATCGGTACACCGTCCGGGCCACTATCCAGTTCGGCCCGGCCGTGGCTCACATTTCGAACGGTCGCCCGTACCAGGGGTGAAGGATCGGGAAGACCCCCGCCGTCAGGAGCTGACGCGCCCGGACCTCAAAGGCCTGGACCTCATCCGGCGCGATCAGGAGTCGCAGCTGGCGTCGCAGCCGTCTCATCCGGTCCCGGTCATCGACCAGAGCGCTCAGGCCCGCCAGCCACTCCTGGGGAACCGGCGAACCGCCCAGGTCAGCCAGCACCGTGCGCAACTTGAAATCGGTGTTGAACGTGACCCCGTGGTCGATTCCCTTGAGCTCGCCGGCTGGGTCGATCAGGAGGTGGGCCCGCTTGCGGTCGGCATTGTTGATCACCACGTCGAAGGCGGCCAGGCCTCGGAGCCGGTGCTCCATGCGCTCTCGGTCCATGACGATCTGGGGGCCCGGCTCATGGACATACTCCTGGATCGACCCGACCCCGAAGGGCGCCTTCTGCCGTAGCACGGTGGCGGGCGTGAAGCCCCATCCCAGAGCTCGGTCCACGACGGCTGTGGCCACCTCGCGGCGGTGCAGGGTGCCGCTGGGGAAGTCCCAAAGGGGGCGCTCGCCGCGGGCCGGCTTGTAGATGGCGCTCAGTTCGCCATTGAGCCCGGCCAGACGAACATAGAACACCGCGTTGCTGCCGACGGCCACCTGCTCCAGGGCCACGATCTCGGCCTCGCGTAGGGTTTCCTCCAGATCGGCCTCGGGTGCGCGATCTGAACTCTCAACTGGCTGCTCCTGCACGCTGCCCAGACTACCTGCGGGCGGGCGTTGGCGGGCCTTGGGCCGGGAGGGGGCCCGATCCGCGACAATGTGCCCAGATGCCCCACCAGTTGCTGTCATGATCCAGGGACTAGAGCACTTCCTCAGCACCGCGGGCTACCTCGCCCTCTTTCTGCTCACCGTCGCCCAGTGCTGCGGCTTCCCGGTGTCCAGCGAGGTGGTGCTGCCCTTCGCCGGAGTGCTGACCGTGACCGGGACCCTCAGCCTTCCGGTCGTGATCCTGGTGGCCCTGGCCGCCGAGCTGGTGGGCGCCCTGATCGCCTACGGCGTGGCGGCCTGGGTGGGGCGGACGGCGGTGGTCGGATTCGGGAAGCGCTTTCGACTGAAGGAGAGCCATTTCGAGGCAGCCGAGCGATTCTACGAGCGCCGCGGGGTGGTGGCGGTCGCCGTGGGCCGAGTGGTGCCAGTGATCCGGAGCTATACCAGCTTCCCCGCGGGATTCGCGCGCATGCCGCTGCTGCCGTTCATCCTGGCCACCCTGATCGGTGCCGCGGTCTGGGACACGAGCCTGACCGTGGCCGGCATGGAGCTGGGCCGACACTACAGCGAGATCGGCAAGGTGCTGAAGCCGATCGAGTATGTGGTGGCGGTTGTGGTGCTGGCGGCTATCGCCTACGGAGTGTGGCGCTACATCAACCGCCCCGCGGCCCGAAAGGTCGAGACCGAGGACGATCTGTAGTAGACTCTAGTTGACGTGAGCGTTAAGTCTAATCTTGGCGGGGCAACGCGAAACGACCACTACAAGTGGGTGGCCCTGTCGAACACCACCCTCGGCATCCTGATGGCGATGGTGAACTCATCCATCGTCCTCATCTCGCTTCCGGCCATCTTCAGAGGGGTCAAGGTGGATCCCCTGGCCCCGGGCAATGTCAGCCTCCTCCTTTGGATGCTGATGGGTTACATGGTGGTAATCGCAGTTCTGGTGGTGAGCCTGGGCCGGGTGGGGGACATGTTCGGCCGGGTCCGGATGTACAACCTGGGTTTCCTCATCTTCACGATCGCTTCTGTGCTGCTCTCGGTGGTGTTCTTCACCGGCGATGGGGCGGCGCTCACTCTGATTGGGCTGCGCATCATCCAAGGGGTTGGCGGCGCTCTCCTGATGGCCAACTCGGCGGCGATCCTGACCGACGCCTTCCCCAGCAATCAGAGGGGCATGGCCCTCGGGATCAACGTGGTGGCGGGCATCTCGGGATCGTTCGTCGGCCTGGTCCTGGGCGGGCTGCTATCTGGAGTCGATTGGCACCTGGTGTTCCTGGTCTCGGTTCCCATTGGGATATTCGGGACGGTCTGGGCCTACCTGAAGTTGCGCGAGATCGGCATCGTAACCAGGGCCAAGATCGACTGGCTCGGCAACATCACCTTTGGCGTCGGCCTGATCGCTCTTCTGGTGGGCATCACCTACGGAATCCAGCCCTACGGCAGCAGCGACATGGGCTGGACGAACCCCACCGTGCTGGTCGAGATTTTTGGCGGGATTGCCCTGCTGGGAGTGTTTGTCCTGGTCGAGCGCCGGGTGGCGGCTCCCATGTTCAATCTCGCCCTGTTCCAGATCCGGGCCTTCACCGCCGGCAACATGGCAGCCCTCCTGGCGTCGATCGGGCGGGGTGGCCTGATGTTCATGCTGATCATCTGGCTGCAGGGGATCTGGCTGCCGCTGCATGGCTACAACTTCGTGCAAACGCCTCTGTGGGCGGCGATCTACATGCTTCCGTTGACCGGCGGCTTCCTGGCGGCCGGCCCCCTCTCGGGAGTTCTCTCCGACCGATACGGGGCCAGGCCATTTGCCACCGGGGGAATGCTGGCGGCGGCGGCCACCTTCGCGCTGCTGGCCCTGCTGCCGGCCAACTTCAGCTACCCGAGCTTCGCGGTGCTGCTCTTCTTCAACGGATTTTCGATGGGCATGTTCTCGGCGCCCAACACGGCCGGGATCATGAACTCGGTGCCGGCGGAGCAGCGAGGGGTCGCCTCGGGCATGCGCTCCACCTTCCAGAACTCGGGGATGACGCTCTCGATTGGCCTCTTCTTCACCCTAATGGTGCTGGGCCTGGCGTCCGCCCTGCCATCCTCGCTTTACCACGGCCTGGTTCAGCAGGGTGTGCCGGTCGCCGCCGCCCAGAAGATCTCCAACCTACCCCCGGTGGGGACGCTGTTCGCCGCCTTCCTGGGTTACAACCCGGTGGCAACCCTGCTCGGTCCGGCGCTACACCACCTGCCGGCGGCTCGGGTGGCGGCGCTCACCGGCCGGGAGTTCTTCCCCAACTTGATCTCCAAGCCCTTCATGGCGGGCATGCGGGTGACCTTCTACTTCGCCGCGGCCATGATGTTGGTGGCGGCCGCGGCTTCCTGGCTGCGGGGCAAGCGCTACGTCCACGGGGAGGCCATGGATACGGAGGCCGCGTCCGTCCGGGCGCCTGAGCCGCTTGCCCCTGAGCCGCGGGCGGTCGCGATGGCCTCGGACGGGGGGAGCGGGCTGCGGGCCGTCACGATCTCCGCCAGCTACGGCGCGGGCGGAGACGCCATCGGCCGAGCTGTGGCGGAGCGGCTGGGGCTGCCATTCCTTGATCGAGCGATCCCGGTGGAGGTGGCGTCGGAGCTGGCGGTGCCCCTGGAGTCGGTACTGGCCAGCGACGGCGGGTCACGGGATGCGGTGGGGGAGCTTTTTGCCGCGCTCTCCAGGGGGGTTGGCGCCCTGGCCCCACAGGTGGCTCCGGGAGTCGACAGGGATGAAGACGGCGAGCTCTTCCGGCGCCGGACCGAGCGAGCCATTCTGGGCATGGCCGTCCACGGCGGGGTGATCCTGGGTCGCGGCGCGGCGGTGGTGCTGGGGGGTGTCCCGGGCGTGCTCCACGTGCGTCTCGACGGGCCTGCAGAGCGGCGGATTCGGCGCCTGGTCGAGTCCGGCGCGGTCGACGAGGCCACCGCGCGCTTGGACCAGGCCCACACGGACCGAGCCCGAGCGGCCTACATGCGTCACTTCTACGGGGTGGACCTCAACGACCCGGCGCAGTATGACCTGGTCATCGACACCACTACGATGGCCGATGACGCGGCCGTCGAGATGATTGTGGAGGCAGCGGCGGGTCGTGTCCCAGCCAGCGCCTGAGGCTACCGCTGCGGGTTCCGGTCCGGTCAAGATCGGGGAGCTGGCCGAGCTCACCGGGGTGACCACCAGGACCCTGCGCTACTACGAGGAGCTGGGTCTGATCACCCCGGAAGCCAGGGAGGCGCCCACTCAGAGCCGGCGCTACTCGTTGTCAGAGGCGCGCCGGGTGCGCCGCATCAAGGAGCTGCAGGAGGTTCTGGGGGCGGATCTTTGCGAGATTCGAGACGCACTCCAGGCCGAGGACAGGCTGGACGGGCTCCGCGCCGTCTACCGCAGCAGCAGCTCGCCTGCGACCCAAGCCGCAGTGCTGGTGGAGGCGGTGGCGGTGGTGGACCGGCAGCTGGCTCAGATCCAGGAACGCCAGCAGCGGCTGGAGTTGCTGCGCAGCGAACTGGAGGAGCGCCGGCAGAGGCATCTGGCCAAACTGGCGACTCTGCCCGGACGGTGACTGGCCGCGGGGCCGGGGTCCATTCCACGTGGCCGGCTGCGGTCCCTTCCCAAATGAGTGCCCCAAGGGGAGTTCCGATCGGGAGGAGAGGGCCTGCTTGGCCCGGGCACTGCCGTCGTTGCCGAGTTTCTTCCCGGGCCACATGTGTGGCCAAGAACTGTTCGTAGCGCATTCACCCCGGGCTCGGCTTGCCCGGGATCGACTTGCCCCGCGATCGATCCGGGGAGTGCCAGTGACTCTGCGTCTGACCTGCCCTGCCGGGTAAGAGATCAAGATGGCGCCTCTAGCAGCCGTGGCGCCAGCCGCAGCGGTCGCACCTGGGCGTATCGGCCCTGGCCCACAGGGAGGCGGCCGCCGGCCCTTGCCGACGGGAGCTCGGCGGCCCAATTCCCACCTCGCCAGTCCAATTACCGAGACTTCGCCAGGGGCGCTCGACCACCTGATGTCGGGCACCTGTGGCGGCTCCCGGCCCCCTCCGCCACTGGCGCCAAGGAGATGTTGGACCGGGCATCGACCGAGTTCGCCGGAAGCGCGAACTCAGGTGGCCTGATATAGAATTGCGCAATGGCTTGCGATGCACCGGTGGAACCGGGTCTGGCCGAGATCGCGGAGGTCCTCTACCAAGCGCTGGCCGCGGCCGGTCACGCGGCTTACTGTCCGGCCCGACTGGGGCCCCTCTACGACGAGACAGCGAGCCAATGGGGCAGGCCGGATCCCACCTGGGCATGCACCTGCGGGCGCGAGCAGGCGCTCTCCAGGTACGAGGCTTGGAAACACGGCCGGTGAGTTCCGGACCAGGGTCTCGCGCCCTGGGGTCAGCTGACGTTCTTGACCTCTTCGATCGTGGGGACTTCGGGCCGACGCCAGGCCCCTGAAAGCCCTTGCAAGCCAGCTCGCTGGGCTACCGAACTGACCTGATGGTGCGCCGCCTGGCCGGCTCGGTGATCACGGACCGGGGCGACCATCTGGTCGTACGATCGCCTGGCAATCCGGGTTTCTACTGGGGCAACTTCCTGCTGCTCGCCGATGCGCCCAAACCAGGCGAAAGTGGGCGCTGGTTGACTGCCTTCCAGAGGGAGTTTCCCGACGCCCAGCATCTGGCGATCGGAGTGGACACCGCGGACGGAGATCCCGGGGCTGTGACTGAGCTGGTGGCCGCCGGCCTCACGGTCGAGGTCGACACGGTCCTGGTGGCCAATTCTCTTGTGGAGCCGGCTGGTTCGAATCGATCGGCCGACTTTCGCCCACTGGCCACCCCTGGAGATTGGAGACAGGCCACCGCCATGCGCCGGGCGGTCGCGGCGGCCGATGGCTTTGCCTCACCGGCCCACCAGCTCTTCCTCGAGCGTCAGATAGACGAGGACCGAAGACTGGTCGGAGCCGGCCACGGACAATTCTTCGGCGCTTTTGATTCCGGTCAGGCGGTGGCACTCCTGGGACTGGTGACTGACGGAACCGGCGTTGCCCGCTTCCAGAGCGTTGAGACCCATCCCGATCATCGCCGCCGAGGACTGGCCACCATGCTGGTCTACCAGGCGGGGTGCTATGGCCTGGGGGAGATGGGGGCACGAAACCTGGTGATCGTCGCCGATCCCAGCGGTCCGGCCATCAGGATCTATCGGGCCCTCGGGTTCATTCCGACCGAGCGGCAGGTGGGACTGGCCCGTCCGGCTTCGGCCGAGGCGCTGGCCGTTGATCCCCTGACGTCACTGCCCGGGGCGCGCCCCACGCTGGTTGGCGGTTGAAGTCCAGCGCCACCTGGCGCTGGCGGTTGGCAAGAATTCTTGGTCGGGGCTGGTTTGCCGATGGCTGTGGGAAAGGTTGGGCCGTGCGCTCCAAGTAGAATGGACGCCCCGTGTGGGCCGGACCCGGGCCGGATCGGTGATCCGCGCCGTCTTGGTCAGCCGCTGAGCTGGCCGGGGCAAGTCAGCCGTTCCGCACTCACCGCCATGGGGTCAGCTCGAGGAGGACCGCGGTGGCACACATCGATTTGGCCCACGTACGCTACGACCTGCCGGACGGCAGGCCGCTGCTGAGCGATGTGTCATTCCGGCTGGGGAGCGGCACCAAGACGGCCCTGATCGGTCCCAACGGGACTGGCAAGACGACTCTGCTTGGAATCATGGCCGGTGACCTTCGGGCGGTGGGCGGCAGCCTGAACCGCACTGGAACCGTGGCGGTGATGCGTCAAGCGATTGGCAAGCTGGAGCAGCCCGCCTCCGTGCGTGAGGTCTTGGCGTCGGTGGCGCCGGACCGGCTGCATCGGGCGGCGGCCGCGCTGCGGCAGGCCGAGCTTCGCCGCGACCTTCAGAGCGACGAGCAAGCTCATCTGGCCTTTGCCCAGGCTCTGGCGGACTGGGGCGACGCGGGTGGGTACCAGGCGGAGGCCGTGTGGGACAAGGTCTGCCAGGCTGCCCTCGGGCTGGCTCTGGACGAAGTCACCGAGCGTGACGTCCGCACCCTCTCGGGCGGGGAGCAGAAGCGGCTGGTGCTGGAGGCACTCCTGCGCGGCGAGGCCGACATTCTCCTCCTCGACGAGCCGGACAACTTTCTGGACGTGCCCGCCAAGCGCTGGCTGGAAGGGCGGATCAAAGAGAGCGCCAAGACGATTCTCCTGGTCTCCCATGACCGCGAGCTGCTCTCTCAGACCGCCGAGCGGATAGTCACTCTCGAGAGCGGTCGGGCCTGGGTCCACGGTGACCGCTTCGTCACCTACTCCGAGGCTCGCGCGGCCCGGCTCGACCGGCTCGAAGAGCTCAATCGAAGGTGGCTGGAGGAGCGCGACCGGCTCCGGGCCATGGTGAGGCGCCTGGGCGAGCAGGCCCGTATCTCGCCCGACATGGCCTCGCGTTACCGGGCGGCCCAGACGCGGCTGCGCAAGTTTGAGGAGATGGGGCCGCCCGAGACCCCTCCCTCCGACCAGAAGGTGCAGATGCGTCTGCGCGGGGGCAGGACTGGGGTCAAGGCGGTGAGCTGCGTTGATCTCGAGCTGGTCGGGCTGGTTGGGGCCTTCAGCCTCGAGGTCTTCTACGGAGAGCGGCTCGCTGTCCTGGGCTCAAACGGGTCGGGCAAGTCTCGATTCCTGGAGTTGCTCGCCCGGCAGGGCTCTGAGAGTGGGCCGGGGAGCAACCAGGGCGTGGACCCTTCTGGCCGTGGCCCGGTGCCGCACCGCGGCAGCTGCCGGCTCGGGGCCCGGGTTGTGCCCGGCTACTTCGCCCAGTCATACGAACTCTCCGCAGCCGACGACAGCTCACTAGTGGAGATTCTCTTTCGGGAGTGCTCATTGCAACGCGGCCCGGCGGTCTCGTCCTTGGCGCGTTACGAGTTGGAGCTGCAGGCGGACCAGACGCCCGCGACTCTCTCCGGCGGCCAGCTGGCGCGGTTCCAGATCCTGCTGTTGGAGCTGTCCGGAGTGACCCTGCTTTTGCTCGACGAGCCAACCGGCAACCTGGACTTGGTCAGCGCGCAGGCGCTGGAGGACGGTCTCAGGGCCTACCAGGGCACCGTGGTCTCGGTCACCCACGACCGGTGGTTTGCCCGCTCCTTCGACCGCTTCTTGGTCTTCGACGAGGACGGGGTCGTCCGGGAGGTTCAGGAGCCGGTCTGGGAGACGGCGCGCCCGCGCCGGCAGAGGTGAGAGGGCGGCGTCCAATCTTCCGAAGCGCACGCGGCCGGAACCGGCTTGGTGGCGCTGACGGCGTTGCGCCGGTGGCTCCCGCCACGCGGGCGGAGGTTTGTGCTAGGGTGCGGCCGAGGTGGTGTCGAAGGCGGTCAGAACCGTAGCTCTGGCTTTGGGCGGATATGCCCTGGTGATCATGGTGGTGCTGCTGGCTGGGGTGCGGCCGCCGCTGGTGCCAGTGGGTGAACCCAGTGGTGGCTGGGTCGGGGGCTGCGGTGCGGGCCCCGACACGATCGGAGTCCCGTTCTCATTCACCTAGTCGGGCCAGACGCCAGTGGAGATCGTTGGGGTCCACCTGATATCTGTCCCCGGCTATCCGCCTGTGCACCTGGTCGGATTCGATCGGCAGACTGGGCGGGGCGTGGTGGCGGCTCACTTCACCGGGGCCAGGCTCGTCGAGACAGCTTCCCAAGTCCGCAGCGGCCGGGTCCAGACCTACTTGCTGATGGTGCAGACGGCTGGGCCGCCGGGTACCGTCGATGCCGTCGCCGGCTTTCGGATCGACTATGTCGCCGACAGGAGCCCATATTCCTTCACGATCCGGTCCGGGGTGATCCTGACCGCACCTTGGCGAAGGCAACGGTGGCGGCCTGCCGTCGCGCTGACGCCTCGGCGGCGGCCGCTCTCGCGACGGCTCCGACCTGACCTGCTGGTCGGTCCATCGACCAGCTGGCCATTGGTGGTCTCACGGGTGTGAGATCGAGGCACCCAGGGGGGATTGCATGAGTGCCTGGGGCCCGGGAGGGACCGAGCCAGCAAGTCTGGTCCGACGGTCTTGGTCCCACCACCGCACCTTGGATAAGGTGAACGCTCCTCGCTCGGGCGACGGCGAGCCGTGCTGGTGGCACCACCGGCGCGTGCCCGCCGGGGTAAAGAGCCGTGGGGGCAACCGCCTCACGAATGGGGCAGGGCCGCTCCTTTTCCGGCGACTCGCCCCCTGTGGATGGGCGCGGTCTGTGGTGGCGCAACCATCGGCGCGCCGGTCCGCATCCGATCCGCTGCGCATCGCGTCGCGCCACCCTTGGTCCACCGTAGCCCGGTCGGGGCCGGAATCTGAGAATCCGCCCCAGCCGCCCGGGCCTATTGGCGCCGACTATGCAGAGGAGGTTGCGGCCAGCCCGGTGAAGCGCACCGGTGCCCGGACTGCCCGAGGGTTGGGGAGGGTATGCCACTCCCAGGGCGGCGCCTTGACCGCTAGCCATCCCGTGGGGGACGTGCAGTCCTGGGGCTGGGCTCGATGGCCCCGGGTGCGACGCGCGCGGTGCTGGGTGTCGGCACGACCACACCGACGCCAGGGCCATCGGGAACGCTCGGCCGGCCCCAGAGGCGGGGTCGGCCGCTTTGATCTGACTTGTGACCTCGTCCATCTCCGGCGGCGCCGACTCGGAGCAGTTGGCCACCCTGGCGGCGTGTTCGGGATCCCAGCCAGGCCGACCGGCGCTCCCGAAGCGGCGCGGACGAAACCGTGTGGCTCGTGGCGCCCAAAAAAGGAGCGGCGGGCCAGCGGCTCGCAGTCA
>JABEUU010000110.1 GCA_013044295.1 Candidatus Dormiibacterota bacterium
ACCCGTGCTGGCTTGACTTGCGCCCCCGGCGGCACTAGGATGCATAAGGTAGTCTTTATGAAACAATCGTTTAAGTGAGTCCCGGATTGCCAGTCGAACAGCCCCGTCCCCACCGCCATGTCCTGCCCCTGGCCCTGAGCCCTCTACCGGAGGCTGACCTGGCCGGTTACTTTGAGAGTCTGGGCAACCCCACCCGCCTGCGGATAGTGGAGCGCCTGGCCCAGGTCAAGGAGGCCCGGGTCTCCGACGTGGCCCTGTTGCTGGGCATCAGCCAGCCCCGGATGTCGTGGCACCTGCGCCTGCTCCGACGGGCCCGAATTGTCACCACCAAGCGTGAGGGGCGCGAGGTCCTCTGTCGTCTCGATCGAGAGTCGATCGCGGCAAGGCTGGCCAACTTCTCGCAGCTTCTGGGAGGGGCGGGGGAGCCGTCTCAAGAGTCCAATCAGAAGCCGGGCGTCGACCCGGCCGAGAGCAGTAGCAAGCCGCTCAGCGGCCCGCGCCGGGAGCGGTCACTTCCAGAGGTGATTTCATGAGTAAGAAAGTGCGGGTGGCGATCATCGGGGTGGGCAACTGCGCCTCGTCCCTAATCCAGGGGGTGGAGTTCTACCGCCACACCGACGCCGAGGAGTATGTGCCCGGCCTGATGCACGTCAACCTGGGCGGCTACCACGTCAACGACATCGAGTTCTCGGCCGCCTTCGACATCGACAAGGAGAAGGTCGGCTTCGATCTCGGCGAGGCGATCTGGCGCGGCCAGAACAACACCATCGCCTTCGCCAAGGTGGGCAAGCTGGGGGTGCCGGTGCACCGCGGCATGACCCACGATGGGCTGGGCAAGTACCTCTCGGAGGTGATCGTGAAGGCGCCCGGCCCGACCGCGGACATCGTCAAGATCCTCAAGGACACCAAGACCGACGTGGTGGTGAACTACCTGCCGGTCGGCTCGGAGATGGCCACCAAGTGGTACACCGAGCAGATCCTGGAAGCGGGCTGCGCCATGGTCAACTGCATGCCGGTCTTCATTGGCCGAGAGCAGTACTGGCGGGAGCGCTTCGAGGAGCGCGGGCTGCCCATCATCGGCGACGACATCAAGTCCCAGGTGGGGTCGACCATCATCCACCGGGTGCTGACGCGCCTCTTCCAGGAGCGGGGGGTGGAGCTGGAGCACACCTACCAGCTCAACTTCGGGGGCAACACCGACTTCCTCAACATGTTGGAGCGGGAGCGGCTGGTCAGCAAGAAGATCTCCAAGACCAACTCCGTGCTCTCCCAGATGGAGCACCCGATCGGGACCGATGATGTCCACATCGGTCCCAGCGACTACGTTCCCTGGCTCAAGGATCGCAAGTGGGCTCACATCCGGATGGAGGGCAAGGCCTTCGGTGAGGTGCCCCTGTCAGTGGACCTCAAGCTGGAGGTGCACGACTCGCCCAACTCCGCCGGCATCGTCATCGACGCCGTGCGCTGCTGCAAGCTGGGCTTGGACCGGGGACTCAGCGGGGCGCTGGAGGGACCAGCCTCCTACTTCATGAAGTCACCGCCATTCCAGGTGTCGGACGAGCGGGCCCACGAGCTGACCGAGCTTTTCATCGAGGGCAAGGTGGGGGCGGCCTGCATCAGTGATCCCGAGGCCCCTCTGTCCGGGCCCAAGGCTGCGACCGCCGACCTGCCGACGCCGCGCGAGCCAGCCCCGGTGGGGAAGGACTCCTAGCGGGGGTCTGGAGGCTGCGGACAGGAGAGGCGAGCGGTGGTAGACCTGGAACCGGACTCGGTCGCAGGCCGGACCCTGGAGGCGCGCGGTCCCAGAGCAGGAGCGCTGGGCAAGCCTGCGGGGCCGGCCCCGGGGAGCCCCCTGGGGCGCTGGTTCCGGCGGGGGGAGCCGCTCGCCCTCGGTTTCCGGGCGGCGACCGTGATCACCCGCGGGATCCCGGGGCCCTTGCGCTACCGCCTGGCTGACGTCGGCGGTGGCGCCGCCTTCACAATGTTCTCGGGGAGGGCGCGGGTCGCCCGGGAGAACTACCTGGTATTTCGTCCCGGGGACCCCCGGGCCGTCCACGACCTGGCCCGAGCCGCCTATCGCAACTACGCCCGTACGGTGATGGACTTCCTGGTCCTGGAGCGGCTCCTGGAGCGCCTCAAATCGACCCCCGGCGCCGTCGAAATGGCAAGCCTCGAGCGCGCCCTGGCCGCCGGCCAATCCGTGATCGTGGTGACTCCGCATCTTGGTAATTGGGACCTCGGCGCTGCCATCATCGCCTCCGCGGGCCGTCCGGTCTACGCGGTCGCCGACCAGTTCGGGCCTCCCGCGGTGGACTCTTTGGTCCGGGCCACGAGGGAGCGGCTCGGGGTGCGGGTCATTCCGACCGGGCCAGCCAGCGCCAGGGAGGCCCTCCGGGCCCTCCGGCGGGGCGATGTCCTCTGCCTGGCCGCGGACATCGACAAGGCGGGGAACGGGATTCCCGTGAATTTCCTGGGCCGCCGGGTCTGCCTCCCGGCGGGACCCGCGACCCTGGCTCTGCGGACAGGGGCCAGCCTGATCCCCGGCTATGCCCTCCGCCGAGGCAGCCGCGGCCATGAGGCGCGCCTGTTCGAGCCCATCGAGCTTCCGGGCGAGGGCGACGCCGACGCCCGGGTGCGGGTGGTGACCCAACGGATTGCGGACGCCTTCGAGCGCATGATCCAGCTGGATCCCAGCCAGTGGTTCGCCTTCCATCACCAGTTGAGCGGGCGACCGTCTTCAGCAGAGGTGGGCCAATGAGGATGGCCGTCCGCTTCCGGGCCAGCCTGCCCCAGCGGCTGTCGCGGCCGCCCATCGCGGTGCCTGACCCTCGGGAGTCGTGGCTGCCCTACGTGGAGCTGCGAGTGGCGGAGCTCAGCTTGCGACTGATGAGCCGCCGGGCCGCCTACCGGGTCACCGCGCCCTTGGCCGCCTGTCTGACCGCGTGCTGGCCGTCCCACTGGGATGGCTTGAGGGCCAATCTCCAGGTGATCCGACCCGACCTCGGGCGCCGGGAGATGCGGCGGTTGCTGCGCCGCAACGTGCGCAACTTCCTGAAGGCCTGGATCGACGTCCTCCAGATGTCGCACCGGCCCCTGGAGGCGTGGCGACCGTGGCTCAGGATGCAGGACGTCCACTACCTCGACGAGGCCCGCCAGCAGGGCCAGGGGCTGATCATCGTCAGCCTTCATCTGGGCTCATGGGAGGCGGCCATCGCCGCCCTGCGGGACCGGTTCACCGGGACCGGCATCGCCCTGCTGGCGGAGCAGGTGCGCCCGATCCGCTGTTTCAACTGGCTGGTGCGAACCCGGACCAAGGTCGGCTGCCAGGTTATCCCGCTCAACGTGGACGCCGCCCGCAGCGGTGACCAGGTCGCGGTCCATCGTTCGGGCGCGGCCGCGGTCCGGCAGATCTACCGGGTGCTGGGCCAGGGCGGGGTGGTGGTCATGGCCATCGATCGGGACCTGCTCGGCACCGGGGTGGCGGTCCCCTTCTGCGGCCGGCGGGCATCGATCCCGCTGGGGGCGGTCGAGATCGCGGCCCGCACCGGGGCTCCCATCCTGCCGGTGTCGCTGATCCGTGACCGGGACGACAACTATCTGAGCCGGGCGTACGCTCCGATCCGGATCGAGCGTGACAGTGACTCTGAGCTGGACCTGAGGTCCGCTGCCCGCCATCTGCTGGCGGTGCTGGAGCCGGAGCTGCGCGCCAATCCTGACCAGTGGCATGTGATGCAGCCCATGTTCGGTGGGCCGATGTCCGAGGCTGACCTCCGAGAGAGTGTGGCGCCTACCTTGAGAGGAGCCAACCCGTGAAGGTGGGGATGGTCTCGCCGTACGACTACCAGCGCCCGGGCGGGGTGGGGGAGCATGTCCGAAACCTCGCCACCGAGCTGCGCTCACGCGGCGTCGAGGTGAAGGTGCTGGCTCCCGCAGCGGGAACCCACCGGACCCCGGTGGAGGGACTGGTGGCCCTGGGCCGGCCAATCCCGGTCCCCAGCAACGGCTCGGTGGCGCGGATCTCGCTCTCCTTCCACCTCTCTCGCAAGATCCGTGAGGTGCTGGCCAGAGAGGCGTTCGACGTCCTGCACATCCATGAGCCCCTGATGCCGGCCCTGCCGGTGACGGTGCTGCGGCTCAACCAGACCAGCGCCGCAGTGGGGACCTTCCACGCCTACGCCCGCCAGAACCTGGGTTACTACTACGGCCGCCCAATCCTGCGCCGCCAGTTCAAGCGGCTGGACGCCTGCATCGCCGTCTCCGATCCGGCCCGCGCCTTCGTGGCACGCTATTTCCCGGGCGACTACACCGTCATCCCCAATGGCATCGACCCCCGCTGGTTCCATCCCGATACGCCTCCGGCGGCCGGGGTGGGCCATCCCCGGCGCAAGACGATCCTTTTCCTGGGCCGCCTGGAGGAGCGCAAGGGGCTCTCGACCATGCTGGACGCCTACCAACTCCTGCGCCAGGTCCGCGCCGACTGCCAGCTGGCGGTGGTGGGTGATGGGGCGCTTCGCCGCGGCTATGAGCGCCGGGTGGAGGAGGAGGGCATCCCCGACGTCCGCTTCTTCGGCTTCGTCCCCGAGCGCGAGAAGCCCGGCTACTTCACCGCCGCCGACATTTACTGTGCGCCCAACACCGGCAAGGAGTCATTCGGGGTGATCCTCTTGGAGGCGATGGCCAGCGGGAAGCCGGTGGTGGCGACCGCCATCGACGGTTTCCGGCAGGTCATGACCGACCAGCGGGAGGGCTTGCTGGTCCCCCCGGGCGACGAGGGGGCCATGGCCATGGCGCTGGCCCATCTGCTCGACGACGCCGAGGAGCGACGCCGGATGGGTGAGGCGGGGCGGGCCACGGCGGTGGGATACGCCTGGCCCCTGGTGGCCGACCGGGTTCTCGA
>JABEUU010000111.1 GCA_013044295.1 Candidatus Dormiibacterota bacterium
CAAACCAGCCCCCCCACCGGCAGTGGGCCAACTCGGCGATCATTGCTGACCAGATGATCGACCATGCTCCCACTCCCCGGCGGCGGCCAGCGCTGGCCGGCGCCCTCTTCGCGTTGGTTCTGGGCTGTCTCGGAGCCCTCTCCCTCCTGTCCCTGTCGCCACCTTCCCAACCGGACGGGCTGGGCCTTTTGCCCCAGACAGTTACCCTGGTCGGCCGGAGCGGAGTCATGCTCAGCGACCCCGGAGGGCGTCCTTTGATCTCACAGGCGGAGGCAATCTCGGTCGCCATGCGTCAAGGGCGCCAGGACTACGTCCAGCAGGCGGTGCTGGTGAACGCCCAATCCCTGGCCGGGGGCGCGCTGGGCCGGAACCCAACCCTGTGCTGGTTGGTGCTCCTGCAGGCCAATCCAGATCGGAATGGCAACCTCCCCGCCCCGGGACAGATCAGCCTCTACTTGGTGCTGGTCAACGCCCGCACCGGCCGTTTCATCGAGGGCGTCATCGCCTTCCAGGGCCCGGCCCGGTCCGGCGTGGGCGCGCTCTGACCAGAGACCCACTTTGCTGAGAGGCCACGGAGCGGGCTGGGCTCGCGGGCGGCTCGAGCGACCCCGGATTGCCGTGCCGCCACCCGCTACGGCCTACCCCCCAGGCTATGGTTGCCGGCCATCGCGGTCGGGGGCGCTCCACTAGTTCGCGGGCCTGGCCACCTGGAAGTTGGGGAGCCACCTCCCGTCGACTACCTGCCTCGGCCAGCGTCCCTGAGCTTCGTATCGTCCCTGGTGCCTCTCGACCAGGAGAGCGCTCGGTCAGGGGCGCGTTCCAGAGCATGCGGCGCGAGCTTCCGCCGCAGGCGGAAAGACCGTTGGCGGATTCTCCGACCAGCGATCTGGCCGAAGCCGGACACGCGGCCAAGGGGGGCCAACCTGTGGGGCGACTTCCTCCGGGGGAACGGGGACCGACTGAGCGGAGCGGCCATCGCCAGGCTAGGGGACAATTCGAGCGTGCACTGGAATCTTGCCCGAGTGGCGGCCCGGCAAGGTGCCGGGCGGCTGGCGGCGCCGCTCTGCCTGCTCGCCGCCGCCCTGGGAGTGGGAGCCATGGTTTGGCTCCCGGCCCCTGCCCTGGCGGTCGCCGTTCGCCCCAACCGACCGCCGGCCACGGGGCTGCCATGGTTACTGGTGGCGCACGGCAGGATCGTCAACGAGCTCGGTCAAACCGTGATCCTGCGTGGCTTCAATGACGCCGCCATGCTCCAGACCGGGTCGCAGGCGCTGCCGGTGCCGCTGTCCGCGAGGGATGCCGCCCTGATGGAGTCCCAGGGGTTCAACGTGGTCCGGATCCCGGTGTCCTGGTCGATGCTGGAGCCCACTCCCGGGCACTTCAGCCAGGCCTATCTGGACCAGGTCCGGGCTATGGTCGCACTGTGTGCCAGTCACGGCCTCTACTCGGTCCTGGACATGCACACCGAGGACTTCGGAGTCGGCTTCGGTGGCAGCGGCGCGCCCTCGTGGCTGAGCGTCCCGGGGATACCCAACATCCACTTTCCGGGCCTCCAGGCGGCCTGGCAGCGGCATCTGTCCCCAGCGGTGAACGCCGCCCTCGCCTACTTCTGGCTATACCCGAACTGGCAACGGCTCTACTGGGGAGCCTGGCAAGAGCTGGCCCGGGAGTTCCGCACGGATTCGGCAGTGGCGGCCTTCGACCTCTACAACGAGCCTCACCCGATCCCGATCCCGCCCGCCATCTTCGCCACCCGCCTCCTCTGGCCCTTCTATGCGGCCGGCATAGCGGCGGTTGCGAAGACCGATCCCAACCACCTCATGGTTGTGGAGGGCACCCTCTTCGGGGGACTGCCCACCGCCATCAGACCGCTCCATGCCAAAGACCTCGTTTACTCCACCCACCTGTACTCGGGCAGCCTTCTGGGGCCGACGTTCACCGGCAACCCCGGCCCACTGGCACAGGAGCTTGCGCAGGGTCTACAAGAGGCCGCCCAGCTGCCGGCGCCCTACTGGGCCGGCGAGGTCGGGATTGACCACCGAGTCGCGCTCGCCGCCAGCTGGGCCCGCGATGAGATTCTGCTGTCCAACCGGCACCTCACCGGCTGGGCGTGGTGGGAGTGGGACGACACCGGCGGCTGGGGAGTCGTCAACGGCCATGGCTCAGCTGACATGAAGTGGCTGGATGTGCTCTCGCAACCCTTCGTCAGGGCCGCCCCCGGCCAGCTGCTGGCGATGGCCTACGACGTGGCGCGGGGCCGACTCACGGCGAGCGTCGCAGGGGCACCGATCGGGAGCCTGCTCCAGGTCTCGTGGCCCGCCAGCGTTGGCCGGAGTCGGCTCCTCAGCTCCTGCGTCACCAGGGTGACGGACACCCGGCCTGGCAGCGGCCTGGTGACCCTGCGATTGCTAACCCCCGACTGCCAGATCACGCTTCAGGCCTACGCGCCTCCAGGTCCTGCCACGACCCACTGAGCCAGCTGGCCCGGCAGGCATCGATCACAGCCAGGGTGCCGATGGCGTCCTCGGCACTGGTCTGAACTGGCGCCAGCGCCTCCACGGCCCGGCCGAAGGCGGTCACCATCTCCAGGTAGGGGTCGGCGGCAGGCGAGTCGATAAGGCGCTGGCCCAAGGGGCTGTCGACCAAGATCGGTGGCCGTTCCTCATGCCAGGCCGTGAACGGCTTGGGGACGGACAGCACCGCCTGGTCGCCCTCGATCCGCAGCCACTCCGACCCGACGGTGGCGAAGCCGCAGCTGAGCGCGGCCAGGGTGGCCGCGGTGCCCGGCCCCGAAGCGAACTCCAACAGCACACTGGTGGACTCGTCAACGCCCCGGCGCGGAATGGCCAGCGCCACCGCCCGCTCCGGATCCCGGCCCACGACCCACCGGGCAGCGTTGATCAGGTAGGAACCGACGTCATAGAGGGCGCCGCCACCCAGGTCCGCCTCCCAGCGCACGTCCGGGGGAGGGCGCAGCCGAAAGCTGAAGCCGCCTGAGAGTTGCCGGACGGCTCCCAGCTCTCCGCTGTGGACGAGATCCATGATCAACTGCCAGCGGGGGTGGTATCGGTACATGACCGCCTCGGCCAGCACCAGATGCGCCCGCTGGGCAGCGGCCGCCATCTCCCCCGCCTCCCGGGCGGTCAACCCGAGTGGCTTCTCACACAGCACATGTTTGCCACTGGCCAGGGCCGCCAGCACCCACGGCCGGTGGAGGGAATTCGGCAAGGGGACGTAAATGGCGTCGAGGTCCTGCTCGAGCACGGCCTGGTAGCCCTCCACCGCCATCGGGATACCCATCTGGGCGGCCGCCGCCCGGCCGCGCCTGAGGTCCCGACTACCCATCACCACAACCTGGTCGCCGGCCTCCCGAAGCGCCGGGACCACCGCCTGAGCCGCGATCCGGGCTGCCCCCAGGATCCCCCACCTCAAGGACCGTCGGCTCAAATTTCAACCGCGATGGGCTGGCCCTGGGCGGCCGACCGCGTGGCCGCCTCCATGACCGCGATGTTACGTCGGGCCGACTGGGGGGTCACCGCCAGTGGCTCCTGGGCGAGCAGATGGCCGGCCAGGTTGCGATAGAAGGCCTGAGGAGGGCTGGGGGGCAGGACCATGGTCTGGTCGTGACTGCGGTCTCCGGGCCCCGGGCGGAGCCAGTGGAGTTCGCAGGGAAGGTCCGCCACCGGGAGCGTCTCCTGGCTGACTCCGTTGGGACCCCTGACTGAGATCACTCCAGTTCGCCAATGGCCCACCGCGGCACCCTTCGTGCCCAGCACATACCACTTCGGCTTGCGGGCGGCGGCGATGTCGGAATGGATGAATTCGGCCTCCGCGCCCCCCTCGAATCGCAGGCGCAGCCCGAAGTGATCATCGTTGGTGATGTCGTGCCAGACCAGATTGTGGTGACTGGCGGACACTTGGACCACCTCGGCGGGAATCAGTTGCAAGATCCAGTCCAGATAATGCGAACCCCAGTCATATATGACGCCCCCGCTCACGGCCGCATCCGAGTGCCAGAAGTGACAGGGGTGCTGGAAGCCACCCACGAACGCTTCCAGGTGGAACACTTCACCCAAGCCTCCTTCGGAGACCAACTGCTGGAGGGCTAGAAAGTCGGGGTCCCAGCGTCGGCTCTGGTAGACGGTTAGGGTCAGGCCGCTGGCCTCAGCGGCGTCCACCAGCTGGTCGGCCTCCCGACCAGTGAGGCAAAAGGGCTTTTCCACCACCACATGCTTGCCGGCATCGAGTGCCCTCAGCGCCAGGGCCGCGTGGGTGTTGGGCGGGGTGGAGACGACGACCATGTCGACCTCGGAGTTGGCCAACAACTCGTCCAGGTCGGCGGCGGGACGCACCGCGGGAGCCGCCTGGATGGCAGCTGCCACGCGCACCGGGCTCCGGTCGCAGATGGCTCTCAGCTCCAGCCCGGGAACCTGATCAATAGCTGCGGTGTGCTCTGTGCCGATGGCGCCGAAGCCAAGCATTCCGATCCCGATTCCAGCGGCCTCGTCCAGCCCGGCCACGTGACGGACCCCTCGGTAGAGAAGCTCCTGGAAAGGCGGGTAGGCGTAACTCGACTGGTCCTCGCCGAGGCCGCAATGGAAGACGCGGCCTCGCCCCGCAGCCCGGGCATATGCCACCGGGTGCTCACAGGAGCGCCAATTGGTGCTCAGCAGCACCTCACAGTCAGCGCTCAGCTCCGTCTGGGGAAAGCAAGTGTCCTCGAAAGTTAGGTCCCCCGCCAGCCGCCTGGTGATGTCATGGTCGGTCGGACACACCCGGCTCACCACCTGGGCTCGTGGCAGGGGCAACCCGGGAGCGCTGCCCATCAGTCGCGCATAAGCGGGAGACCTGCCCCATCTGGAGTTGGTGCAGTGCAGGCCTATGAATCCACCACCCCCGAGAATGAACTCCAGGAGCCCCGCCTCGGCCTCCGAGTCCAGCTCGGACTCGGCCGGGTGGGCCACCACCACGTCGAACCCGTGGGGACGGGCAAGCATGCCCAAGTCGCTCACCAATTCCACCGCCACCGCTCGGCTGCGGCCGAGGTAGTCGAGCCATGGCTCGAGGGCCTCGGCCTGGCGGGGCCCCGCCACCACCAGCGTTCTGATCACGCGAACTCAGCCTCCCCGAGGAATCTAGCCCAAAACCGCCCCCGACTCACTCTAACTGGACCCA
>JABEUU010000112.1 GCA_013044295.1 Candidatus Dormiibacterota bacterium
CTCACGGGTCACCCTGGCGTGCAGCAGCTGAGCCCGCGATGCACCCGGGAAGGTGCTCTGGCACAGCCGCCACATCTGGGCGATCAGCTCGTCCTCGGGAATTCCTATCTCCACATCGGCAGCCGAGATGGAGATGGCGGAGTGAAATGGCCCGTCTCCGTGGCTCCGGTCGAGCGCGGAGCGGTCGAACATCCACTGCAAGGGGGATCTGGGCACCAGAACGATCGGACCCGGCAGGAAGGGTCGGTCGGTGAAGAGGTGGACGTTGACGATGGGTGAGTCAGCCAACCGGGCGGCAGCCTCCACCCGGGGTTCGACCAGGCCTCCCTCCCGAAGCAGCCGGCTCGCCTGCTGAGCCGCCGTCGCCAGCACGACCAAGTCAGCCGCCACCCGGCCGCCGTCCGAGTCCACGATCTCGAATGCGCCACTCTCCAGGCGGGTGACCGCGGCCGCCCGCGAGCGCAGCCGCACCTCCACGCCGGCCTGCTGGAGTGCTCTGTCAGCTGGCGGGTGCAGCCAGGCGGTGAGGTCGGTGCCGGGCACCCGGATGGCTCCGGCCAGAGGCGAGCTGAGCAGCCCCTGGCGAATCACGAAGGCGGCCACGGCCGCGCTGCACCGCTCCAGTTTGACGTTGCAGGCGGAGACCAGGAAGGGCTCCCACAGGTTCTCGATGATCGCCTCCGCCTGGCCCAGGCTCTCCAACCAGGACCTGGCCGGGACTTGGTCCAGATGGCCGTGGTCGCCGTGCCTCAGGGAGCTTCGGATGCGCGCCGCCTGGGCCATTGCCGCAGGGCCAAGCCCGGGCCAGCCCAGCAGCACCGGCAGCAGGTGTAGGGGGGCAGGCAGGGGAGCCGCCCCGAGGCGCCGGGAGACCCCGCTGGCAGGGTCCACCACCACCAGGGCCAGGCGGCGCTGGCTGAGCTGGGGTCGGGCACCGATCCGCCCAAGAAACTGTTCCAGGGCGGTGCAGCTGCCCAGATAGACGTGCTGGCCGGTGTCGACCCGGCCCGCGACCGGGTCGACCACCGAACGGCACAGGCCGCCCAGTTGGGGAGCCCTCTCCAGCAGACTTACCCGGTGCCCATGGTCGGCGAGTTCCAGGGCGCAGCTGACCCCGGCCAGGCCGCCGCCGACCACCACCACCTTCATCCGGTGGGCCCGATCAAGTCGCCAGGGAGGCCCACAGCCAGGCTTTTGCCGCCAGCCCCACCTTGCGCGCCGGCGAGAGCGATATGCGCTCAGTCTGGACGTCGAAGTCGCGTCGTTCGAGCTCGCTGAGGAGGGTCTGGTAGAGGGCCGCCAGCGCCGCCGGGCAGCCCCGGGCGTCGCGCTCCACCAGTGGCACCAGGCGGATCCCCACCTGGAAGTGACCGCGGGCGCGGGCCACCTGGTGGCGCATCAGCTGGAAGTATCCGCTGGACCGCTGGCCAGACCCGCCCGCGAGCAGGTCGGCCGGCTCCAGGCCGTAGCGGTGGAGGTCATCCAGGGGCAGATAGCAGCGCCCGTTGAGGAGGTCTTCCTTGAGATCTCGCAGGATGTTGGTCAGCTGCATCGCCTGGCCCAGCCGGACCGCCAGCTCGGGCACCGCCGGATCCTGGTAGCGGAAGATCGCCGAGCTCAGCAGTCCCACCGAGCCGGCGACTCCGTAGCAGTACCGGGCCAGGTCCGCCTCGGTCCGGATCTCCAGGGGGGCGCAGTCGGCGGCGCAGCCGTCGATGACGTCGTTGAGGATGCGCGCCGGCAATTGGAACCGGGCGGCGGTGTCGGACAGGGTGAGCCAGCCCAGGTCCGGAGGGCTGCCGGCCAGAGTCGCGGTCAGCGCCCGCCGGTAATCCTCCAGCTGCTGCCGTCGCAGCTCTGGCCCGCCCGGGCCATCGGCGATGTCGTCGGCCCCACGGCAGAATCGGTACAGGGAGTGGAGGCCCCGACGCTTGCCGGCGGGCAGCAGCTGGAACGCGTAGTAGAAGTTGGCCGCCGAGCGACGGACCTGGCGGGCGCAGGCCCGGTAGGCGATCTCCAGCTCGGCTGGGTCGGCGCTCATCTTTGGGTTGGGGGCGCCTGGCTGCGCCAAGCGGTTGCCGCCCGCAGCACCGCCCGCCGCCGGACCCCACGGCCGAGCCGGGCCTTCTGGGTGAAGACCAAATCGCCCGCCTGGACCACCGCGTCGGACGCGGCGAGGCCGGCCAGGATGAAGGAGGCCATCTCCACCCGCATCAGCCCCGGCACCTTCCCGACCAGCGGCCAGCCCTCAAAGAGCAGCGCGCGAGCTCGGCCCACCGCTTCGGCCAGGGCCGCGCGCTGGCCGGAGGTGGCGGTTCCGCTCCACCACTCCTGCTCTGAGCCGCCGTGCTGGAGGAGCACCTGCAACGGGAGGTAGCGCCGTCCGCGGGCGCGGTCCGAAGCCACGTCCTGCCACATGTTCGCCAGCTGCAGGCCGGTGCAGACTGAGTCGGACAGGTGGATCCGCTCAGAGTCGCTGATACCCTCCAACGCCAGCACCAGCTCGCCCACCGGGTTGGCGGAGAGGGAGCAGTAGTCCAGGAGCTCCTCCCAGCTCTGGTAGCGGAGCTTCTCCTGGTCCTGAAGGTTGGCCTGGATCAGGCGCTCGAACGGCTCGGGAGCGAGCTGATGGCGCCTTATGACCGGCTCGAGCCGCCGGAAAACCGGGTGCTCGGGCCGCCCGCGGTAGCAGGCCCGCAGCTCCTCCTGGCAGAGGCCGAGCTGAGCCCGGGCATCGCCCAGCTGCTCGTCGCCGATGTCGTCCACCAGGCGGCAGAAGCCATAGATGGCAGCTCGTGCCTCGCGCCGGGAGGGCCGCAGCATCCAGGCCGCAATCGGAAAGTTCTCCGCCGCTCGGGCCTCGCGCTGGCGGTCCAGGGTGTAGTCGGGCAGCTTGACCGCGGCCTGCTCGGGGACGATGCCGAGGGTCACGACGGCCCCTTCAAGCCCTTGTCCGGGCCGACCACCCGCGCCAGCGCCATCAGGGGAAAGACGGTCGCGTACATCTCGTAGCGCAGGTAGAAGGCGCGCGGGAATCCGGTCCCGGTGAAGAGGCGGTCGCTCCAGCTGCCGTCCTCCCGTTGCTGCCGCACCAACCAGTCGGCGGCGGCCAGCGCCGCGCCCTCGAGCTCATCGCCGCCGTCCAGCCCCTGGCTGCCCTCGATGGCGGCCAGCAGGGACAGCAGCGCCCACCCGGTCTGCGAGGGGGTCGCCTCACCCTGGCCGATGTGGCGCGGATCGTGGTAGGAGAGCACCGACTCGCCGAAGCCTCCGTCGTCATGAAGGTGGCGCCTGACCCAGCGGCCCAGGCGCAGCAGCCGCTCCCGGTCGGCGCGCTCGCCGGCGGCGGCCAGGGCGGTGGCGGTCGCGGCTCCGCCGTACACGTAGTTCACTCCCCACCGTCCGAAATAGGCGCCGGCACCCTCCTCCGACGCCCGCAGCCAGGCCAGGGCCCGTCGCCGAGCCAGCTCCGCTCCCCCGCAGCGGGTGAATGCCTCCACCACGTGAGCGGTGACGTCGGGGCTGGGTGGGTCCAACACCTCGCCGAAGTCGGATATCGGCAGGCGCTCGACCCAGTGGCGGTTGTTGTCACGGTCGAAGGCCGCGTAGCCTCCGTCCGAGCCCTGCATGGCCTGCAGCCAGTTGACGGCTCTGGTCATGGCCGCCCCGGCGGGGGTGCCGTCGTCGCGCCGGTGACCGGCGGCGTCCAGGGCGCAGAGCACGATCGCGGTGTCGTCAGTGTCGGGGTACTGGTCGTTGTAGAACTCGAAGGGCCAGCCGCCGGCAGCCACCCCCGGGACGTGAACCGCCCAATCACCCAGGCCCTGGACCTCCCGGTCCACCAGCCAGTCCACCGCTCGGCGCACCGCCGGGTGGTCGCGGTCGAGGCCGGCGTCGAGGAGGGCCCAGAGTGCCAGCGCGGTGTCCCAGACCGGGGACACGCACGCCTGAAGCCGGAATCCCTGCTCATCCTCGATTCCGAATGTGTCCAGAGCCTCCAGCCCCCGCCGCAGCACCGGGTAGTCGAGGCCATGCCCGCGCGCCCGCAGGGCCATCAGCCCGTACACCCAGGGGGGTTGGATGCCTGCCCATGAACCGTCGCGCTCCTGATGCCGGACCACCCAACGCTCCGCCTCCGCCAGAGCCAGCCGGCGAAGCCCGATCTTGGGCAGCTTGCCGTAGAGCCGCACCAGGCGGTCGACCGATCTCCAGGTCAGGCTGCCCACCGGTGGCACCGGTGCGCCGAGGGGCAGCTCGGAGCGGCTCGGGCCAGCGAGTGGGAAGACGGTCTCGAGGGTGCGCAGAATCGCCAACGGCACGGTGGTGGCGCGGGCCCACGAGGCGAGGTCGTAGATGCTCCCGATCCGGTGTCCTGGCACCAGCACCCACTCGGGGGGGACGACCGGGAGCTCGGACCACGGCCATAGCCCCCCTAGGGCCAGCCAGATGCGCGTGAAGACCCGGGTGGCGTGAATCCCGCCGTGGTCGGCCACGAACCTGCGTGCGGCCGCCACGGCCGGGTCGTCGGCGGGCACCCCCGCCGCCCGCATCGCCACCCACACCTCGGCGGTCACGCTGACGTCGCCGTCAACCCCGGGGGCGATGGAGTAACTTCCGTCAGCCTGCTGCTGAGAGCGCAGATAGCGGATCGCCGCCGCCTCGCGGGCCGTGTCGGTGACCTCCAGATAACGGCGCATCAGCAGGTATTCCGCCGTGATCGCGGCGTTGCTCTCAAGCTCGCCCATCCAGGAACCGTCAGGGAGCTGGCGCGCCAGCAGGTTGGCCACGGCCCGGTCGACGGCGGCCCGGGTGGCGTCGACCGCTTCATCGGAGGGCTCCGTCTGGGATCGCAGGTCGAGCGTCAACTCCAGCGCTCTCCGAGCCAGCGGCAGAGCAGCTCCACATCCGCCGCCACCCGGCCTTCAAGGGGCAGCCGGGCCAGGGCCACCAGGGAGCGCTCGGTCCAGGTGGTGGTCAGGCCCTGGCAGCGCTCGGCCACGCCCTGGGCCCGAAGGAGCGCCACGGCCGGGCCGAGCTCAGGGGCGGTAAGGCCCCCTGGCCGCAGCCAGGCGCGGGCGGTCTCGGCCAGGTCACCACTGCCATTGAGCGCCAGCAGCAGGGGCAGGCCCTGCTTACCGCGGAGCAGGTCGTTGCCCACCGGCTTGCCGGTCTCCTCAGCGTCCCCGAAGACGCCCAGGGTGTCGTCGCGCAGCTGAAAGGCGATCCCCAGGGTGCGGCCGAAAGACTCGCAGGCGGCGATCGTCTCGGAGGTCCGACCCGCCGCGATCGCCCCCAGGGCGGTGGCGGCCCCCAGCAGCGCCCCGGTCTTGAGCTCGACCATCCGCAGATAGGCGCTCAACTCGGCCGGCGGCTGGCCGGTGGCGGCGATGTCGGCCTGCTGGCCGCCCACCATCTCCAAAGTGGCGGTGCCCAGGCTTGAACACGCCTGTTGGGAGATCTCCGCGGGGACCCGGGAACCGGAGATCATAAGAAAGGCCGTGGTCAGGAGCGCATCGCCGGTGTTGAGCGCGGTCGGCATCCCATCCTTCACCCAGAGCGCGGGCTGGCCCCGCCGGGCTTGGTCCTCGTCCACGATGTCGTCGTGGACCAAGGAGAAGTCATGCACCAGCTGGACCGCGGCCGCCAGGGGCGCGGCCCATCCCGCCGGCCCCCCCAGGCCCTCGGCCAGGATCATGGTCAGGGTGGGCCGGAGCGCCTTGCCGGGCCGTGCTCCGGGCTGCAGGCCGAGGTGGTAGCGGGAGGGCTCGAGCATTTCCGGAGGCAGTAGCTCGGTGGCCTCCTGCAGGCCTTCTACGATCCGCTCCTGGTAGCGGCCCATGATCGCCTGGGCGGCCGCCGCCAGCTCCCGGCTGCGGTCCGCGTCGCCTACTTCCATGGCGGTGGTCTCAGAGATCACGGCAGGCAGCCTCCACCTCGTCCACCACCCACTGGGGGGTGGATGTCCCGGACGTGATCCCGACTCGATGCCCGGGCGTGAACCACTCCGGGCGCAGCTCAGCGGCGCTTTCGACGTGATGGGTGGGGCGCCGGCTGGCGCAGGTGGCGGCCAGGGCGCTGGTGTTGGCCGAGCCACGGCCGCCGACCACCAGGACCATGTCGACATCATCGAGCATGCTGGCGACCGCCTCCCGCTGGCGCTGATTGACCACCGGGCAGGTGGTGTCCCGGACCTCGACTGAGCCGCTGCGCTCCCGGATCCTGGCCACGATCTCGCGAAAGCGGTCCTGGGGAAAGGTGCTCTGGCAGAGCACTCCACGCTGCTCGCGGAATGGCAGCCGGGAGGCCTCTTCGACGGTGGCCACCACCTCCACCACCGAGCCGGCGCCGGCGCCGGCCCAGCCCACCACGCCTTGAACCTCAGAGTGCTGCGCGTGGCCGACCACCACCACGGCCAGGCCGGCCTGGC
>JABEUU010000113.1 GCA_013044295.1 Candidatus Dormiibacterota bacterium
CGTGGATCGTGCCCACTCCAGAGGTGAGGAGATGAACCACCCTCATTCGATCTCGTCCTGATCTAGAGCCCATGTACTTTGCCACCAGGGTGTTACAAGCACCCCTGGTGGCATTGGGCCGATGGAACGGCACCTGCCGCGCGGCGCCGACACCCGGCCGACCGCCATTCTGTCTGGCAGGCCCGCCCTGCTCACGAGGGCTGGACCACACCAGCTCCCGCTGAGCTCGACTGGGGTTGGCCGCTGCCCCAAGCCGGCGGCGACTCTGGCCCTCCTGATGAAGCGGCCGAGGTGGGCCGAAGCCGCCCTCTCCGCCTCGGCGCATGCATCAGGCCACCCGCTCTCCGCCTCATTGGCGGCGCGGGTGGCCTCAAAGACGTGCTGACTCGTGGATATGAATGTCCCAAGGTGCGATGGCTGAGGAATGTCGGCGCCCTGCCTTCAGCGGGAGGATCGCTCCTCAGCACCTCGCGGCACCGGACCCGCCCCGCTCCGATGACTCGGTCGGTGTGCCCCTGACTCGCGATGCGCATAGCTGGGCGCGCCTCCGGCTCGTGGCGGATAGCGACCGGCGCCTGGGGTTGCCGGCCGGGGCCGCTCCGCACGCGCTCGAAACCGCGCCGTGGTGCGCCCTTCGAGAGCCGGAGCGCTGGGCACTGCAAACACGGTCCTCCGAGCACACGTCAGGGTAGGGCCGGGTCCGCGGCGCGGACCCCCGGGCTATTTGTCCACTGGAAGGGTGGCCTGCAGCGACGAGGTTGAGTGCGCGCCGACACTGACTCGAGCGGTTCAAGTTGGGTTCTGAGACAGCCGCGTGAGCATGTGACCCGCGGGACGCCCGCGGAGCCCCATTGCGCCTCAGACCAGCCCAACGGCGCGGCTGTGCCCACTGGATCCATGACGCCCATCAGAATGGGCCCCCCGGACTCCACCTGGGGGGACGCGGAGGTTGCCGTCACGGTTGCCGTCAAGTGCAGCTGCGTGGCGACCAAACCACTCGCCATCAATGCTCCCGTCGAGATCAAAGTGCCCCTGTGTCCAATTCTGGGGTGGCCATGTAAGGGGCTCGACTTTTCTCGAGAGCCTTGACCGCCCCATGGTAACCGCCACGATTGTGGGCGATAGCCTTGTATTCCGCTCATTAGCATTCGACAGTTCTGGATGGCTAAGCGCCAAATAGTCAGCCAGGCTCTCTTGTTCCCGCTAAGAGGCTCGTCCTCTCCGACTAGCGTCTTGCTGTCGCCGTCTGTCGCATTGGACAACTTTGGCTTCCTGGGGAAGAGCCTCGCCCATGGCACGCACCGGAGTATCTGGGCGGCGATAACAGGCCAAGTACCAGTCCGCCCGGGTGGGGAGGTCCAGGAGTTCAAGCTCCAGATGGCTCGTCAGGAATCATGCATCGATTTGCCGGTTCTGGGCAGATCGAGCGAGACCGGACTAGTCGCTGGCCGCGCGACGAGACCCATGCGAGTTTTTTAGGCACCGGATCACAACGCCGGCAACTGGTATCCGATCGTCCCCATTGTGGAGGCACCGGGGCGGGCCGGTCGCCCGGTTGTGATCTCCGGGCCGCCAAGCGTGCGGAGCATTGCTGCCGCGATGGGGTTGGCGTGGCGTGGCAGCCTGACGACATGACGCTTGCCGGAGCTGTGTTCGAGGGGAGGCCGAGCGGCTTTGAGGACGCTCTGCGACAGCGCGTCCAGTTCCCCCGAGCGGCGTTTGGGGCTTGGCGGCTGCTGCTCCCGCTGTCTCTGGGTCGCACCCGGCATCCCGGCTACCAGAACTCTGGCCTACCGTGACAGGACCGGCAGACGGAACTGGTGTGCCCTCCCTGACGACCCACATCTATACCGCTACAGCCTGCCGTTGGCGCGTGCCGCTTGGATGCCGCGCTCACTTGTCCAGAGGCATGAAAGCGCACTCCAGACCTCTCATCCACTGTACGTCAAAGTCACGAGTCTCCCAGGACTCTTGCGGCCAGGTGCGGGGACTTCACCGTTCACGGCGTTGAGCGGAAATCGAGTGTCTACCCGCATGCGCAACTTTGCGGAATATCCGTCATCCGTGAGAAGAGCCACTGCTGCGGGCGGGTTCATCCCAAGCACATTGGGAACATATCCTCGACGCACCCGGGGGTACGGCGGCAAGATGGCGCTGTGCACATCACCTAGCCGTCTCAAACTTACGGGTCTCTTCCCCCAGCCAATCTGCTCTTGGAACTCCTTGAACTTCGTTGCCGAGTCCACCGTCCAAGTAGTGTGCTCAAGCGCTAGGCCGACCGACTCTGCTCCCTCGCCTGGAACCTTGAACCGACCAGTAACCTCAATGATGTAGTACTCCCCTTTGAAACCGCCGCTCTGGAGAAGCACACTCTGCCCACTTTCCCACCCGTAAAGCCTAGCCCCGTCTGCCTCCACCCACTCATAACGGGATCTCATGTACGGGTGCCCGTTTGATATGGCCAGCTCGTAAGCTGTGGAACTGACCAGTGAAGGAGTTCCAAGCGAGCCATGACCACACCCAGATAGTCCGGATCCTGTCCCCAGCAACAGCAGCAGGGAGATCAGGGCACTGGCACGTGACAGTTTCAACGTCACCTACTTGCTCCAGTCGTGCCAGCAAAACCGACGTCCCTCTACTCCGAGCACAGCCCCGTGGTCAGGAGGTCTGGGAAGCTGGGTGGCGATACCGAGGCGCCGGTGGGTTGGCATTACATAGAGGCCCGCCGGCCAGGGCGACATCGCCGCCAAGTCCGGTCGGTCGGGCATGTCGTGCTCGGCCCGGCTGACTGAGCCGACTGGCTGGCCTTCGGCCATGGCGATCCAGGTGGCTGGGAGTCGATCACGGCTAGTCCGAGCCGGCAGAGCCTTGCCCCACGATCCAGCCGACCCATCTGAGTCAGCGTGTCCCCACTCTGTCCAACGCCAATCTGCGATGGTGGGGACTAGGTCGA
>JABEUU010000114.1 GCA_013044295.1 Candidatus Dormiibacterota bacterium
CGGCCAGCGCTGGCCGCCGCCGGGGAGTGGGAGCATGGTCGATCATCTGGTCAGCAATGATCGCCGAGTTGGCCCACTGCCGGTGGGGGGGCTGGTTTGGGGGACTCCCGGCTGCGGTAGGGTAGAAGCAGCGGACGGGCCGGTAAGGTGCGGCCCCCGACTCCAGACTAGAACGGAGGCTTCGAGACTCAATGGCCAAGACCGTTGGAATAGACCTGGGTACAACCAACTCGGTTGTTGCCGTCATGGAGGGTGGCGAGCCGGTGGTGATCCCCAACACCGAGGGTGGTCGGACCACTCCGTCGGTGGTGGCATTCACCAAGGGCGGAGAGCGGCTGGTGGGGCAGTTGGCTCGGCGCCAGGCGGCCGTCAACCCCGAGAACACCGTCTACTCGATCAAGCGCTTCATGGGCCGGCTCTTCAACGAGGTTGAGGGCGAGCGAAAGATCGTGCCCTACGCGGTTGTGGCCGGCAAGGATGGGCGAGCTGAGGTCGACGTCGAGGGCACCAACTACACGCCAGAGCAGATCTCGGCCATGATCCTTCAGAAGTTGAAGGGCGACGCCGAGGCCTACCTCGGCGAGAAGGTCACGGACGCCGTGATCACGGTGCCGGCCTACTTCAACGATGCCCAGCGGCAGGCCACCAAGAATGCCGGGCAGATCGCTGGTCTGAATGTGCTGCGGATCATCAACGAGCCCACCGCGGCCGCTCTCGCCTATGGGCTGGATCGCAAGGAATCCGAGAAGATTCTGGTCTTCGACCTGGGTGGCGGCACCTTTGACGTCTCCATCTTGGAGGTGGGGGAGGGCGTCTTCGAGGTCAAGTCCACCAACGGTGACACCCACCTGGGTGGTGACGACTACGACCGCCGGATCGTGGACTGGATGGCCGAGGAGTTCAAGCGCGATCAGGGCATCGACCTCAAGTCAGACCGGCAGGCTCTGCAGCGTCTCACCGAGGCCGCCGAGAAGGCCAAGGTAGAGCTCTCCCAGATGCAGGAGACCCAGATCAACCTACCGTTCGTGACCGCGGATCAAAACGGTCCCAAGCACCTGGACCTGAAGCTCTCGCGCGCCAAGTTCGAGCAGCTCACGGCGGATCTCACCGACCGCTGCAAGGGGCCCTTCGAGAGTGCCCTCAAAGACGCCAATATGAAGATCTCTGAATTGGACGAGGTCATCATGGTGGGCGGCTCGACCCGGATGCCGGTGATCCAGGAGCTGGTCAAGGGCATGACCGGGAAGGATCCCCACCGGGGTGTCAACCCAGATGAGGTGGTGGCCATCGGCGCGGCGATCCAGGGGGGAGTCCTCAAGGGCGAGGTCAAGGACGTCCTGCTGCTGGACGTGACACCCCTTTCCCTGGGGATCATGACCGAGGGCGAGGTCAACACCCGCCTGATCGAGCGCAACAGCACCATTCCCACCAGCAAGAGCCAGGTGTTCTCGACCGCTGCCGACAATCAGTCCTCGGTCGAGATCGTGGTCCTGCAGGGGGAGCGGCCATTGGCCCGGGACAACCGCACCCTTGGTCGGTTCATGCTGGACGGGATACCGCCCGCGCCCCGGGGCCTGCCTCAGATCGAGGTGACCTTCGACATCGACGCCAACGGCATTCTCAACGTCACCGCCAAGGACCGGGGTACCGGCCGGGAGCAGAAGGTGACGATCACCGGATCCACCACTCTGCAGAAGGCGGAGGTGGAGCGGATGGTCAAGGAGGCCGAGGCCAACGCCGAGGACGACCGCAAGCGGGCGGAGGAGGTCACTCTGCGCAACCGCTGTGACTCGTTGGTCTACAGCTCGGAGAAGACCCTGCGTGATCATGGCGACAAGCTGACAGAAGAGCTCAAGAGCGAGATCGAAGCGAAGATCGAGGCTCTCAAGTCGGCGATCGCGGCCAAGAACGTGGTCGACATGCAGAGCCGTGAGCAGGAGCTGTCCTCGGCGATCCAGAAGGTGGGCGAGGCCGTCTACGCCAACACCGGATCTCCATCTGGCGATGGGGCGGGTGGCGAGGACATTCCCCCCGCAGCCAGCGGCTCGGGTGAGGCATCCGGCGGCGACGGGGACGTGGTGGACGCCGAGTTCAAGGAAGTTTGAAGCCAGCTCCAAGGGTTTTTGCCATCGGGTCGGGGTTGGGTGCCCTGGCCATGGGCGGCTACGTCACGGCGGTTGGACTGGCCCGCGGCCGGTCCGCCGTCGGGGCTGCCCAGGGTGAAATCGAGGCCATCCTCGACCAATTGCTGGCCGATCTAGGGGCCAGCGGCACCCACACCTACATCTCCACCGGGGTCGGCCGTATTCACGCCCTGGAGCTCGGGGAGGGGGACCCTCCGTTGATATTCCTGCACGGTTTGGGCGCCAGCGCCGGTAGCTACTGCGGCCTGATCACCGAGCTGGCGAAGGGCCGACGGGTGGTGGCCATCGACCGGCCCGGATCCGGTCTCAGTGACTCGGTGCGCTTTGCGGGTCATCCCAGGCCGGCTTGGAACCAGGTGGTGACCGAGGTGGCAGCAGCGCTCGGGATCGAAGGCTTTGACCTCGTGGGGCACTCGCTCGGTGGGTTGGCGGCTGGCGGCTTCGCGGTGGACAACCCCGACCGGGTCGGAAAGCTGGCGCTGCTGGCGCCCGTCGGCCTGTCGCCACACCTGCCCGCTCAGTGGGCGCTGGCGATGGCGCCGGGGATCATGGACCTGCTTTGGGCCCTCGACCGAAGCGAGATGGGGCGGCAGGTCGCCCGTGACGAACCTGATATTCGCGGGGTGAGCTGGGGGCCGGTGCAGGTGGGGCAGGACCTGGTCGGGTACCGCTATGCCGTCAGTAAGCGCTTCGGCCGAGGGTCAGATCTGGACACGATCCCCCGGCTGATGAGGCCCTTCAGATTCCACCCGGAGTCGTTGCTACTGCCGGGCTTGGGCCTGTTGGCCGACCGCACCCTGGTGGTGTGGGGAGACCAGGACAAGCAGGTGGCGCTGCCCCCGGCCCGAGAGCAGCTGGCATCCTATCCACGAATCGAACTTAGGGTGCTCTCGGATCGGGACCATCTTTTCCCGTTCGAAGAGCCTCGGCAGACCGCGGAACTGATCGGGACATGGTTTGCTGGCCGGTAGCTCGACCGGGTCCCGGGGGCGCCGTTGTCAGCCGGTCGGGTGCGGCCCCGCTTCCGGCTCGACCTGGGAGGCGAAGCGCCAGGGGCTCGAGTGGACCCTGGTCGTCAGCTGACCTTGAGCTGACTCTCCATTGGGGCCAGCCGGTCTGGGCATTAGACCGCGTTTCTAGTCGCTGTCCGCCGCCCGCGCCCTCCAGCAGGTTGAAAGGCCTGCCCGGAACGGGCTGGCTGCCCTGTTCCTGACCTCGCGCTGACGGTCGACACGGTCAGCGCGGGATCGTCAGCGCGGGGCGACGGCCCAGCGGATGTCCGGTCTTAGCTTGCGGCAGGAATTCCGTGGCGCGGCGGAGCTCGTAGACCGGGCCCGGCGCGGCTTTGCCACAGCGCCGCGATCGCGGCTGACTCGGGAGCCAGCACCTGCGCTTGACCGCGCGGAGGTTCCGGTCCGCTGTTGGTTTTGGGCCAGCACTCGCCGCTGGGATGCCTGCCCCACGGGCCGCTGGAACGGTGCGCGAGCGGGGACGCGGCCCGCTCATAACCTGAGCGGTACCTAGGAGGGCGAGGCGCGTTGGGTTGAACTCGATGGCCGTTGCCAAGTTTTAACGTCAGGTCCGTGACTCACTTCATCGGGCGGCGCGGAGGACCGTAGATACAAGGCGTGCTACCGTCAGCCGGCGGGTCGGCCGGAGTCAGCTTGAGATCAAGCGATGCCAAAGGGGTCGGTGGACGGGGCGGGGGCGGTGCTGTCGGCCCACGGCTAGAATCGGACGCGGACTTGGTCGGCCGGGCAGGGCTGGCGACGCTGCCGGTCGGGATCCGCAGCGAGCACAGTCGGAGGATGCGGTGAGCGCGGGACGGCAGTGGTCGCGTGAGGTCGTACGGTGACCCTCAGCTGGGAGCAGATCTCCGACTCCGCGGCGGCGTTTGAGCGTTGGCTACGCTTCCGAGCCCTTATGGCAGAGGTTCCCAGCATCTCTTATGGGGTGAGCCATCGGGGTCGCCAGGTCCTCGCTGGCGCCCTGGGCCAGGCCGACCTGAGAACTGGGGAGGCGGCGGAGGTGAGTCGCACCGGCTACCGCGTCGCTTCCATCACCAAGACCTTCACCGCCACCTTGATCATGCAGCTGGTGGAGCGGGGCGAGCTGCGCCTCGACGACTTGGTGGTCAGCCACCTGCCCTGGTTGGCGGAGTCCATGGACCAAACCGGGGTCACCGTGCGCCATCTCCTCACCCACAGCAGCGGCATCATCCGGGACGGATCTGGGGCATGGGCCGACGACGACCTGCCAGACCGGGCGACCCTGCGCCGGGACCTGTCGCAGCATCCGACCTTTGCCGCTCCGGCCAGTGGGTTTCGCTACTCCAACATCGCCTACGCCCTGCTGGGGGAGATCGTCGAGAACCTGACCGGCCAGAGTTTTGCGGAGGCGGTGGCCAAGCGGGTCCTGGAGCCTCTGGACATGGGCAGCTCCGGGACCAGGGTGACTCCCCGGTTGCGCTCCACCCTGGCCACCGGGTATTGGACCAGGCGTCCCGGAGAGTCGTATCGGGCGGCGGCAGCGACCGAGGCGAGGGCATTCGAGCCCGCCGGCGGTTTGATCTCCACTGTCCCTGATCTTCTGCGCTATCAGGAGGCCCACTTTTCAGGGGATCTGCGCCTGCTCTCCGACCTCAGCAAACGCGAGATGCAGCGGAGTCAGTGGCAGCGGGAGTCCGAGCCCCACCACGGCTACGGGTGGATGCTCTGGACCGTGGAAGGGAGCTCCCTGCGCGGCCACAGCGGCGGCTATGCCGGCTTCAACACCAAGATCGGTTTCGATCCCGACCTCGGTCTGGCGGCCGCAGTGCTCAGCAACACCCTCGGCGCCCTGCCCGGGTTGGGCGTGGACGCCTTCTTCCACACCGTGAACCGGGTCCGAAGTCTCTGGACGCCAGTGGGAGTCGCCGCGGCCGGTCCCTCCCGAGCCGACCTGGGCCGATTGGCTGGCCAGTACCGCGCCGGCTGGGGAGAGTGGTTGGTGGTACGGATCCACAAGAGCCTCTACCTGGTGGACCCGACTTCTGACCTTCCGCTACGTGAGGCCGCCCGCCTGACCCCGGCGGGGAGTCGCTTCCGCTTCCTCATCGCCGATCACGAGGACTACGGGTATCGGGGAGAGGAGGTGACCTTTGTGATGGGTCCCAAGGGTCGGCCCGAGCAGATGCGCTATGGCCCCCAGACCTATCTGCGCGCCGACATCTGACCAGTTCCGGCCCGCGGCGGTCGATGCCGCTCGGTCCACCTAGCCGTCACGGGTCCTGGCGCAGCCGACGGGTGACCCCTGTCTGGGCGCCCACGGTTCGGCTGGCTCCTCGCTGCCGGCAGGTGGTGTGTGATGGACGAAACCAAGGTTCGAAGTAGCTGCCTTTGGTTTGGTCATTCGCCCAGCCCGGGTATACGTCAGATGTAAGCGATTCCGCCGTCCGGGGGACTTTTTATGCGACTCGACCGATTCACCCAGCGCAGCCAGGAAGCACTCGAAGGGGCCACTCAGTTGGCGACCCGGTACCAGCATCCAGAGACCGATCCGGAGCATCTGCTGCTGGCGCTCCTTGACCAGCCGGACGGAATCGTCGCCCCGCTGCTGCGGCAGGTGGAGGCGGACCCGACCCAGGTGCGGGTACGGGTGGAGGCGGATCTGGAGGGTCGGCCACGGCAGCAGGGGGCCACCCCGGTCGCGTCCCGAGAGCTGGAGCAGGTGCTCCGAGGCGCCTGGGAAGAGATGGAGCGCTTGCAGGACGAGTACTGCAGCACCGAGCATCTGCTGCTGGCCCTGGCGGAGCGCACCGGCGGCCCGGTGGCTGGAATCCTCAGGACCGCCGGCGTCACCCACGAGCGTTTGGAGTCGGCGCTGGAGGCAGTCCGCCACGGCCAGCGGGTCACCGATCCGAACCCCGAGAGCAAGTTTCAGGTCTTGGAGCGCTATGCGATCGACCTCACCCAGCGAGCTCGCGAGGGCACGCTGGACCCGGTGATCGGGCGTGATGACGAGATCCGCAGGACCATGCAGGTTCTGGCCAGGCGGACCAAGAACAACCCGGTTTTGATCGGGGATCCCGGGGTGGGCAAGACCGCCATCGTGGAGGGCCTGGCCCAGCGGATCGCCACCGGCGATGTCCCCGAGACCCTCAAGAATCGTCGCCTGGTGGCCCTGGACCTTGGCACCCTCGTGGCCGGCACCAAGTTTCGCGGCGAGTTCGAGGATCGCCTGAAGGCCCTGCTCAAGGAGGTGACCCAGTCGGAGGGCCGGATCATCCTCTTCATTGACGAACTGCACACACTGATCGGGGCCGGGGCGGCCGAGGGGTCGATGGACGCCAGCAACATGCTCAAGCCGGCGCTGGCGCGGGGAGAGCTGCGCGCCATCGGCGCCACCACCTTCGACGAATACCGCAAGCACATCGAAAAGGACCCGGCCCTGGAACGACGCTTCCAGCCGGTATACGTGGGCGAACCATCGGTCGAGGACACCGTCAGCATTTTGCGCGGGTTGAAGGAGCGCTACGAGGTCCATCACGGGGTCCGGATCAAGGATGCCGCCTTGGTCTCAGCAGCCGTCCTCTCAGCGCGCTACATCTCCGGGCGCTTCCTGCCGGACAAGGCGATCGACCTGATCGACGAGGCGGCGGCACGGCTGCGCATGGAGATCGACTCGATGCCGGTCGAACTCGACACCGTCGAGCGCGAGGTGCGCCAGCTCGAGATCGAACGCCAGGCGCTGCGCAAGGAGACCGACTCCGCATCTCGGGAGCGGCTGGTCGCGCTCGAACGAGAGCTTGCCGACATGCAGGAGCAGGCGGTTGGTCTGCGCCAGCGCTGGGAACAGGAGAAGGCCCAGATCGGCCGCATTCGCCAGCTCAAAGAGGAGATCGAGCGGACCACCTTCGAGGCCGAGAGGGCGGAGCGCATGGCCGACTTCGGCAAGGCGGCAGAGCTTCGCTACGGCCACCTCATCGAGCTCCGCCGCCAGTTGGAGGACCAGCAGTCCCAGGTGGGCCAGGACGGCATTCCTCTGCTCAAGGAGGAGGTCGGCGAGGAGGACGTCGCCGAGGTGGTCTCCCGCTGGACCGGGATTCCGGTGACCAGGATGCTGGAGGGGGAGGTCCACAAGCTGGTGGAGATGGAGGATCGCCTGCACCAGCGGGTGGTGGGTCAGGATGAGGCGATCGCGGCCGTGGCCAGCGCCGTTCGCCTGGCCCGCGCCGGCCTCAACGACCCCCGCCGCCCGATGGGCTCGTTCATCTTCCTTGGGCCGACCGGAGTCGGCAAGACCGAGGTGGCGAGAGCCTTGGCCGAGTTCCTCTTCGACAGCGAGGACGCCATGGTGCGGCTGGACATGAGTGAGTACATGGAGAAGCACTCGGTGGCACGGCTGGTGGGGGCACCACCCGGATACGTGGGCTATGAGGAGGGCGGTCACCTGACCGAGGCGGTGCGGCGTCGTCCCTATGCAGTGCTGTTGCTCGATGAGATCGAGAAGGCTCATCCGGACGTTTTCAACGTGCTCTTGCAGCTGCTCGATGACGGCCGACTGACCGATGGCAAGGGTCGCACGGTGGACTTTCGGAACTGCGTGGTGATCATGACCAGCAACCTCGGCAGCCCCGTGATCGCCGCCCTGCCCGACCATGCGACTCCCACTGAGGAGGAATCGGCTCGGGAACAGGTGATGGACGAGTTGCGGCGCCACTTTCGGCCGGAGTTTCTCAACCGAGTCGACGACGTGATCCTCTTTCATCGTCTCGACCTGGTCCAGATCGAGCGGATCGTGGCCATGCAATTGCAGCAG
>JABEUU010000115.1 GCA_013044295.1 Candidatus Dormiibacterota bacterium
CCCTTCCCCGCCCACCTATTGGCGTTGGCGTGCTGGTAGCCAAGGCACTGGCTGGGGCGGGAGGATTCGAACCTCCGATCTCCTGATCCAGAGTCAGGCGCCTTACCACTTGGCCACGCCCCAATAGCCGCCAGACCAACGTCGCTTCACTCCGACTGAGCACCCCGGAGGGGCGGCAGAGGCCGGAACAGATAGTACCGTGCCCGGCGCAAGTGCCCGAGGCGCCAAGACAAGGGTCGGTTGCGATCAGCCGCCAACGGCTTGGTTCAGGCGGTCTGCGCGAGTTGCTCGATCGCCATCGCGATGCGGCGATGGGCGGCCTCCCGGCCGATCAGGGATATCGACTCGGGCAAAGGTGGCGAGACCCGCTGCCCTGTGATCGCAACCCGCAGGACCTGCATGCACTCCTTGAAGCGTTGCTTGGCCTGCTTGGCATCCTCCGGGAGCGATCCGGCCTCGGCCTCCTTAAGCCGTTCCATGAGCTCCTCCAGGTCCCCGTCCAGAAGAGGATCGGCCAGCTTGAGAAATTGTCTCGCCGCCTCGGGAGTGAGTTGCCCGCGCAGCAACTCCACAGTCGGACTTGGCTCATTGAAGGCGAATTCCAGCAGCGCTGGGACCTCATCCAGGCGGCGGATGCGCTCCTGAACCATCGCCGCGATCTCCGTGAGCTGCTCTGAGGTCGCCTGGGGCAGGAATTCCGCCAGGCGCTTGGCCAGGTCGGAGACGGCAAGGCGGCGGATCCAGACCCCATTCAGATAGTCCAGTCGCGGTTGGTCGAAGATGGCCGGGCTGGACTGAAGCCGCTCGAAGCTCATTCTCGATCTGAGCTCGGCCAGGCTGAAAATCTCCTCTTCGGTGCCAGGCGACCAGCCCAAGAAGGCGAGAAAGTTAGCCAGGGCTTCGGGCAGGTAGCCCATCTCCCGGTATTCGCTAACGGCCATCGCCCCATGGCGCTTGGCCAGCTTCTTATGATCCGGTCCGAGGACCAGGGGCACATGCGCCAGCGCCGGGGCCTCCCAGCCCAGGGCAGCGTAGACAGCCAGGTGCTTGGGGGTGGAGGGAACCCACTCCACGCCTCGGACCACGTGGGTGATGCCCATCAGGTGGTCGTCCACCACCTGGGCGAGGTGGTAGGTGGGGAAACCGTCCGACTTGATCAGGATCTGGTCGTCAATCTCCTCGTTCTGGAACTCCTGAGGGCCAAGGACCAGGTCCTCCCAGCGCGACTGCCCAGGAGGCATTCGCAGCCGCACCACGTGGTCGGCCCCGCCTGCTATGGCCGCCTGCGACTCGGCTTGGGGCATGGTCCGGCAGCGCCCGTCGTAACGGGTGGGCAGCCCTGCCGCCCGTTGGGCGGCCCGCAACTCCTCCAAGCGCTCGCGGCTGCAGAAGCATGGGTAGGCGGCCCCCACGTCCAGCAGGCGGTCGGCCGCCGCGCGGTAATAGTGGAGTCGTTCCGACTCGATGTAGGGGTCACAGGGGCCGCCGATGTCCGGCCCCTCGTCCCAGGCGAGGCCAAGCCAGGCGAGGGTGGCCAGGTTTTCCGGCACCGCCTCCGGCCGGTAGCGCTCCCGGTCGGTGTCCTCGATGCGAACCAGGAACCGCCCCTCGTTCCCGGTCAGGCAGTAGCTGAGCAGGGCCGTCCGCACGTTGCCGATGTGCAGCTGGCCGGTCGGACTGGGGGCGAACCGGAGCCTTCGGCTGCCAGGTAGGGCGACCAGGTCGAGCAGGCTTTCCGGCGAATCAGGGCTCAATGGTGCAGGACGACCAGATAGATCCCCATTGCCAGGCAACTGGCCAGCAGCAACACCACGGCGATGGTCCACCCTTCGAGCGCCGTGCCGCGGATCGAAACGTCTGCCCGACGGTCACTGCTGACACTGACTCCAGTCGTGCCCAGGCGGTGGTAGCGCTGGGCCAGGTATCCGGGGTCGTCCGGTTCCAGGGGCGTCGCCTCTGGAAAAGATCGGTGTTCAGCCATCTGCCTAGTCAACTCCGCCAGCTGAGGGAGCCTTGAGCTCCCCTCCTTCCTGCGAGTATAGAGGCCGCTCTGGCCCCAGCCCGCATCGTCTAGCGGTCAGGACACCACCCTTTCAAGGTGGTAACCGGGGTTCGACTCCCCGTGCGGGTAGGGACCGGCTATCTGGCGCGCAGCCGACGTACCCCCAGGACCAGCGCCGCAGATCCCAGGGTGGCCCCGGGCAGGGACCGAAGGCGACCCTTCCCGATTCGAAGGTGCATCCCGAAGAGGGCGAGTTCGCCCAAACCACAAGTCAGAGCGAGTGCGGTGGTCAGCGACCGCCAGCGGCTGGATTCGGGCCGCGATCCCGCGAGACGGCTGCTGACTCTAAGCCCTGTCCAGAGCAACAGGCCGACCTCCGATCCCCTCGCCCGAGACCGGGACTTGGCCGGCAGGGAGGTCCGGCGCGCGGCCAGGAACGCCTGGATGTCCGCCGCGCCCAGGGCGGCCACCCAGGTCAGCGCCGAGTTCTCTTCACTTGACCCGGTGGGGTCATCAGTTGGCAACCACACGCAGCATCAAGTATCGCTCATGCTCCCGAGCTGGCGGCCGCCCCGGGTCGGGCCGGCTCGTCAGGCCGCCTGCGGCGCCGCCGAGCCCTGCCTGCACCCGCTCATTGACCACCACCGACCGTGAGTCGGCCGGCGCCTGCAGGGTTGGTCACTGGTCCGCCTTCCGAGACCGACTGCAGAATTCGATAGCCCTTGAGGGCCAGTTCCAAGCGCAAGCGGTCGTCCGCCCGGTCCCAGCCCCCGACTAGTTGCCGGATGCGGTCGATCCGGTAGAGGAGCGTGTGGCGGTGGATGTGCAGACTGCGGGCCGCTTCGCTGAGACCGGGCTGAGCGAGCACGACCTCGAGAGTCTCTCTGAGCGGAGTGCTGCGGACCTTCTCCCTTGCCAGCAGGGGACCCAGGGTCAACTCAACGAAGTCCCGCAGGCCCCGGAGGTCCTGTAGCCAGGCCAGGTAGGGATGCAGCCTGCTGGCATCGTGGAGGTGTTCCTCCGGCATCAGGATCTGCCCCACTGTGAGCGCCGCGCGGGTGGCTCTGACGGCGGCTGGGGTATCGCCCATCTGCGCCGCAACCGGCCCCACGGCCATCTCCCAGGGAACCACCTCGGCGCCGACGGCGACCCTCAGCAGCCTCTGCAGGGTGCTGATCTTGACCTGAGCCGGGACCAGCGCCACCACGCTGGCCTGGTAGAGGGCCACGTGGGCTCCCAGCGCCATCCAGGCCGTGGCAACGGTGGCTTCCGTGGCGGTGTCATCGGCAGCCAGCACCACCAGCCGGTAGGGGAAGTCGAGAACGGTGCCGCCGGCAGCGGCCTTGGCGACCATCTCATCGTCGGCGGTGCCTCCGAGGACCTCGGCGAAGAACTGGTCGTACTGGCGATCGTGCTCGCGGCGGCTCTGTTCCCGGGTCTCCAGGTAGCTGGTGCTGACCGCCACGCTGATGGCGTCGAGATAGTCGAACAGGGGGCCCACGGCGGTCAGGACCGACTGGGCCTCGATCTCCGGGTGATTTCTGACCACCTCGATGACGTGCTGCCAGATGACCAGCGCCGCCACCCGGTAGGCGCGCAAGATGGCGTCCAGGGGCACCCCGGTGCTGGCCATCCGGCCTCCCATTCGCGAGAGCTGTTGCAGCTCAGAGCGCGACGGCGGCCTCGACTCCTCCCACAGCGAGAGCAGGGTGCCAACCCCCTCCCGGCAGGCTGCGAGCACCTCGCTGGAGAAGGCTGAGCCGCCATCCACCCCTTCGGCCAAAGGGATCATGCGGGCCATCTCGATCGCCATCCGGCGGGCCACCCTCTCCATCCTGGCCCGCAGGGACTCGATGATGACCGGGCTGACCGATGGCATGCCTTCGTAGCCGCGCCGCTCGCGGCGCGCGGGGCGGGGAACACTCTGGCTCACGACCACGGCTTGGCCAGCATAGATCAGGTCTTGGCGCTTCGCATCGGGGCTCCCGGCCGCCTCCGGGAGCGGGCGACCTCTCGGGCGAGGGGCACGTGGTTCTCATACACGCTCCGGGTCGGTACCGATCACCTGGTTCACCCAACCCTGGGAGGACCACCCCCAACTTGCCCGGGCGGATAGACTGGCAGTCGTTTGGGTTGGCCCTCGGTGGGAGGTGGCGGCTGGTGCTGGCAGCCTACGCGACTGGCACAGGGGGGGATGACCTGCTGGCCAATCTGGAGGTGGGGGAGCGAGAGATTCCCGCACCGCCAAGAGGGTTCGTCCGCCTGGCGGTTCTGGCCGCGACCCTGAATCATCACGACCTCTGGACCCTGCAGGGAGTTGGCGTCCCGCCGTCGTCCTTTCCCCGCACTCTCGGCTGCGACGTGGCCGGGAGGGTCGAGAGCTATGGGCCGGACACTCCCCCCTCACTTCCAGTCGGCTCCGAGGTGGTGGCGCACGCGGTCGTCACCTGCGGTGTCTGCGACGCCTGCCTGGGGCCAGATGAGACCCTGTGTCGCCGCTTCGCCCTGCTCACGGAGGGGCCCTACGAGGGCACCCTCGCCGAGTACTGCGTGGTGCCCGCTCAGAACCTGTTCCCGATCCCGGCCGGGCTCAGTCCCGAGCAGGCCGCCTGCCTCCCCACCGCCTATCTCACCGCCTATCGGATGCTCTTCAACAAGGGTGGGCTGCGGCCCGGTGGCACGGTGCTCATCCAGGGCGCCGGCGGCGGCCTGTCCACGGCAGCGGAGATCCTGGCTCTGGCGGCCGGGCTCCGGGTGATAGTGGCCAGCCGCTCCCGCAGCAAGAGGGAGGCCGCCCTTGGTCGCGGCGTCCACCACGCTGTCGCCACCGGCTCCGAGGAGGTATCTGAGGTGCTCGCCCTGACCGCTGGGGAAGGGGTTGACGTGGTCCTCGAGTCGGTGGGAGAGGCCACCTGGGCGGCCAGCCTCAGGGTTTTGCGTCGAGGTGGCGCGGTGGTCGTGGCCGGCGCCACCAGCGGCGCCGATCCGCCGTCCGACCTGCGCCGCGTCTTCTGGCGCCAGCTGCGGGTGCTGGGCTCCATGATGGGCACCAGAGCGGAGTTTCGCTCCCTGCTCCAGATGGTCGAGGCGACCCGGGTCCATCCTCTGATCGACTCGGTTTTCCCGCTCTCTGACGCCGGCGCGGCGTTCTCCCGATTGGAGGCGGGTGAGCTCGCGGGCAAGTTGGTGGTCAAGGTCAGCTGAGTCCTGAGCACACCGCTTCCAGGCGCCGACGCCCCCTTCCGGGAGTTCCGCGAGGTCGGGCGGTGTCCCCATCGTGAGCCCGCCTGGGAACTTCCCTTCAGACACGGCGGTCCCGGCCGAGTCGGCCGCCCTCCCTCCATCGCCCCCGCATTGGCTGGGTCGTGGAGTTCTCAGTGTCGGGCTGACCAGCTTCCTGTCCGACTCGGGCCACGAGATCGCGACCGCTATCCTGCCGAGTTTCCTGGTCTCGACCCTGCACGCCAGCGCGGCTGCGCTGGGGATCATCGAAGGGGTCAGCGACGCTCTGACGGGTGTCGCCAAGCTGCTCTCCGGGCCTCTGGCCAACGAACCGGGGCGCCGGGGAAGGCTGGCGAGTGGCGGGTACCTTGGCACCGCGGTGGCGACCGGGGCGATCGGTCTCTGTGTCGCCACCTGGCAGGTCGGCCTGTTGCGCGCGTTCGCGTGGACCTCCAGGGGGCTGCGCTCGCCCGCCCGCGATAGTCTGCTGGCCTCTCTGGCGCCCAGCCACGCCTACGGGAGAGCGTTTGGTCTGGAGCGGGCCGGCGACAATCTGGGCGCCGTGGCCGGCCCGTTGCTGGCCGCCGGGCTGGTGACCTGGGTGGGCATCCGGCCCGCCATCTACTTCGCCTTCGTTCCAGGTGCCCTGGCTGCGGTCACAATCTCGATCGCGGCCCGTGAAGCGCGCCGCCAAGGTGGCAGCCTGGTCCCCCGCAAGCTCGGGCTGGAGTTGGGCGCCCTGCGCCGGGCCGGCGTCGCTCGGGCGCTGCTCCCCATCGCGCTCTTCGAACTTGGCAACGTGGCCACCACGCTGCTGATCCTGCGCGCCACCGAGCTGCTCCACAACGGAGCCACCACCCTGGCCTTCGCCACCTTCCTGGCGATTCTTCTGTACAGCGGCCACAACGCCTTCGGCGCCGTGGTGGCACTTCTGGGTGGCCACTGGCTGGACCGCTCCAACGCGCGGGTGGTGTTTGCCGCCGGCGCCGGACTCTACCTCATCGCCTACGTCGGCTTTTCCCTCAACCTGCACTCCCCCGCCGCGCTGCTGGTCGCCTTCGCCCTCGCCGGCAGCGGGATCGGGCTGGCCGAGACCGCCGAGTCGACGCTCTTCGCCCGCTTGCTGCCGGATCACCTCCGCGGCAGCGGCTACGGGGTGCTGGGGGCGACCCAGGCGGTGGGCGACCTGACCTCATCGGCCGTGGTCGGGATCCTCTACGCCCTGGCTTCTCCGACCATCGGATTCGCCTACGCGGCCGGCTGGATGGCGCTCTCGCTGGTGGCCGCTCTGACGTCCGGACTGATGAAGCGATCGGTTCCCGGCGCCGCTTCCAATGGTGGAGGGCCCAGCTCCCCTGGACCTGACTCTGTCGACGGAGGAGAGTAGCTGGTCGATGTAGGGGTCAGCGACTGACCCGAGCGCCCTTCAGCCCAGTCCGGGGCCAGTGGCTCTCTCCGCTGTCCTGCCCCAGCTGCGGCGCCACCCACGAGTGGTTGGGGAGGGCTGAAAAGGGGAACGGGTGTTTTCTTCTCAGCCGCTCCCCTGTAGTCTCGCCTATGACAGCCCAGGCACTGGTCATTCGCACTCCCGGCCTTCCAAAGTTCGGGTCGCGCGAGGCTCCAGGCTCCCAATGAGCATCAAGACGGGCAGATAGGCTAACATTCGTGGCTTCGTGGCTTACCCGCGGAGAGCGATTAGAAGAGGAGAGGCCAAACATATGTCGTCCCTGCGAAACTTCAGCTTCTGGCGCCTGGTGGCGGTGGGTGGAGCCATCACCATCTTCATGGCGGCCTGCTCGAGCGCCACCGCTCCCACCAAGCCCAGCCGGGCGAGCACGGTGACGTTCGCGGAGGCAGCGGCGACCCCTCCCACCTACATCTCGCCACTGATGAGTGCGGCGCACGAGTCGAACGCCAACTTGTACCAGTTCTCCAACTTCCTGTACCTGCCCCTCTACTGGTTCGGTGACAAGGGGGAGCCGGTGTTCAACAAGACTCTCAGCGTCGCCAACCCGCCGGTATTCTCCGAGAACAATTCGCTGGCCACGATTACGTTGAAGCATTGGGACTGGTCGAACGGACAGCCGATAACGGCCCGCGACGTGATCTTGTGGCTGAATCTGCTCAGTGCTGTCACCGACCCCAGCGCCCCGGCGGTGGGGAGCAGCAGCAATCCTGGACCGGGTTGGTTTGCCTCGGTGCCTGGCGGATTCCCCGAGAATGTGGTGAGCTACGCTCAGACAGGGACCTACACCCTCACCATCAAGTTCAACTCTTCGTACAACCCGACGTGGGTCCTTTACAACGAGTTGAGCCAGATATACCCCCTGCCCCAAGCGGCGTGGGATAAACTATCCGCCTCCGGTCCGGTGGGCACCTACGACGCGGCAGCCGAGGCGCGGGTTGCCGCGCCCGCCTCCGCCGGACTTCCCGCCAACTCCTACCTGCCGGCCGACCCCGGAACCGCCGCTGGCGGTGCACTCGGGGTGGCCGCCTTCATCAACGACCAGGCGTCCAACCTCAGCACCTATGCAACCAACCCCCTGTGGAAGGTGGTCGACGGCCCGTTCAAACTGGCCCAGTTCACGACCGAGGGGTTTGCCAAGTTCGTCCCCAACAAGGCCTACTCAGGAACACCCAAGCCCTCGATTTCCGCCTTCGAAGAGCTGCCTTTCACGACCGACACCGCGGAATTCAACGCTCTCCGCAGCGGCAGCCTCTCGATCGGCTACATCCCGGTTCAGGACCTGGCCCAGAAGGCCTCCCTGGAAAAGAGTCAGGGTTACAGCTACAACCCCTGGTACCTGTTCGGCTTCACCTACATGGGGCTGAACTTCACCAGCCCCACGGTGGGTCCCGTTTTCCGCCAACTCTACTTCCGCCAGGCGCTTCAATCTCTGGTCAACCAGGCGCAGTGGATCAAGGACTTCAATCAGGGCATCGGCACGGTCAACAACGGGCCGGTGCCGACCTACCCACCCAACAACCCCGATGAGAGTTCCCTCGAGGCCAATGGGCAGGTCTATCCCTACGATCCGACCAAGGCTGTCGCGCTCCTCAAGGACAACGGGTGGACCGTGAATGCCGGCGGCACCAGCTTCTGCGCCAACCCCGGAACCGGGTCTGGGCAATGCGGCGCTGGGGTGCAGAAGAACCAGCAGGCGAGCTTCTCGATGATCCTCGCTTCGGGCAACCAGGTCGCAACCAACGAGATGGAGGCCTACCAGTCCACGCTCAAATCGGTGGCTGGGATCGGGCTCACGATCAAGACGGAGCCGTTCGCCACCGTGATCGGGACCATGGACAATGGCTGCACCTACACCACTCCCTGCAATTCCTGGGAGATAGCCAACTGGATCGGGGGGTGGAGCTACTCCCCCGACTACTTCCCAACCGGGGGAGAGATCTTCCAAAGTGGCGCGGGCAGTAACGTCGGTGACTATTCCAATCCAACCAACGACGCCAACATCGCCGCTACGCACACCGCCCCCACTGCAGCCGCTGAGCACACAGCTCTAGCCACCTACCAGGACTTCCTGGCGCGCCAGCTGCCGGGGATCTTCTTGCCCAACAGCCCCTACCAGTTGACGATGTACAAGAGCAATCTGAAGGGCTTTGTGCCTCAGGACGTGTACAACATCATCTATCCCCAGGATTACTCGTTCAGCGGGTGACCTGATCGCCATGGGGGCGCCGGCAGGCGCCCCCATGGCCCCTGGACCCCGGGTCGGCCCCAGGGCCGGTAGATGCGCCAAGCGAATCCAATCTGGAGACCTATGCGGCTGACCATAATCGGAGCGGGAGCCATCGGGGGCACGATCGGCGCGCACATGATCCGCGCCGGCCATGACGTTCTCTTCTGTGATGCCGACGAGGCCCACGTGGAGGCAATCAATCGAGACGGGCTGGTCATCGAGGGGCCGGTGGCCAACTTTCGGGTGCGGGCGTCGGCGGTGACCCCCCAGGGCCTGCCCCCTCGGCTTGGCGCCACCGCGGTGGCGGTGAAGAGTCAGCACACTGGCTCGGCAGCCGAGCTCCTGCGCGGCCGCCTCGAGGAAGATGGTTACGTTGCCAGCTTTCAGAACGGGCTCAACGGCGACGTTTTGGCCGCAGCGGTGGGCCAGGAGCGGGTGATCCTCAGCTTCGTGAACTTCGGAGCTGACCTGATGGGACCGGGTCGGATCATGCAGGGCAATATCGGCACTTTCATGGTGGGAGAGCTGCCCGGCCGGGGTATTAC
>JABEUU010000116.1 GCA_013044295.1 Candidatus Dormiibacterota bacterium
CGGGTCTGCTCGAGCGGGCGCAGTCGCCGCGTTTCTGGTTGGGCTGGGCTTCCCAGGGCCGACGCGTGGCGCTGGCCGACGCCTGGCCCCGTCGGGAGTTTCGCCAACCGTCGGCGCCCGGAGACCGAGTGGCCCGGCGGGGGCCGGGGCCGAGTGGGATTTGGAAGGAGCAGAAGTGAGCGAGAACGTGGTCACCGAGCGGCCCTCGTTGCGCGTCCAGGCGGACCCCGGCGAGCTGGCGTCCTTTGCCGCCTCCACCCTGGCCCGTGAGATCGGCGAGGCGGTGGCGGCCCGCGGCGAGGCGGTGGTCGCCCTCCCGGGGGGGAGCACCCCCAAGGCAGCTCTCGAACTATTGTCCAAGGCGCCAGGGGTGGACTGGGCGAAGGTGGTGTTGGTGCCCGGTGACGAGCGTTTCGTCCCGGTCTCCGACCCTGACTCCAACGAGGGGATGATCCGTCGGACTCTGCTGTCTGGCCTTCCTGGGCCCAGCCCTATCGTGGTCGGATGGGATGTGGAGGAGGGGCTTGGCCCGGAGACCATCCTGGGTCGGTTCGAGGGACGCCTGCTGGGCCTGCTGCCCCGGGTGGAAGGCGAGCTGCGCTTCGACCTGGTGCTGTTGGGGATGGGGGCCGATGGCCACACCGCGTCCCTGTTCCCGGGCCGGGAATACCCCGACCAAGCGCTGGTTCTGGCCACCCGTCACCCCTCCGGTCAGGTCAGGCTCACGTTGGGCCCGGCCGTCCTGCGCGCCGCCCGCCGGGTGCGTTTCCTGGTGGCTGGGGATGACAAGGCGGCCACCCTGGCGGAGGTGGTCTACGGCGACTACGAGCCGGATCGGCTGCCGGCTCAACTGATCGCCCGCCGATCCCCGGGATGCCAGATCTGGTGCGACGCCGCCGCCGCCAGCCTGATCCCCAATCCGATTTGATGGCTGAGCTGGCGCCGTCGGTGCTGGCCGCTGACTTAGCCCATCTGGGTGACTCGGTGGCCGCCTGCGAGCAAGCCGGTGCCGATCGCATCCACATCGACATCATGGACAATCACTTTGTCCCCAACTTGAGCATGGGGCCAGAGATCGCCGCTGCCTGCCGCAGGAGCACGCGCCTCCCGCTGGAGGCCCACCTGATGGTCGACAATCCCGACGGGATCATCCCCGCCTTCGCAGCGGCTGGCGTGGACCTGATCACGGTGCACTTTGAGGCCTGTCCCCAGCTGCACCGGACAGTTGGCGTGATCCGGCAGCTGGGAGCTAGCCCTGGGGTGGGGATCAACCCGGCCACGCCGACCCGCTTCCTGGAGCAGATTCTCCCGGAAGTCGACCTCGCCTTGGTGATGTCGGTCGACCCTGGATTCGGGGGCCAGAGCTTCCTTGGCCTCGCGCTCGGTAAGCTTCAGGAGTTGAGACGCATGATCGCGGCCCAGGGACTGAACTGTGCCCTGGAGGTGGATGGCGGTGTTGACGCCGGCAATGCAGGTGCCTGCGTGGTGGCGGGAGCCACTGTGCTGGTGGCCGGCACCTCCGTCTTCAGAGCCGAAGGCGGAATCGGGGCGGGCGTGAGCTGCCTCCTCGAACAAATGGGAAGGTCCAGGGGCGCCGCGCGGCCGCTCTCGGCCGAACTTTAGCGCGAAGAGCACAGGCGAGGAGGTCCAGCCCCGAATGTCCCGTAGTCCATTGACTGTTCCTGAGCACGCGGAGCTGCCCGCCGAGGTGCGCCAGGCCTACGTTGACGTAGATCGCAAGTTCGGCGTGTTCATCTTGCCCCAGCTGCAACAGCTGGCGGCGCAGGAGGCCATCGACCGGCTCCTGTCACGCGGTGCAGAGCTGGCTGCTCAGGCGGCCGAGGGCAGCCACACCGAGCTCTTAGCGGGCTACCTCGCCCTCCTGGAGGAGGCCCAGAGGGAGTTGCGGGAGGCGCGCACCCAAGAGGTTCAGAGAGGTGGCCAGCTGCGCGAGCAGCACCAGCAGACGGCGCGCCTCGACACGGCCCTGGTGGCGGCGAAGAGTCGCCTCCCAGCGAGCCGAATGAGCCGCCTGGACGCTCAGCTGTCCGAGCTGGCTGAGGCCGGTGGCGAACTCGAGCAGAGGCTGGCGATGATCGAAGCGGCGGTTTTGGAGTGGGACCGACTCAGCCAGACCAGACAAGCGCGTGAGGCGGACCGGCTGGCTGATCAGGCTCACCTGCCGATTCGACCGCGCCAGTTGGAGACTTCACGCAGCCGCAAGGCGCGCCGCGATCAAGCCCGAATCGTCGAATTGGCCCGTGCCTTCGCCAACGAGAACCTGTCGGCCAGCCCGGCAGCCGAGCCCGGGGAGGGCCAGGAGGCGCCGGTCACCTAAGATCAGTGACGAGAGGCCTCCAACTCCAAAGCCTCGCCTTCCTCGGCTTCGATCGTGACCCAGTCTGGCTGGCCCAAGAGACGGCTCACCTCAACCATGATCCGGCCCTGAGCATCGAAGACCGCATCCTGGACCCGGTCGATGCTGGGCCGACTGGATGCCACCACCTGAGCTAGGTCGGGATCCACCTGGGCCACCTCGGCGTGCCGCAACTCCTCAGTTATGGCGGGAGGCACGACCCGGCGCTCTCTGATCCGGGCATCCTCAAGGTCGGCCAGCACGCGGTCGAGGTGCTCCAGGTGGGACCGGTACTTGCGCAGGGTGCGGGTTCTGGCCAAGCCCTCGTGCTGGCGGCGTAGGATGTCGCGGCGGGTGACGCGGTAGCGGTTGTCGCGTTCTGTGGTCATCATCTTTGGGGGTTCCTCTCGGCACGTGGCTTCACGAGCTGTGTATTTCGGACTGACCTGCTTCGCTAGGGCCAGCCCTATGTCTAACGGCAACGGATACAACCGGGTTACCCGGTGCTCCCCATCACCTGGCAGCTCTGCCGACCACGGCTGAACTGCCCAAAGTATACCCCGCGAGGCTCATTTTGACAACCACTTTTGCGAACGTATTTTTACTCTAAGCGGCATTTAATTGAACTCTCAGCCCGGCCCCAGCATGAGAATGGTTGAGAGTTCCAGGGGCGGCGGAGAGGCGGAGCGCGGATGGCAGGCCCCGGTCTGGGCCACGCAAGCGGTGGGGCCCGGTCCTGGCTCCTCGTAAACTGATCCCATGCCAACTACCTCCAGGGCCCCCCGGGGCCGCTCTAAAGCGAGTTCGGCGCGGGGCGCGACCAAGACTCGGTCGGAGGCTCTGCCCCTCGACCTCACCGCTCAGCAATGTCGCGACATGTACCGCCGCATGGTCCAGATCAGGCACTTCGAGGAGCATGCCGCCGAGGCCTACGCCCAGGCCAAGGTGGGCGGCTTCCTCCACCTCTACATTGGCGAGGAGGCGGTCGCGGTGGGCGCGATTGCGGCGGTCCGCGAAGAGGATCACGTGCTCGGTCACTACCGTGACCACGGCTACGCCCTGGCCAAGGGCTGTGACCCCAAGGCGTGCATGGCCGAACTGTTCGGTCGGGAGACGGGTCTCTGCCACGGTCGGGGCGGGTCCATGCACCTGGCCGAGGCGGCTCGCCATTACTGGGGCGGCTACGCCATCGTCGGCTCGCACATCCCAATTGGAGCGGGGATGGCCTATGCGATGCAGTATCTGGAGCAGCCGGAGGTGGTGCTGGACTTCTTCGGGGACGGCGCGACCGGCAACGGCATTTTCCACGAAGGCCTCAATATGGCGGCGCTCTGGAACCTGCCGGTGGTGTTCATCTGCGAGAACAATCTGTACGGGATGGGGGCGACCCTGGCTGAGGAATCGCCGGTCCGAGACATGATCATCAAGGCCGAGGGCTACACGATGCCGTCGGTCCAGTGCGATGGCATGGACGTGCTCTCGGTTTATGAGGCGGTCCAGAAGGCGGCGGCGCACTGCCGCAGCGGCCAGGGTCCTTACTTCGTCGAGGCGCTCACCTACCGCTTCCGGGGCCACTCGATGGCCGATCCCGAGCTCTACCGCGACAAGGACGAGGTCACCCGCTGGAAGGCGCTGGATCCCATCCCCAAATTCGGCGAGTTCTGCGTCGAGCACAGGATCAGCAGCGAGCAGGAGTTGGCCCAGGTCAAGGAGGAGGTGGAGGCGGAGATGCTGGAGGCGGTGCGGTTCGCGGACCAATCACCCTGGCCCGACCCGGCCACCGTCGACCAGTGGATTTACGCCAAGCCGATCGACCCCGAGGCGATTGCCACCGGGCCCGATCAGCTGTCCTCGGTGGAGGGCTGAGCATGGCCGAGATCAGCTACCGACAGGCGGTGCGCGACGCCATGCGCGAGGAGATGATGCGCGACCCCAGGGTGATCCTGATGGGAGAGAGCATCACCGGGTACGGTGGGTCTTACGCTGTCACCAAGGGTCTGATCGATGAGTTCGGACCCAAGCGGGTCATGGAGACCCCGATCGCCGAGGCCGGCATCGTGGGCTTCGCTGTGGGAGCCGCCATGGGAGGCCTGATTCCCGTGGCCGAGCTGATGACCGTCAACTTCGCCCTCCTGGCCCTGGACCAGGTGGTCAACAGCGCCGCCAAGTTCCACTACATGTTTGGCGGCCAGTGGTCGGTGCCGATGGTGGTTCGCACCGTCTCTGGCTTCGGGCAGCTCGGTCCGACCCACTCTCAGAGCTTTGAGGGTTGGTTCGCCTCGGTGCCCGGGCTGAAGGTGGTCATGCCGGCGACCCCCGCCGATGCCAAGGGTCTACTCCTGGCCGCAATCCGGGACCCAGACCCGGTGATATTCATCGAGCACAGCCTGCTCTACAGCACCCGAGGCGAGGTTCCAGGCCCGGCTTTGGGCGATGGTGAGGTTCCCATCGGCCAGGCCAAGGTGGTTCGCGAAGGTTCCGATGTGACCCTGGTGGGGTACTCCCGGATGCTGCTGCAGGCGCTGCACGCCGCCGAGGTTCTGGAACGTGAGGACGGGATCTCCTGTGAGGTGGTCGACCTGCGGACCCTGAGGCCGCTGGACTACCCCACCGTGGTCAACTCGGTGCGCCGCACCCATCGGCTGGTGCTGTGTGGCGAGGATTGGCGCACCGGTGGCTTCGGAGCCAGCCTGCTCAGCGAGATGCAGGACCGTTGCTTCGACGACCTGGACGCTCCGATCCAGCGGGTGGCGATGCGGGACATCCCGTTGCCCTACTCGCGGGAGCTCGAGAGGCTGCTGATCCCCAGCAGCGAGGACATCGTCACTGCGGTCAGGAGGCTCAGCTGATGGCCTACCAGGTGACCATGCCCCAGATGGGCTACGACATGACTGAGGGCTCGATCAACCGCTGGCTGGTGGCCGAGGGCGACCAGGTCGAGCGTGGCGACATCATCGCCTCGATCGCGACCGAAAAGGCTGACATCGACATCGAGGCCTACGCCAGCGGGGTGATGCGCAAGATCCTGGTAGCCCCCGGAATCACAGTTCCGGTGGGGGGCGCGATCGCCGTGATCGGCGAGGCGGATGAGCCGCTCGACGAGGTGGCCGGTGCGGCCGCAGCGACCCCCTCTCCGGAGGTGCCCTCAGGTGACGGCGAGGCCGAGCCGAAGGCCACAGCCGGTGAGGCGGCCGACGGGGCCGCGGCCGACAAGTTGCGGGCGGCGGCTCCGACCGAGCCCACGCAGGCCGAGGCACCCTCCACCCCGGTGGTCCCACCGCCGGCGATTCGGGTCAAGGCCAGCCCGCTGGCGAGGACCAGGGCTCGCGAGTTGGGCATTGAGCTCGGCCGTGTGCACGGGACCGGTCCCGACGGCAGGGTCACCGGCGAGGACGTGGAGGCGGTGGCTCGCTCCGGCGGGGTGGCCGCAGTGTCCAGCATCCCCACGGGCTCCGTGGTCCCGATCGATCCCACCGACCCGTCCGAGCCGGTCAAGGTCAGCCGCATGCGCGAGGCGATCGCGCGTCGCATGACCGAGGCCAACAGCACGATCCCACACTTCTACCTCAGCACCGAGGTAGACATGGACAAGCTGATGCGGCTGCGCCAGGAACTCAACGATCTGGGTGATCCCGGCCTACCGCGGTTTTCGGTCACCGACTTCATCGTCCGCGCGATGGCCCTCACACTGCAGCGTTACCAGCAGCTGAATGCCGCCTATGTGGGCGGTGGCCTGCGTCGCTTTTTCTCCAGCAACATCGCCCTGGCGGTCGCGGTGCCGGAGGGCCTGGTGGCTCCCACCTTGCGATCCTGCGAGTCCTTGTCCTTCGCCGAGCTGGCGCGACGAGCTCACGACCTGGCCCTCCGCGCCAAGAGCAACCGCCTGCGCCCAGAGGAGATGGCGGGGGCGCACACGGCGATAAGCAACCTGGGCATGTTCGGGATCAGTCAGTTCGGTGCCATCGTGACCCCGGGGCAGGGCAGCGTTCTGGCGGTCGGCCAGGTGCGCCAGGTGCCGGTGGCTCGAGATGGCCAGCTGACGGTGGGCCCGGTAATGGAGATGACGCTGTCGATAGATCACCGGGTCACCGACGGCGCTCAGGGGGCGGAGGCGCTGGGGTACCTCAGATGGTGCCTGGAGCATCCCACCGCCTGTCTGGTCTGAGGAGGACGGGATGAAGGATCTGGCGATCGTTGGCTCCGGCCCAGGCGGCTATATCGCCGCCATCAGGGCGGCTCAGTTGGGCATGGCGGTCACCCTGATCGAGGAGAGTGAAACGCTGGGGGGGATCTGCCTCAACTGGGGCTGCATCCCCTCCAAGTCGCTGCTCCGCAACGCCGAGGTCCTGCGCCTGGTCCAGGAGGCCGACAAGTTCGGGATCACGGTAGGCGAGGTCACGACCGACTTTGGGGCCGCCATCACACGCAGCCGGGAAGTGGTCACCAAGCTGGTCAACGGGGTCGCCTTCCTGATGCGCAAGAACGGCGTGGAGGTGATCAAGGGGAGGGGCCGCCTGCTCTCCGAGCAGACCATCGAAATCCAGCCCTCGGGCCAGACCGTGGCTGCCGCCCAGATCATCATCGCCACGGGGGCGAGGCCCAAGCAGCTACCCGGGCTGGCATCGGACGGGCGCAGCACCTTCACCTATCGGGAGGCGATGGAACTGCGCCAGCTGCCCCCCAGCTGTCTGATCGTGGGCGGGGGCGCGATCGGGGCCGAGTTCGCCCACATCTACTCCTCCTACGGAGTCAGGGTCACCGTTGTCGAGGCCCTGGCCCGGTTGCTGCCCCAGGAGGACCAGGAGATCTCTCGCGAACTGACTCGCCAGTTCGAGCGGCGTGGGATCGCCGTCAAGACCGGCAGCCTCATCCAGGGCTCCGAGCGAGGCGGGGAGGGTTGGCGCCTGCACCTGGAGAGTGGTGAGATGGTGGAGGCGGAGATGGTCCTGACCGCGACCGGGGTCCAGGCCAACATCGAGAACCTCGGCCTCGAGGATTTGGGCATCGAGCTGGATCGTGGGGTGATCAAGGTGGACCCCCACATGCGCACCAATGTCCCCGGAATCTATGCCATCGGCGATGTCATCGGGGCGCCCCTGCTGGCCCATGCGGCCAGCGCCGAGGGGGTGATCGCGGTGGAGACCGCTGCCGGCCGGGAGGTTTCGGCGCTGGACAAGGAGTTGGTGCCGCGCTGCACCTACTGCCAGCCCCAGGTTGCCTCAACTGGGATCACCGAGGAGCAGGCCAAGGAGCGGGGTTACCAGGTCAGGGTGGGCAAGTTCCCCTTCAGCGCCAACGGCAAGGCCATCGCCATGGGTGACACCGTCGGCTTCGTGAAGATCGTGGTCGACGCTGCCACCGGGAAGCTGCTGGGCACCCACGCGATCGGGCCCGAGGTGACCGAGCTCCTGCCGGAGATGGTGATGGCAGCCTGGTCAGGGGTGCGTGCTGACCAGTTCGAGGCACTGGTGCATGCTCACCCGACCCTGAGCGAGAGCCTGAAGGAGGCGGCCATGGCTGCCGAGGGGCTGGCGCTTAACATCTGACCCGGGCGGCGGCCAGCTGCGTCTCGGCGCCCCATCCGGACTCCAGGGCCCGCGGAGAGCTGTGGCGGCATCGGCGGCAACCGGGTCTGAGGCGGGCGCGGGCCGGCCTTGGCGCCGTCTGGCCGCAGCTGGACCCCCGCCGGATCACAGCCCGGTGATGCGGATCCCGGTGTGGGCTCGATGGAGACGATTGAGACGCAGCAGGAGCGGTGTCAGCTGCTCGCAGAAGCGGGCGCTGTCCAGGGAGCCGGCGTCGACCGGGCGCAAACCGGGGATCCGCTCCACCAGATCACTGACGCGCTCCTTGGCGGCGGAGTCGTGCGCGGTGAGCAGGACATCCTCGTCAAGGGTGTGGTCGAGCTTGAGCAGCTGGCCGGCCGCCACGGTGTGGAAGGCCCCTACGACCAGGCTGTCCGGGCACAGCTGAGCCACCTGCTCGGTCGCCGACCCAAACCCGGTGGTGACCGGGTGGGGCACTCCACCAAGAAACTCCATGGGGACTGCGGTCGAGACCAGAATCCGACCCGGCGCCAGGGGCCGCAGCTCCTCCAGGGTGGCGCCCATCGCCTGGTAGGGGATGGTGATGAGGACCAGAGCGCAGCGCTCGAGGACCTCTCGGTTGGAGGCTCCGGTCGCCTCCCCGGACCCTGGCGGCAGCTGACCCGAGAGATCGGCTGCGATCTCTCGTCCCCGAGATTGATCTCGCGAGCCCAGCAGCACATCCACGCCGGACACCGCCAGCCGCAGCGCCAGCCCGCGGCCCAGGGGGCCGGTGCCCCCGAGAAAGCCAACCGCTTGGGGCCGCGTCTCAGGCACGTGCCTGTCCCCCGGTCAGCTGCGCCGCTAGGGACAATTTCACTGTTTTGTCTACGATATCAGCTGTGCTTCACATATCTTCCGCGGAGTCCAGCAGTAGCCACGAGTTGGCGGCGGCCGCTCCGCCGAGCGCGGCGCGCCGTCTGGAGCTCGACGGTGGCCACACCATGGTCCTGTACCCGCAGGTTGCCGTGGACCTGGCGCAGCCAAGCCAGGACGCAGCCGGTGGCGGCGGCGTCCTGGGCGGCCGTGGGCCCGTCATCCTGCTCTTCCGAGCGGGCGGGCACAACGGTGCCAACGTTCCGGATCTTTGGCTGGAGGCGGCCGGATCCATCTGGCCAGCGGAACTGCTCCTGGCCACTGGTTGGGGTCAAGTCGGCAGTCCGGCCGTGGCCCTGATGACCGTCCCGGGCGGTTGGGGCGCCTCGGCTACGGGGACCGGCCCGGTGATGATCCACCTGCGCGCCGGTCACCTCGAGTTGGCAACTCCACTTCCCGAGATGTGGCGGGAGGAGCTGCGCGTGCCGGTAGTCGGCTAACCCATGGCGGCCATCTTCATCCCCGAGGGCACCGCCAGATCGATCTCCTTCTCAGCCGTAGTCGGCCAGGAGAGAATGAAGCAGGCCCTCTTGCTGGCGGCGGTGGATCCGCGCATCGGCGGCGTGCTCATAAGGGGCGAGCGGGGGACGGCCAAGTCCACCTTGGTTAGGGCTCTGGCGCGAGTGCTGCCAGCCCGCACGGTGGTCGCCGACTGCCCCTATGGCTGCCAGCCGACAGAGGGCCATCTCTGCGCCAGCTGTGCAGCCCGCCAGGGGAGGGGCTCGGCCGTGCCACTTGAGGTTCGTCCCACCCGGGTGGTCGACCTGCCGCTGGGTGCCTCCGAGGACCGGGTGGTCGGCAGCATTGATATGGAGCAAGCGCTGCTGAGCGGAACCCGGGCGTTCCAGCCTGGAGTTCTAGCGGAGGCCAACGGCCAGATCCTCTACGTGGACGAGGTCAACCTGCTCGACCATCATCTGGTCGACGTGCTGCTCGACGCCGCCGCCATGGGCATCAACGTGGTGGAGAGGGAGGGGATCTCAGCGCGGCATCCGGCCCGATTCATCCTGGTGGGCACGATGAATCCGGAGGAGGGCGACCTGCGTCCGCAGCTGCTCGACCGTTTCGGGCTCTGCGTGGACGTGAGGGGCCTGCTCGATCCCCTCGACCGGGTCCGCATCATGGAGCAGGACCAGGGCGTGGTGCGGGCCGCCGAGGCTGCCGATGCGGCGCTCGCCTCCCAGCTGCTCGCGGCGCGCACGCTGCTCCCCCAGGTGAGAGTGCCCAGGGCGGTGATCCAGACCGCCGCCGTAATCGCTGTGGACCAGCAGGTGGTGGGGCATCGAGCCGATCTGGTCATGGTCAGGTCTGCCCGCGCCCAGCGCGCCCTGCGCGCCGCCACGACGGGCGAGAGCGGCGAGCTGGAGGTCTCGCTCCAGGATCTGGTGTCGGTGGCGGAGTTGGTGCTGGTGCACCGGCGGCGATCTTTCGGGAGCCCCTCCAGCCCGGTCGCCAGTGGGGATGGTGAGCCGGTCGAGCAGATCAGCTCGTCCGGCGTGTCACCCAGCGAGCCCCGGGCGTCGGCCACTGACGCTAGCGAGCCTGGTCCCGATGCTGAGGCTGGGGCCGTCGCCACTCAGGCGGACAGCGATGGCGCCGGGGCGGAGACCGGCAGTGGTCCGGCCAGCCCATCGCCTGGCGAGAGCGAGGCGGTGGTGGTGGAGGACGCCGTTCCGGTGGCGCGAATCCAGATCCCCCGAGAGCGGCTGCGTCGGCACGGCACCGGTCGCCGCAGCCAAACCGCCTCCAAGGACCGTCGGGGCCGCTACGTCGGGGCGAGAGTGGTGGAGCGCACCACCGACCTGGCTCTGGACGCGACTCTCAGAGCGGCCGCGCCCCATCAGCTCCAGCGGCGCCAGGCGGCGCCCCCCACCGAACCCCACCGGCTCCAGTTGGAGAAACGCGACCTGCGCCAGAAGATCCGCCAACGCCGGATCGGCAACCTGATCGTCTTCTTGGTGGACGCCTCCGCCAGCATGGACGCCGAGCAGCGCATGGACGCCACCAGGAGCGCCATCCTGGCCCTCCTCAAGGACGCCTACGTGCGCCGCGATCGGGTTGCCATGATCTCGTTTTCGGGGCGCACAGCCCGGGTGGTCCTGCGCCCCACCGCGAGCGTGGATCTGGCCGAGCGGCAGCTCAGCCGCCTGGCCGTGGGCGGCACCACCCCGCTCACCCATGGCCTGGTGGCGGCGCTCGACCTGATCAGGTCGGAGCGGATGCGGGATTCGGAGGTGCTGCCGCTGCTGGTGCTCATCAGCGATGGGCGCGGCAATATCAGCCTGCGTGGCGAGGAGCCCCTGGTGGAGGCACAGCGCACCGCCGCCATGGTGCGCCAGGAGCGGATCCGCTCCCTGGTCATCGACTCCTCACGAGATCACCTCGCGGGCACCTTGGCTCAGGGATCGGCGCCGTCCCCGCGCATGGCCGGGTTCAACTTCAACGCCTGCCAGGATTTGGCCGAGCGGATGGGGGCCCAGTACTTCGGGCTCTTCGATGTCTCGGAGCAGGGGATCTTGCGCCCGGTGGCGGAAGCTCTGCGCCGTCCAGGCTGACACTCAGATCGCCACCGCTGGGCCGCTCTGCGACAATCGCTGAGTGAGTGAGCACAGGAGCGTCTACCCGTTCACCGCCCTGGTGGGCCAGGACCAGATGCGTCTGGCTCTCGAACTGAACGCCGTCAACCCCGCCATCGGGGGGGTGTTGATCCGAGGCGAGAAGGGTACCGCCAAGTCGACTGCGGTTCGGGCGCTGGCACGGCTGCTCCCGGAGCTGCAGGTGGTGACCGGCTGTAGGTTCGGGTGCGACCCTCGCGGAGACCGCCTCTGTGCCGACTGTCTGGCCAGGGTAGCCCAAGGGGAGCGGCCCCTGCCGTGGCAGCCGAGGCGGATGCGGGTGGTGGAATTGCCCATCAACGCCTCCGAGGACCGGGTCGTCGGCAGCATCGACCTCGAGGCCGCGATCAAGTCCGGGCAACGGCGCTTTGAGCCCGGCGTGCTGGCTGAGGCCAACCGCCAGATCCTATACGTCGACGAGGTGAACCTGCTCGACGACCACATCGTGGACGTGCTCCTGGACGCCGCCGCCATGGGGGTCAACGTGGTCGAGAGGGAGGGTATCTCCGTGTGGCACCCCTCCCGCTTCATCCTGGTTGGGACCATGAATCCCGAAGAGGGTGACCTCCGTCCCCAGCTCCTGGACCGCTTCGGGCTGTGCGTGGACGTGACCGGGATCAGCAATGTATCCGATCGGGTCGAGATTGTTCAAAGGCGGGAGCAGTTCGAAGCCGACCCTGAGGGATTCGGCGCCGCTTTCGCCGACTCCGAGGAGGAGGAGCGCCTTCGGATCGAGCGGGCCATGGTGGCCCTGCCCGAGGTCGAGGTGGCCAGGCCCGTCCTGGAGGCGATCGCCCGCCTCTCGATCGCGCTCGAGGTGGATGGCCACCGGGCGGATCTCGTCGCCAGGAAGGCGGCGCAGGCGCTCGCGGCGCTTCACGGGCTGCCTCGGGCCGCGATCTCCGAGGTGGCTGCGGTGGCGCCGATGGTGCTCGCCCATCGGGTCCGCACCCAGCCCGGACAGCGACCCCACGACGTGGCCGAGGTGGCGCGCCGGATCCTGGGCGAGTCTTGAGAGTGGTCGCGTGATGTCGCAGACAGCTGTCTGGACCGTGACGGACAGGTCACTGATGGGTGAATCAGCGCCAGCCGCGAGTAGCTTGGTGGAGCCGGCCGTGGCGTGGGGACCGTCCTCCCACCTAGGTGGGACCTCCACCACGGCCGGTTTCGTATTCGCTGAGCCGGGCACCTGATGGCCAGCCCGGATGCGGACGTGGATCTCTCGGACCTGCTCCCGAAAGTGCCGCTTGAGGAGCTGATGATGCGGTCCGCCCTGGGCCTTCCGGGTCAACCTGCAATTGAGGTCGGCCTGTCGGAATCCCGTTATGGGGAGCCGCGGGGCCGACCCTGGAGCAACCGCCGGCTGGTGCTGCAACGAGCCCTGGGCGGAGTCGACTACCCGGCTTCGCGATCGGACCTGATCGAGCAGGTGCGCCGCTGGCTGGCTCCCTTCCCCGACCTGATCGAGACCCTGGTGGGGCTTCCAGATTCCGTCTACGGCGGCGAGCTGGAGGTCCTGGGGGAGTTGGCGTTACAGGAGGTTCAGGAGGCTGCTCACTCGACCCGGGCGGGGAACGATGAGGGCAGTTCGGCGAACCAATAGCTTCGTGTCTGGCTGTCGTAGTCGACGGCGGTGAGGCCCCTGGCGAAGGCGCGCTCCAAATCCCGGCGCAGGGTCCGGCGGGCGACCGCTCCCTGGGGGCTCGGTTGCGCCACTGTGTCCGGAATCCGGACCGTCTCCGCCGGGTGTTGCCGCAGGTTTGCCAGTGCCCGCGACTCCTCCTTCGCCAGGAACCACTCCACGACCAGGCGGTCGGTTGAGCCCAGGGAGTTGAGGGCGTCTCGCCTCTGGCCGTAGTGGTCGCGGTGGAAAGTTCGCGCGACTCCGCCGAGGCGGTGCAGGTTGAAGTGGGCATTGCGCGCCTGGCCGGGGTCGAAGGTCCAGACCATCCGATTGAGCCCTTGGGCCAGGGCTTGACGTCGTTGAGCCAGCTTCAGGGCTCGACCCACCCCTGAGTCGCGCACCTCGGCCAACACTCCGGCCGCGTGGGAACGGTGGTACAGGACCCCAGCCGGGGTCCGGCCGGTGAATCCGTAGGCGAACCCGACTGGCCGGCCGCCCACCTCCGCCAAAAGGGTGATGCCCCCGGCCGCGGCCATCGCCTTCAGCAGGGAGGCCGGGGCCGCCACCTCGACCGAGCCCCAGATGCTGGCCTGGAGGGCGGAGATGGACTCGAGGTCGTGGATCGCGCTGACCCGCCGGATCCGGTACCCGGGACTCGAACCCGTTGCCAGGCCGCCCTCCGATCCTGAATGGATGGGGGGGAGGTCGGGCCGCGGGTGGCTCATGGCCTCAGTCCTCCAGGGGGCGCTTGAGCAGCAGCCAGACCGCGCTGGTGAAGCCGAGCTGAGTGACCGGTACGGCGCTCCCCAGCTCCCAAACTTCCGCCTCCTCCTCGGCGAGGGCACGCTCGATTCCGCCGGCGTTGACCAAGCCGCGCGCCCAGCTTCCCCGGGCGATCCGCACCCGATGCTCCCAGGAGGCCGTCATCGGCTCGAATCCTGGCTCACGCTGGCTCTGACGGGGCTGAGCAGATGCTCGTAGGGTGGGTCGTCGTCGGCGGAGAATCGGCCAGGTGCCCCGGAAACCGTGCTGCAGCTGAGTTGATCCCGAAGTGGGTCGCGATAATCCCCAATACAGATGCCCTCCCATTCCCCACGGCACATTCGCAACTTCTCCATCATCGCGCACATCGACCATGGCAAGTCGACCCTGGCGGACCGGCTCTTGGAGATCACCGGCACCGTGAGCGCCCGGGACATGACCGAGCAGGTCCTAGACACCATGGACCTGGAGCGGGAGCGCGGCATCACCATCAAAGCGCAGGCGGTGCGGATGCCATACCACGCCGAGGACGGCCAGGACTACGAGCTGAACCTGATTGACACTCCCGGCCACGTCGACTTCGCCTACGAGGTCTCCCGGGCGCTGGCGGCGTGCGAGGGGGCGTTGCTCGTGGTCGACGCCAGCCAGGGGATCGAGGCCCAGACCCTGGCCAACGTCTACAAGGCGCTGGAGCTGGGGCTGGAGATCGTGCCCATCATCAACAAGATAGACCTGCCCCAATCCGAGCCTGAGCAGGTGGCCCAGGAGATCGAGGCCGTGATCGGGATCGCGGCCGCCGACTGTCTTTTGGTGTCGGCGCGCACCGGCGAGGGCGTGGACCGGGTGCTGGAGGCGATCGTGACCAGGCTCCCGGCTCCGAAGGGCGACCCGGAGGCGACCCTGCGGGCCCTGATCTTCGACTGCAAGTACGATTCCTACCGCGGGGTGGTGGTGTACGTCCGGCTGCTGGATGGGAGTCTGCGATCGGGCACCCAGATCAGGATGATGGCGGCCCAAAAGACTTTCGCCGTGGACGAGGTGGGAGTGTTTCGGCCCGGCATGGAGGCGGTGGCGGAGCTCAGAGCCGGCGAGGTCGGCTATTTGATCGCGTCGATTCGCAACGTGCGGGACAGCAAGGTTGGCGACACCATCACCGAGGTGGGTAGGGCGGAGCCGCTGCCGGTACCCGGCTACCGTCAGGCCAGCCCGATGGTGTGGGCTGGCCTCTTCCCAATCGACAGCAACGACTACCAGGACCTGAAGGAGGCTCTGGAGCGCCTCCAGCTCAACGACGCCGCCCTGGCATTTGAGCCGGAGAGCTCGCTCGCCCTGGGCTTCGGCTTTCGCTGCGGATTCCTGGGGCTGCTGCACATGGAGATAGTCCAGGAGCGGCTGGAGCGGGAGTTCGACCTGGAGCTGATCACCACCGCGCCCTCAGTCGCCTACCGGGTCCAGCTCAGAGATGGCCATACAGCGGAGATCGACAATCCCGACCAGCTGCCCGAGCCTGGGCTGGTGGACTTCATCGAGGAGCCGCGGGTCAAGCTCGAGGTGGTTCTGCCCAAGCAGTTCCTGGGCGGGATCATGGAGCTCTGCCAGGAGCGACGCGGCGAGTTCGTTCACCTGGAGTATCAGCCCGGGGATCGAGCCCTGCTCACCTACGATCTGCCGCTCGGGGAGATCATCCACGACTTCTACGATCAGCTCAAGTCTCGGAGTCGGGGTTACGCCTCTATGGACTACCAGCTGGCCGGGTACCGGCGCGAGCAGCTGGTCAAGCTGGACATCTTGGTGGCGGGCGCCAAGGTCGACGCTCTCTCCGCCATCGTTCACCGGGAGCAGGCGGCCAATCAGGGCCGCAAACTGGTGCAGCGGCTGCGGCAGGTGATCCCTCGGCAGCTGTTCGAAGTCGCGCTCCAAGCGGCCATCGGGGGCAAGGTGATCGCTCGGGAGACGGTGCCGGCTCTGCGCAAGGACGTGCTCGCCAAGTGCTATGGAGGGGACATAACCCGCAAGCGCAAGCTGCTGGAGAAGCAGCGCGAGGGCAAACAGCGGATGAAGCGCGTCGGCAGCGTGGAGATACCGCAGGAGGCCTTCATGGCGGTGCTTTCGCTTGACCGCTGAGGGGGGCCCCGGCCCGGCCCGGTCTCTCTACCTCCACATTCCCTTCTGCACTCAACGCTGCCACTACTGTGATTTCGCCATTCAGGTAGGGGGTCCCGACCTTCAGGGCCGCTATCTCCAAGCCCTCCTGGAGGAGCTGCGGTGGCTTGGGGAGGCACGGGTGGCGGCCCCGCTGGAGAGTGTCTTCCTCGGTGGTGGAACTCCCTCACTGCTGCGGCCGGAGCTGCTAGAGCGGCTGCTCCAGGCGGTGGTCGCAGGCTTTCGGCTGGCCCCCCAAGCGGAGGTGACCATCGAGGCCAACCCTGAGGGCGTGACTTCGGAGCGCGTGCGGCTCTGGAGGGGCCTGGGCATTAATCGGGTCTCGCTTGGGGTCCAGAGCCTTGATGACAGCACATTGAGCTGGCTGGGCCGCAGCCACGACGCTGGCCAGGCCGAGCGGGCTCTGGCAGCGCTCCGGCAGGGCGGCATGGCAGCGCTCAGCTGCGACCTGATCTATGCCGTGCCCGGCCAGGACGCCGCCACGTTCGAGCGAGGGCTGCGCCGGGTGCTGGAATTTCAGCCCGAGCATGTCTCTTGTTACGAGCTGACGGTTGAACCCGGCACCCCGCTCGCTCGCGGAGTTGCCTCCGGCCGGTCGCAGAGTCCCCAGGTTGAGGCATTTCTGGAGCAGCGCCGATTGGCGGTGGCGGTCCTTGGCGAGGCCGGATTGCGCCGGTACGAGGTCTCTAACTACGCCCGTCCGGGGTGCGAGTCGCGCCACAACCTGGTCTACTGGCAGGGGGGAGCGTATTTGGCGGCCGGCTCCGGAGCCCACGGCTTCCTGGGGCCCATCGAGGCCGCTGGTCTCGGCTTCGAAGGCAAGGGCGTGGCCCTGCGTTACTGGCACTTCCGTAACGCCGCCAGCTACGCGCGGTCGGTCGCGGACGGGTCCCTAGGTGTGCGTGGCCACGAGTGGCTGACACCTGAGGATCTGGCCTTAGAGCGGCTCGCGTGCGGGCTTCGTCTGACGACTGGGGTTGAGCTCCAGACCCCGGCGCAGTGGCGAACTGCGGCTCATCTGCAGGGCCTTGGCCTCTTGGAGGTTGCGGGCGGGCGCGTTCGGGCCACCTCCAATGGGGTGGACGTGCTGGACCGGCTGACCCTGGAGCTGGCCGCCGTTTGAGTGAGCTTCAGGCGGGCGGCAGCTGCAGACCGAAGACGTGGGGGAGGAGCACGCCCAGGACGTAACCGGCCAGGGCCGCCGCGGTGCCGACCCCGAGCACCTGGGCCCCTCCCTTGGCCAGCCGCTGTCCGATCACGGCCGCCTTGCCGACGCCCACCCCGACCAGGACC
>JABEUU010000117.1 GCA_013044295.1 Candidatus Dormiibacterota bacterium
GCCCAGCCCGACCTCACGGCCCGCGGCCGCACTCACACGCGCCGCCTCGACGACCGCCAGCGCCTCCAGGCCCGCGCTGGCCGCCACCGGCACCTCCCCCCCACCCCGGATCGCACGGGCCACCGCGGAGTAGAACTCTGGGTACCCGCCGGGCGGCAGCCCAACCGGGATGGCGGGCCCCCCCTTGGAGAGCCGGGCCACCTGCTGGCCCGTGGCCTGGCCATAGCCCTCATGGCCTGGGCGCAGCCCGGAGCGGAGCTGCCCCTCCTGGGGATCCAGGCCGAACGTCTCCAGGGCCCCCACTCTCCCCCATGCCCGGAAGCGCGGCCCCGCGACCGGCGCCACCGCGCTCATCCAGAGGTGGGCGCTGCGCCCACCAGAGAACTGCAGAGCGACGAAGTCGTCGTCGTCGGCGACAGCGCCGGGGCGGCGGACCGCGAGCTCGGAGTAGACGGCGGTCGGGGTCCCGAGGAGCTGGAGCGCCTGGTCGATCAGGTGGCTGCCCAGGTCCAGAAGCAGGCCCCCGCCCGCCTCGGGGGACAGCTCCTCCCGCCAGGAGCCTGGGTGGAGCTCGGGGCGCCAGCGCTCAAAGCGGCTCTCGAGATGGAGCAGTCCCCCCAGCTCATCGGCGGCCAGCAGCCGGCGAAGGAGCAGGAAGTCGTTGTCGTAGCGGCGGTTCTGGAAGACGGTCAGCAGCCGGCCGGAGCTGCTGGCCCGCTCGATCATGGCGATGGCCTCCTCTGAGTTGAGCGCCATCGGCTTGTCGACCACCACGTGGCGCCCCTGCTCGAGAGCGGACATGGTGTTGGGAAAGTGGAGGTGGTTGGGGGTCGCCACCACCACCAGCTCGATGGGCCTGGTCCAGAGCTGCTCTGGGCCCGACACGACCACCGCCTCTGGGAAGTCGCTCTCCGCCTGGGCTCGGCGGCCCCGGTCGGCGGTGACTATCGCCCGCAGCTCGAGGTCTGGGGCAGCTGCGATCAAAGGGGCATGGAAGACCCGGCCGGCCAGCCCGTAGCCGACCAGCCCGACTCCGATCCTGGTCATGTCCAAGCAGTCTATCCCGGGTCCTTGGTCGGCGGAGTGCGGTCCCGGCCGGCCCGGGAGCGCCCACCTGTCCGTGGAACCAGGTCCCAAACGGGGACGTGAGCCAGGTTGTAGCCCAGGGTCTCGGCCAGCTTCCGAGTCACGTAGCGCTCCTGGAAAGCAACCTCTCCAGAACGTGCAACGACCAGCTGGGAGCGTGCGGTCGTACCCCTCGCGCCACGCTCCCGGCCGCGCATCTTGGTGCCGGCCACCAGGGAGGATCTGGCCGGTGCACCCCGGGTCGGCCAGCCGGGTCGGATTGCCTGGCTCCAGGTCCCGTCAAGGTGACTCAGGGCCACCCCCGACGAAACGGCGGGGGCGGACATGCCCCGCCGAAGACCGGGCGCGGAGCTCGCCGGAGGCTCCAAGCGAGCCCGGCTCGGAGCGCCAGGGCTGGCAGCGGCTGTCGAGATGGGGCAGGTCGCAGCCGGCTCCCGGCCAGCAGCTGCTCGGGGGAAGGGAAGACGTTGTCGTGGGGCCGACTCCGCAAGACCATGGGCAGCCGTCCCGAGCCGGCTGCGGCCGAGACAGTGGCCAGAGCCGCAGTTGGGATGAGCGCGATGGGCCAGTCGACCATCAGCTGGCGTCTCGGCTCCGGAACTGAGATGGGGTGGGGAAAGTGGAGGCGGTTGGGGATGGCCACCCTTGCCCAGGGAAGGCTCCGGATCGCCTCCGGGCGGGGCGCCACCTGGCCCCTTGGGAGTCGTGCTTAACCCGGCTCCGGTGGCCCCCATCAAGAGGTGCCGATCGCGCCCGGCTCCAGCCCCTCGGTGGCCGGGGAGACGGCATGGAAGACCGATTCCGCCAGCCCGGAGTCGACCAGAGCGACTTCAGTCTCCACCCTGGCAAGGCGGTCTGACCGCACGAAAGGTGGGATCTCGAGCCGGGCTCGGTTAGCCTTGGGGACTGGCTCGTCCGAGCCCGGGGGAAGATGGCCGCCGAAAGTCCCGGGATTTCTGGTAGGGAGGTGGCAGGTTGCCGGAAGCGGCTGACCGGTTCTTTCTCAGCTCCTCTGAGCGGGGCAATCCGGACACCGACATCGACTCTCTCGCCGTCCCGGATGGGGCCTGGACCGAGGGCAACTCGGTAACGGCGCTGGTTGACGGGGTCGCCTACTTCGCCCGGCTGGCCACCGAGCTGGGGCGGCTGGAATCGGGCGATGCGCTCTGGTTCACCGAGTGGCGGGCGGACCGGGACGAGCTGCTCTCCGCGCGGGGCCCCGCCGTGGGCGAGCTGCTGGCCGCGCTGGCGGGCAGAGGGTCGACGTGCGCGGCTTGGTGTGGCGCTCCCACCCCTTGGGGGAGCTGGCCAACCGGGGTCTGGAGGCCGAGATCAACCGCAACGGGGGCCAGGTGCTGCTGGATCAGCGGGTGCTGCCATTCGGGTCGCACCACCAGAAGCTGGTCCTGGTCCGGCCCCGCAGCCGCCCCGGGGTGGCCTACGTGGGCGGGGTTGACCTCTGTCACGGGCGCCGGGACGGCCCCGACCATGGCGGCGACCCTCAGCCCATGGACCGCCACTCGCCCTACGGGCTGCGGGCTCCCTGGCACGACCTCCAGCTCGAGCTGCGGGGACCCGCGCTGGCCCAGCTGGAGCTGAGCTTCCGCGAGCGCTGGGAGGATCCCAGCCGACTGGACGACTCCCCCAACCTCCGGGCCGTGCTCTCCCGGCTCAGATCCTGGCTGACCCGAAAGTGCAGCTCGCCCGCCCCCGACCCGGTCTCTCAGCAGGCGGTTCAGGTGCTGCGCACCTACCCCCGGCGCCGCCCCCCCTATCCCTTCGCCAGGCAGGGTGAGCTCAGCTCGGCCCGGGCCCTCACCAAGGCGATCGGGCAGGCCGAGCGGCTGATCTACATCGAGGACCAGTACCTCTGGTCCCGGGCGGTGGTCGAGCCGCTGGCCCGGCGGCTGCTAGCCCGCCCCCCCTGCACCTGATCTTGCTGCTGCCCCGCTGGCCCAACTCCAGGGGCCGGCTCACCGGCCCCCCCAATCGGATCGGCCAACTGGCGGCTCTGGCTCGGCTCCAGGAGGCGGGCGGGCCGCGGGTTCTGGTCTTTGACCTGGAGAACCCAGCCGGCCGGGCGGTCTACGTCCACGCCAAGGTCTGCATCATCGACGACATCTGGGCGATGGTGGGCTCGGCCAACTTCAACCTGCGCTCCTTCACCCACGACTCCGAGCTGTCGTGCTCGGTGATCGACCGGCTATGGGACCAAGGGCCACCCTTGGACCCCGCTGGGCAGGGGGTGGGAGCGAGGGTGTTCGCCCCCTCCCTGCGGCTGCAGCTATGGTCGGAACACCTGGGGTTGAGCGCATCTGACCCCCGCCTTCTGGACCCGGCCGAGGCTCCTTCGCTCTGGCGGCAGGCGGCCATGGAGGTGGCGGAGTGGCACCTCGGAAGGGCCTGCCCGCCCCATCCCCGGGGCCGGGTCCTGGCCCACAGGCCAGAGCCCCTGCCGCCCTGGTCCAGGTGGTGGGCCCAGCCTCTCTACTCCAGGGTTTACGACCCGGACGCCCGCCCCCAGGAGCTGATCCGGCAATCCCGCTTCTGAGCCCCGGCAAGGCGGCGGTCGCCGGGACAGCGCCGCCGGCCGCAGAGGATGGCCTGGCGGCCCCAGGCGGGTTTGGAAGTCGGGACCGAGCCGGGGCCGGTGTGGTGGCGGCCCGACGGGCGAGCTCTCAGATGGGCTGGAAGCGGGCCTGGAAGAAGCGCAGGTAGCGGGGCTCGTAGGTCATCAGAAGGCCCTTCGCCTCCCCGCGGCGGGCGTAGACCGCCTCGACCGCCTCCGCCACCACGTCCATGTGGGCCTGGGTGTAGACCCGGCGCGGGATGGCCAGCCGGGTCAGCTCCAGACGGGGCCTGTGGTGCTCGCCGGTCACCGGGTCGCGGCCGGCCGAGACTATCCCCCGCTCCATGCCCCGGATCCCGGACTCCAAGTAGAGCTCGGCGGCCAGGGTCTGAGCCGGGAACTGCTCCTGCCCCAGGTGGGGGTAGAAGCGCCGGGCGTCAAGGAAGATGCCGTGCCCCCCTATCGGCTGGACCAGAGGGATGCCCTGGCCCAAGAGCAGCTCGCCCAGGTAGCGGACCTGGCCCACCCGAGAGCGGATGTGGTCGTCCTCAACCGACTCCCTGATCCCCTGCGCCATCGCCCCCAGGTCGCGGCCGGCCAGGCCGCCGTAGGTGTGCAGCCCCTCGAAGACGATCACCAGGTTGCGGATCTCCTCGAAGAGCTGCTCGTCGTTGACCGCCAGCCAGCCCCCGATGTTGACCAGGGAGTCCTTCTTGGCCGACATCCAGGCGCCATCGGTGAACGAGCAGAACTCCCTCACGATCTCCGCCACCGAGCGGTCCTGGTAGCCCGCCTCCCGCTCCTTGATGAAGAAGGCGTTCTCCACCAGCCGGGTGGCGTCCAGGTAGATGGGGACCCCAACCCGTCGGCAGAGCTCGCGGACCTGGCGCAGGTTATCCATCGAGACCGGCTGGCCCCCGGCCATGTTGACGGTGGCGGCCAGGCTGAGGTAGGCGACCTGCTCTGGTCCCTGGCGCGAGATCACCTCCTCCAGCTTGGCCAGATCCACGTTGCCCTTGAAGGGGTCCAGGTTGTCGGGGTCGTGGGCGGCGTCGCAGATCACGTCGACGAAGATCCCGCCGGCCCTTTCCTGGTGCTCCCTGGTGGTGGTGAAGTACATGTTGCCGGGCACCAGCTGGCCCTTCTTGATGGCGCACTGGCTGAGCAGGTGCTCCGCGCCCCTACCCTGGTGGGTGGGCACCATCCGCTCGAAGCCGTAGACCTCGCGCACCGCCGCCTCCAGCTCGTAGAAGTTGCGGGAGCCGGCGTAGGCCTCGTCCCCCATCATCAGGGCGGCCCACTGGCGGTCGCTCATGGCGTTGGTGCCGGAGTCGGTGAGGAGGTCGATGTAGACGTCCTCCGAGCGCAGCAGGAAGGTGTTGTGCCCGGCCCCTGAGAGGGCCTCCTGGCGCTGCTCCCTGGTCGTCATCCGCAGCGGCTCCACCATCTTTATCTTCCAGGGCTCGGCCCAGGAGCGTCGCTCCAGCTGCTGCCCGGTGGTGACCGGGGCGGCCTCGCCCGGGCCCCCGATGTCCGCTGCCCCGTGTGTCCCCTGGCGGTTTGGCATCCCTGGTCCCCCATCCCACTGGCGGCCGGCATGGCCGGCCCGATCGGTATGGTAGCAAACCGCCAATTGGTTCTTTTCCTACCCGGAAGCTGGCACTTCCGATTCGCCCTGCTAATCTGCCGGGATGCCGCAGGGGATCTTCCGGCCGGTGCGCTCCCGGCGCAGTTTTGAGGAGGCGGTGGCCCAGATCGCCGAGGCGGTGCGGGCCGGCGACCTGCCGGTGGGAGGGCGTCTGCCCCCCGAGCGGCAGCTGGCGGCCGAGCTGGAGATCTCCCGGCCCACCCTGCGGGAGGCGGTGCGGGTGCTCCGCGAGGCGGGGGTGCTGGGGGCGGGGCCCGGCTTTGTCCAGGTGGCCTCGGAGCGGATCCCAGAGGGGGTCCTGGAGCAGCGCTCGGCGATGCGGCTGGAGGAGGTCGCCAAGGTGCTGGAGGCGCGCCGGCTGCTGGAGCCCAGGGTGGCCCAGCTGGCGGGGCTGTACGCCAGCGACGAGGACCTGGAGCAGCTGGCCCAGATCCTGGAGCGGCAGCGCCAGGCCGGGGGGAACCGGGAGCGGGTGCGGGCTCTGGACACCCGCTTCCACCTGGCGATCGCGGCCGCCACCCAAAACCAGGTGGTGGTGGAGCTGACCCGCTCGCTGCTGCGCCAGGTGGAGATCGCCCGGGACATGGCCCTGCGCACCCCGGTGGAGCCCGAGCTGGTGGTGGAGCTGCACCAGCGCACCCTGGAGGCGATAAGGGGGGGTGACCAAGCGGGGATCGAGGCGGCCATGGACCACCACCTGGCCCACCTGGAGCGGATCTGGGAGCGGGAGTCGGGCCGGCCGCGGCTGCGCCATCCCCCCGACTTCCTGATCTCCAGGGCGGGCCCGCATCCCTGACCCGAGTTCCTGGGTCCCCTCCCCCACCCGGGATCGCAGGTCGGTCCCCGCCGCCGGCCGGGGCCCAACTGAGAATACCAGCGAGCCGCGCCGCCCCATGTCTCGCCCGGCTTTGCCCTGGGGTCCGACACCCGGGCCCGACCGCTAAGGCCGGGCAAGTGCCCCGGGCGGGTCCGGCGCGGTGGGCCCGGCCCTGTCCTCCATCTTCTCCCACCAGCCCGCGGATCGCTGCCAGGGCCCGGGGCCCTTTCTGGCAACCGTCAGTCGCCTTGATCACCTTCCGGCGCGGTTCAACCGCTCTGGGGCAATTCCAGATGCTATAACGCTCCTTTCTGGAGGCATCAGAACCGGATGGACGTACTCGAGTGGCTGCTGGATTCCGACCCGGCGATCCGCTGGCAGGTGATGCGCGACCTCACCGATGCGCCGGCGCAGGATGTCGCCCAAGAGCGCGCCCGCGTCGCCGATGAAGGCTGGGGCGCCCGGCTGCTCGCCCTCCAGCTCGGGAATGGCCAGTGGGCGGGGGGGACCCCGACGTTCACATCGGGTGCGGCGGCCAACTGGTGGGAGTCACTGCCGCCCGACCGGCGCGGGACCCTGTTCCCGGAATGGACCTCCACCGCCTGGAGCCTTTGCCTGCTGCGGGAGTTCGGACTTGATCCCAAGAGTCGCCGAGCCCGCCGCGCCGTCTTCCTGGTCCGCGACAACTGCCGATGGGAGCACGACGGCGAGCCCTTCTTCGAAGGCGAGGTGGAGCCCTGCATCAACGGTCGGGCGGTCGCGATCGGGGCCTACTTCGGGGAGGACGTCCGGGCCATCGTGGATCGGCTGCTGAGCGAGCAGATGGGCGATGGGGGGTGGAACTGCGAGCAGGAGAACGGGGCGACGCGGGGCTCGTTCCACACCACGATCGAGGTTCTGACCGGCCTGCTGCAGTACGAGCTGGCCACCGGGGGCTCGAAGGAGGTGAGGGCCGCTCGCGAGCTGGGCCAGGAGTACCTGCTCGAACGGCGGATGCTCCGCCGGCTCTCGACCGGTCGGGTCATCGACCCGGCCTGGACCCAGTTCTCCTTCCCGACCTTCTGGCATTACGACGTGCTCAGAGGTCTCGACCATCTGCGCGCGGCGGGCTGTTTGCCGGACGAGCGAGTGGCCGAGGCGATCGAGCTGGTCTCGTCCAGGCGCGACCCGGACGGCCGCTGGCCCCTGGAGAATTCCCATCCCGGGCGGCTGCACTTCGATATGGACGAGGGGCCCGGCCGGCCCAGCCGATGGAACACTCTCCGGGCCATGCGCGTGCTCAGGTGGTGGGAAAGGACGCCGGGCGGGCGCCTGGCGAACCTCTCCTGAGGCGCTCCCACAGCCGCCCCTTGGGCGCTCGCCAGGGACAAGGGGAGCTCCCTGGGATGGCCCGCCAGGCACAGTCCGGGCCGGCGGCGGCGGTGGCCACCGATCATGGACCCGGCCCGAGCCAAGCCGGCGCGCGACCGGCGCGGCGAAGGGGGGGACAGCCTCTTCCCAGCCGACCTGGCCGAGCGCATCCACCTGGAGCTGCGGGGGATGGGGATCGGGAAGGTGCCCAGCCGGAGCCCATCTGGCATCTCCCCGGGGTTCAGCCAGCTCTTCGACCAGCCCATCTGATTCGCCCAGCCGGCGCCGGCGGGACCCCGGGGGCCACCCTGGCCGCGGGCGAGCCCATCCCGGCCGCGATCGGGCCCAGGGCGACGCCCGGCTCCTGAAGCACGGGCCGCCGGCCCGTGACAAGCGAACAGCTGATTCCGGAGCCGACGGTCCAGGCCCGGATCGAGGCGCCCGCGGAGATCAGGGGCTGGCCGCCAGGAGCGGGGGCAGGGGGGCGGTACCGACACGGCCGCCGCCCCAGCATCTGGGACCAGAGGGTGGCGAGGCTGGAGGTTCCCCAGCCAGGTCAGGGGAGCGCCAGCCCGCCGGAGCCAAGCAGGATCGAGCGGGCCCTCTGGCCGGTGATCCAGGGGGCCCATCGGCCCTTCGGGCACGGGGTGTCCACCCGCACGGTGGATGACCCGGTGGCGGCCAAGGTCCCTGCCCGCAAGATCCCGGCCCGCAAGATCCCGGTCCCAAGGGCGATCCGGGCCGGGATCGGCCCGGCCGGGCCGCGGCGGGTCAGCGCCAGCAGCCGGGGTCACTTCGGCCGACCATCCGGGCTCGCCCAGCCCAGGGCCGCCCGTCTTCCGCTTCGCTCTGGCCGGCAACTCCAGCGAGCCGCCAATCCGGCAGGTCGCGGCGCAAGCTCAGCCCAGGACCCGGCCGGCTCCAACCAGCCGCGGGACTCTCGACCCGCCCCCAGCCCCCAGACGCCCCGGATCCGGTCGGCTCCA
>JABEUU010000013.1 GCA_013044295.1 Candidatus Dormiibacterota bacterium
CCCAGCCCGTCCCCTGCAGCAGCATCGACGCCTGCCCGGTGGCGGGCCAGGGCAGGCTCAGCGGCAGGCCGGGAACCGTGTAGGCACTGGCCAGCACACGAGCCAGCCGGGGCGGCGGCGGCGGTCGCAGCAGCTGGACCGTCCCCGCCGCCACCAGGGCCACCAGCAGCACGGGGATTAGAGGGCCGCGCTGCCACCTCACCGGTCAGGCAAGGGTGACGATCGGAACCACCGTGGGCCGCCACGACCCCTGGGCTGCGAGATGAGAGTCCATCACAGCCTGGAGTGTGTCGCGCAGGTCCGCCTCGTGGTGGAACCCTGGCCGACGGTTGCGGATCGCCAGCTTGATTGCCTCGCAGCCTTCATCCAGTAGGCGTCGCTGATAGGGGTCGACGGTCGGCACCAGAGCCCGAGCGTGCGGTCCTTCGATCAGCGTGCGCAGGCGCCGATCGATGGTGAGAGAAATCGTGACCACCACTTCCTCTTCGGCCCCTCGGCGCCTGGTCCGGCTCCGTCCCTCGATACGGCCATCGGAATCCACCAGGACCGCGCCTACCCGCACGCTGCCGGCGACCCTCATCCGGTCGGAGCTCACCTCCAGGACCGACCCGTTCTCCAACACCGCCACTTGTTCGGCCCCCATGCCGCTGGCGACCGCAATGCGGCGGTGGGCGTCGAGATGGCGTGGCTCGCCGTGTACAGGGGCGAAGAACTGAGGCCTGATCAAGTCCAGCATGAAGCGAAGTTCCTCGCGGGCGCCATGGCCGCTGGCGTGGACCCCGTCGCGGCTGCCGGCCAAGATCCGCACCCCCTGTTCCACCAACAAGTTGACCACCCGGCTGACTGTGGCCTCGTTCCCGGGGATCGGGTTGGCGGCCAGGACCACGGTGTCCTTCGGCCTGACTCGCACAAACGGGTGGGTCCCCGAGGCGATCCGGCTGAGGGCCGCCAGCGGCTCGCCCTGCGAGCCGGTGGCCAGCAAGCAAACCTCCTGGTCAGCCAGGCCACTCAGGTCCCGGGGCGCCAGGAGGCCCCCGGGAGGTTGCTTGAGGTAGCCCAGCTCCATGGCGGTGGCAACGTTCCTTAGCATGCTCCGGCCCACCAGGCATGACCGCCGCCCGTTCGCTGCCGCCAGCTCCACAATCTGCCTCAGCCGGGCCAGGTTGCTGGCGAAAGTCACCACGATCACCCGTCCCTCGGAGTCCCGCAAGGCGGCGTCCAGGGCCGGACGCACACTCAGCTCCGACGGCGTGATCCCCTCGTTGGGGGCGTTGGTGCTGTCGCTGAGCAGCAGGCGAACCCCCCGCCGGCCCAGCTCCGCCAAGCGCGCCAGGTCGGGGGGAGCGCCCCCAACCGGAGTCTGGTCCAGCTTGAAGTCGCCGGTGTGGATGACCATCCCCGCCGGGGTGTTGATCGCGAGCCCACAGCTGCCCGGAACGCTGTGCGTCATCTGGATGAACTCCGCCGTGAGCGCGCCCACCCGAACCGTCTCCCCAGGTTGCACCTCATGAAGCTCCGGCTGCCCCCGCAGGCCGCGCCGTTCCAACTTGTTGCGCAGCAGCCCGAGCGTGAACCCTGTTCCATATATCGGCACGCTGAAGTCACCCAGATAGAAGGGCAGAGCCCCGATGTGGTCCTCGTGCCCGTGGGTGAGCAGCACCGCCCGGAGACGGTCCTTGCGAGTCAACAGATAGGAGATGTCTGGCAGGACCACGTCCACCCCCACCATCTCCAGGTCTGGGAAGGACAGGCCGGCGTCGATAACCACCACGTCATTGCCGCACTCGAGCAGGGCCAGATTCTTGCCGATCTCGCCCAGGCCGCCCAGGGGTATGAAGCGGAGGACACCGGCACCGGGAGCACCGGCCAGACCCACCACCGCCGGAGCGTCGTTAGAAGAGACCAAGCTGCTCAGCCCGAGGGGGGGCGGCCGGAGAAGTGTCCGCGGCTGGGTCGCTCCGGGGTGGATCCAGCTGGTCCAGGTGCCGCCGCAGGCGTTGGAAGTCCTCCACCAGGACCGCCTTGAGAGAGCCGTTGTAGAGGGCGGCCGCGGGATGGTAGCAGGGCATGTAAGTCCGCTCGCTCACCTGCATCAGTTGACCATGGCATCGGGAAATCCAGGGCGCGTCCGGAACCAGTCGTTGCAGGGCATGCCGGCCCAGCACCAGGATGACCTTGGGATCGATCGCCGCGATCTGCCGGTCCAGGTAGCCAGCACAGGCTAGAACCTCCTCTGGCAATGGGTCACGGTTCCCCGGGGGCCGGGACTTGAGCACGTTCGTAATGAAGATGTCCTGACGCCCGAGGCCGATCCCCGCCAGCAATTCTGTCAGGAGCTGCCCGGCGGCCCCCACGAAGGGGAGCCCATCCTGGTCCTCTCGCTCTCCTGGAGCCTCCCCCACGGCCATCAGGATCGCGCTCGCCGGACCAGAACCCGGCACACCCCGGCGCCTGGTCAGATGCAAGGGACAGAGCCGGCAGGACTCCACCTCGGAGGCGATCGCCTCCAGGTGGGCCTGCCGCTCCGCCACGCTGCCGGCTAGGTCAGGCACCGGCCGGGCTGTGACCGCCGGCCGCTCCGTTGCCCGCCAGCTCCACAATGGCCTGCTTCCGGGACAGGTTGACCCGGCCCCGGTCGTCGATCTCGGTCACCTTGACCATGATCTCGTCTCCGATGTTGACCACGTCCTCGACCCGGTTTACTCGCTGCTCGGCCAGTTGCGAGATGTGCACCAGCCCGTCCTGACGGGGCAGGATCTCAACAAAGGCGCCGAATGGCATGATCCGCACCACCTTGCCCTTGTAAATCCGGCCAACCTCGACAGCCTCGGTGAGGTCACGGATCATGGCCACCGCCCGCTCCATCGCGGCCTCGTCCACAGTCGCCAGGAAGACCTTGCCGTCATCCTCGATGTCGATTTGGCAGCCGGTCTCCTCCTGAATCCGCCGGATGGTCTTGCCTCCCGGCCCGATCAGTTCGCGGATCTTGTCCGGGTGAATGTTGATGGTGGTGATGCGCGGGGCGAAGTTCGACATCACCTCTCGGGGCGTCCCCAGAGCCTCGGCCATCTTGCCCAGGATGTGCAGCCGGCCCTGACGGGCCTGCTCGAGCGCCTGCCGGAAGATCTCGGAGGTCAGACCTCCCACCTTGATGTCCATCTGCAGGGCGGTGATCCCGTCCCGAGTGCCGGCAACCTTGAAGTCCATGTCTCCCAGAGCGTCCTCCATCCCCTGGATGTCGGAGAGGATCGCGTAGCGGGAGCTGTCCTGGTCATCGGTGATCAGGCCCATCGCGATCCCGCCCACCGGCGCCTTGATGGGCACACCGGCGTCCATCAGGGCCAGGGTGCTGCCGCAGACACTGGCCATGGAGGTGCTGCCGTTGCTGGACAGGATCTCCGTCACCACCCGAATGGTGTACGGGAACTGATCCACCGGCGGGACCATGACCCTGACCGCGCGCTCCGCCAGCGCGCCGTGGCCGATCTCACGCCTTCCCGGCGACCGTAGCGGCCGTGCCTCCCCGACCGAGTAGGGGGGGAAGTTGTAGTGGTGCATGTAGCGCTTGAACTCTTGCAGCCCGAGGCTGTCCAGGCGCTGCTGGTCAGACATGGTGCCCAGAGTCGCCACCGAAAGGGCCTGGGTCTGGCCGCGGGTGAAGACCGCGCTGCCGTGGGTGCGGGGGAGCACTCCCACCTCGCACCAGATGGGCCGGATCTCCTCGAGCCGGCGCCCGTCTGGCCGCAGGCCCTCATCCAGGATGGCCCGCCTGACCGCCGTCTTGAGGACGGACTCAAAAGCGGCGGAAACATCGCCACCGCGGTCCGGAAAGCGGCCCTGGAGTTCGCGCTGGACATCCGCCTTGACGACGTCCAGCTTGATGTCACGCTGAGGCTTGTCGGCCTCCCTGAAGGCCTGGTTGATGCGATCGTAAGCGATCTCGGAGACCGCTTGCTTGATCTCCAAAGGCGTGCCCACGTGGGGATATTCCATGTCCGGCTTGCCCACCTTGGCAACCAGCTCCTCGATCATCTCCACGATCTGCTTGATCCGCTCGTGGGCCCGTGCCAGGGCTGCCACTATGACTTCCTCGGACACCTCGCTGGCACCCGCCTCAACCATGTTGATGGCGTGCTTGGTGCCGGCCACGATCAGGTCCAGCTGACTGCCCTCGAGCTCCAGCGCCGGCAGGGTGGGATTCTCCACCAGCTCGCCGTCGAAGAGGCCCATCCGGACTGCGGCCACTGGGCCGGCGTGGGGGATGTCGCTGATGGCGACGGCAGCGCCGGCGCCGATCAGGGCCATGATCGTGGGGTCGTGGATCTGGTCGGTCGACAGCACCGTGGCCACGATCTGGACATCGTTGCGGAAGTCCTTGGGGAACAGCGGCCGCATCGGCCGGTCGATCATACGGCTGGCCAGGATCGCCGCCTCGCCGGGCCTGGCCTCGCGCCGGAAGAAGGCGCCTGGGATCCGGCCCACCGCGTACATCTTCTCTTCGTAGTCGCACGTGAGCGGGAAGAAGTCGATTCCCGGGCGAGGACCCCTGCTGGCGGTGGCTGTCACCAGCACCACCGTATCGCCCTGCTTCACCACCACCGCGGCGTTGGCGAGACCGGCCAACCGGCCCGTCTCGATGCTTAGCTCCGCGCCCTCAAATGTGCGCGCAACAACTGTCTTTTCCATCGCTTGCCTCCCCGCGTCCGCCACGAGGAAGCCGGAGGCGCACCGATCGCCATCAGGGCCGCGCGGTTAGGGAGAGGGGATGAGAGCTGAACTTTGGTTCGGCTCCGATCGCCAGTCTCCAACCGTGCCTGCGCCAGATCGACGAGGCCTGCCACCGCTCCCCGGTGAAGGGTGCGCGGCTGAATAAAAAGAACCGGTCGCGGGCGAATGCCCGAGCTCCGGTCAACGATCCCTGTCAGTGGCGCAGCCTCAGCTCGGCGACCAAGGCCCGATAGCGGCCGATGTCAACTCGCATCAGGTAGTCCAGCAGCCGGCGCCGCTTCCCCACCAGCTTGAGCAGTCCGCGCCTGGTGTGGTGGTCCTTGGGATGGACCTTGAGATGCTCTGTTAGTTGGCTGATCCTCTCGCTGAAGATCGCGATCTGCACCTCCGGCGAGCCGGTGTCGCCCTGGTGGCGACTGTGGCCCTCAATGATTGCGGTCTTGGCTTCGCCCTGAAGCATGCTGAACTGCTCCTCCTAAATAGTCGCCACGGACCCCGCCGCGCTCGGCCACGCCGACTCCAGCTTGGTTCCGGGTCGCAGGCAGCATAGCACAGGCCTCCGACTGAGCCATGGGGTGGCTAGAGGGACTTGAACCCTCGACCTCCAGGGCCACAACCTGGCACTCTAACCAACTGAGCTATAGCCACCGCGTGGACCGCAAGTATAGAGGTGGAGGCATTCTGGATCCCGATCACGTGAGGTCTAGCGGGGAGGACGGGCTCACGGCGGCGCTGGCCCAGGCTGGCCGCGACCGGTTCTTCATGGAACAAGCGCTCCGGCTGGCCGCCGCCGCCGGCCGCCACGGAGAGGTCCCGATCGGGGCGGTGGCGGTGCGCGCCGGGGAGGTGATCGCGGTGGGTTCGAACCAGGTCGAACGCCGCCAGGACGCCGCCGCGCACGCGGAGATGCTTGCGCTGCGACGAGCCAGCCGCCGCTTGCACTCCTGGCGCCTGGAAGGAGTGACCGTCTACTCCACCCTGGAACCTTGCCCGATGTGCGCCGGGGCGCTGTTGCTGAGCCGCGTGGAACGGGTGGTGTACGGTGCCGACGACCCGCGCAAGGGCGCCTTCAGAAGTAGCTACCAGGTCCTTGGCAGCAGCTCCGGGAATCACCACCCGGCAGTCGAGGCTGGCTGCCTGGCGGATCGCTCCGCGAGCTTGCTGCAGCGCTTCTTTCAAGAGCTGCGCGGACGAGACCTGTGAGTCCGGGATGGGCGTCCCGCTGTCACCGAGCTGGGCGCCGGTCCGCCCTCGCTCTCAGGGCTCGCTCAAGTTGAGAGTGGCTGCGCCAGCCGTGAGATCGACCGAATAGGAGTTGGCGGCCCCCGCGTAGCTCCCGTAGGTGACCAGGTGGGAGTTGTCAGCCAGCACCACCCCGGCGCCCGAGGCCCGGACCACGGCGATCCCTGCCGCCGCGACCACCCGCATCGCGGCCCCGCCCGGAGCGGCGATGACCAAGTGGGTGGCGCCGCCGCTCACGATCACGTCAACCCGGCCGTGGGGCGGAGGCAGATTCAGTCGCATGGTCTCGGCGCCCCCGCTCACAGTGAGACCGCCCAGGCGGAGTCCGGCCAGGTCCAGGTTGCAGGTCGTTGTGCCGCCGCGGATGGTGATGGCCCAGGTCACACTGCGACTGAGCTCGATTGCGATCCGAGTGGCCGCTTGCCCAGTTTTACCCTGGCGGACCTCGACTATGCCATCGGGGGACGCCGTCACGCTGAGCGCGCCAGCGGGGGTGGCCCGGTACAACGCTGATCCCAGGCTGGCAGCGGACACCGTCAGCGACTGGGACCCATTGTCGACCACCAGCTGCTTGCTCCCGGTAGCTCCGGCCGGCCGCGGGGAGGTGGGAGCCCCCGTCGCTGGGCTGCATCCGGCGATCCCACCCGCCAAGAGCAGGCCGGCCAGAGCAACCAGGGACCAACGATGGTTCACGACTGCTTCTGGAAAGTGGCAGCTGCCGTCCACGGAATCCCCCCAGGGACGCTCTCCGGCTCCGGGCGCCCGTCACTAGGCGGGTCCGCACCAGGGCGGCCCGGACAGCGGAGAATAGACTCTCGCCTGGGACCTGGAGAGGTGTCCGAGTGGTTTAAGGTGCCGCTCTCGAAAAGCGGTGTGGCTTCACCGCCACCGCGGGTTCGAATCCCGCCCTCTCCGCCCCTTCCACTCACGGTCGCCGACCGCCGCGGATCCCCAGCTCGTAGAGGTGGCCGAGGAGGTCGGCTGGGTCGTCATAGACGCGAAAGGCTCCGGCGGTTTCCAGCTCCGCGCGGCCGTAGCCGCCGGAGAGCAGCCCGACCCCCAGGGCCTGGGCTCTCCGGGCGGCCAGGATGTCCCAGGTGCTGTCCCCGACCACGATGGCATCCGCGATGCTCACCTTGAGCTCGGCGGCGGCGGCTAGGAAGAGGTCCGGGTTGGGCTTGGCGAAGGCAACCTGATCGTGGGTGATGACGGGCACACCCGCTGGGATTCTCAGCTGCTCCAGGCTGGCCCGCGCGGTTGCCATGGTGCCACTGGTGGCGATCGCCCACAAAGTCCCCTCGGCCGACAAACGCTCCAGCAGCTCCAACGCCCCGGGCAGCGGCCGCACATCCCGCGAGAGCCGCTGGAAGGCCAGGTCATGGTCTCTCCTGATCGACTCCTCCTGGACGGAGGTCAGGTCCCGGCCGATCTCGCTCCGCAGGGCGGTTACGAAGAGGCCCCCACTCATCCCGACCCGCCGGTGGATCTTCCAAATTGAGAGGTCGATGCCGGCTCTCTCCAGGGCCTCCCGCCAGGCGACCACGTGCTGGTAGACGCTGTCGACCAGAGTGCCGTCCAGGTCCAGAAGGAGAGCCGGCCTGGCTGACTCAATCATGGGGTTAGCTTGACGCCTGGGGCGCCACTCCGCCGGCCTCACCTTCGCACCCGGTCCCCGGACCGCGGCAGCTACTTTGGGCCAAGCGATCGGCCTCGATCGGTTCGACCCTTAGAATCGAGCCGGGAGCGGTCGCCTAGTTGGCCGAGGGCGCGGCACTGGAAATGCTGTAAGGGGGCAACTCCTTCGAGGGTTCGAATC
>JABEUU010000014.1 GCA_013044295.1 Candidatus Dormiibacterota bacterium
GGTCATTTTTGTCCCCCTCCAGCCAGGTGCTGGGGGTAGCCATTCGAGGGAGCCGCCGGCGCCTCGGGCGCGCTGGCTGGGAGCTGCGCCTGGCCTAGCCTCAGAGCCAGGACCCAGATCCTGAGTCGGCCCCCATCATCCATTCCAGAGACGATAGCGGCCGCCTCCAGGTTCTGGCCGGGGCGAGGGGTCGGGGGCGCGCCTAGCCGGCAGGGCCTGGGCCAGGACCGGCGGAGGCCGATTGGTTGGAGGCCTTGTCGCCTGCCGGTTGCGGGATCGCCGCCTGTCCTTTGATGGGCTCCGCCACCGCGGCGGGCGCAGGCACGCGGTCTTCGTAGTGGAACTTGCCCCCGCGCAGCCAGGAGGCGACGGCGGCGACGAGACAGGCGGCGACCGCGAAGTCGAAGGCCTCATGTAGGCCCCCCATGAATGGCGCCGAGATCAAGGAGGCGAAGAAGGTGCGGCCGGTCAGATAGGCGACCTTCGCGGGCGCCAGGTGCACCAGGGCTGGGCCCAGAAGCGTTTTCACCGGGTTGTACCCAAGAAAGGCCGCGAAGAGAGCCCCGGTCGGTGGCAGGTGGGAGACCCTGGCCGCCGCTGCGGCGGGCAGGCCCTGGGCGGTAAGCCCGTGGTAGAGGGCGCTGGGCAGCGAGCCGGCCAGGCCGGTGATGATGAGGGTGAAGAAGATTCCGATTGAAAGTACCATGGCGGAGTTCTGGAAGGTCGCCGTCATCCCGGACCCGGCGCCACGCTGCGTGGCCGGGAGGCTGTTCATGATCCCAGCGCGGTTGGGCGACGCAAACAGTCCCATGGCCATCCCGTTCAGCAACAGGAGCGCGGCGAACACCGGGTAGCCAAAGTCCGCCGGCAGTAGCTCCAGAAGGCCGAAGCTGAGAGCCGCGAGGAGCATGCCCCCAGTCGCGAATGGCCTTGCCCCGTAGTGGTCTGAGAGGTAACCCGAGATGGGTCCGGCGATCAGGAACCCGACCGTCAGCGGCAGCATGTAGATGCCCGCCCAGAGGGGGGTGACCACGAAGCTGTAGCCGTGTTCCGGGAGCCAGATCCCCTGCAGCCAGATGATCAGGATGAACATGATGCCGCCGCGCCCAAGGGCTGCCAGCAGGCTCGCCACGTTGCCGGCCGCGAAGGCTCGGATCCGGAACAGTGGCAACCGGAACATGGGGTTTTCGACTCTGGTCTCGATCACAGCGAACACCACTAGGAGGGCCAGTCCGGCAACGATTTCCACCAGCACGCTGGGGTTGGTCCAACCCATGGAGGAGGTGCCGTAGGGCTCGATCCCATAGGTTATCCCGACCAGCAGCGAGATCAGGCCGGCGCCGAAGGTGAGGTTGCCCCACCAGTCGATGTGGGACGGGACCCGGACCCCGCGCTCGACCAGCTTGAAGTAGGCCCAGACCGTGCCGAAGATGCCAAACGGCACCGAGACCAGGAACACCAGGTGCCAGTCGACCGGGCCCAACAGTCCTCCCAGTATGAGCCCGATGAACGATCCCCCGATCGCGGCCACCTGGTTGATTCCCAGGGCCAGTCCACGCTGATCAGGCGGAAAGGCGTCGGTCAGGATGGCCGCCGAGTTCGAGAAGAGAAGGGCGCCTCCAACCCCCTGCAGGATGCGCATCCCGATCAGCCAGAGGGCTCCGGCCGAGCCCTGCAACCAGGTGATCGAGAGCAGCACTGAGAAGAAGCTGAAGACAGCGAATCCCAGGTTGTACATACGGACCCGGCCGTACATGTCGCCCAGCCGCCCAAAGCTCACAACCAGGACCGCCGTGACGACCATGTAGCCCATCAAGAGCCACAGAAAGTAGTTGGTGTTGCCTGGGGTCAGCGGGTTGAGATGGATGCCCCGGAAGATGTCCGGAAGGGCGATCAGGATGATGGACGAGTTGACCACCACCATGAGCGTCCCCAAGGTGGTGTTGGAGAGCGCCATCCACTTGCCCCGATAGCGGTCTTCCACTCCCGTCGGTTCCTCATACACGTCGGATGAATCCGTAGTCCTTTCTCTCCCGCTCTGGCCCTGTGGTCCCGCCCAAGATACTCCCTCGTTGACGTTAACGTGAGGATTAATCCCTGGTTGACCGCAGACCGAACAAGGACCGACTCTCGCCGTGACCCCGCCTGTTCCCCTCCTGATCCGGCCCATCCGGCGGCAGACAGTCTGCCCTTGCGCGGGGAGTGCCGGGGCGACAGCGATTAGTGGGGGCAGCTGGACGGCGTTCGGGCCCCACCGGGCTCAACCGATCGGAGTTTGGGCCGGGACCGCCGCCCACTGGGGAGAAGACATGGGCTGCTAGGCTGCGGACGGACCTTCACTCGCTTTGTCAGGAGCTCAGCGTGGACTGGAACCACCTTCAGGATCTTTGGGATGCTCAGCAGCAGGCTTACCTGCCGGATCGTGAAGACCGGATCTCGGCTATGCTCGATATCGTCGAGGTGGCCCGCGGGCCCGGCCCGCGCATCCTCGACCTTGCCTGCGGCACTGGATCGATCACCCGTCGCGTACTTATCAGGCTCCCTGCCTCGTCCGCGGTGCTGGTTGATGTTGATCCGGCGCTTTTGGCGATCGCCGCAGGCACCTTCGAAGGTGAGTCGAGAGTTCGCATCTGCAGCGCGGACCTGCGCCGGGCCAGCTGGCGCCATGCCCTTGGCGAGCCGGACGGCGCCTTCGACGCGGTGCTGACCGCCACCGCGTTGCACTGGCTGCCTCCCGATCGCGTGGCGGGGGTGTACCAGGAGGCCGCCGCTCTGCTCCGCTCCGGCGGGATCCTCGCCAACGCCGACCACATCGTCGACGAGGGGCTTGCTGTGCTTGAGAAGCCCCTCCGGGAGTTGGCGCAAGCCAGGAGCCAGGAGGTCCAGCTTCAGACCCAGGCACTCGACTGGGATGGTTGGTGGACCATGCTCAAAGGCCAGCCCGAGCTGGCTCCTCTGGTTGCCGAGCGCGACGAGATCTTCGGCCATCACGAGGGTTCGTCCCACACAGAGTCATACCTCTCCTCGACTTGGCATCTAAGTGCGCTCCGCGCCGCCGGCTTTAGCCGCACCGGCATCGCCTGGCGGCGACAGGCGGATGCGGTCGTGGTCGGGGTCAGGTAAGGCATCATGTTCCCGGCCTGATCCCGATCTCAGGGCCGACTGTGAATCGGACGGGCCGGATGAGGAACGAGCCAGACCGACATGGCTAGCCTTCGACCAGGGGCCAATCCGGCTCAGCCGCGATCCCCGTGACAGCTGGCTGGCCGCGACATGGCCTCGCAGCGACGATTGGGATTAGTCCATGGCGCCGGTCTGCGGGTGCGGACGGATGCGCAATATTTGTGTGCCGCCCCCAGGGCAATCGAAGCACTCCCGCCATCTTAAAAACCGGTACCGATCGACCCCCAGTCGGGAAGGGGGGACTTGCCAGTGAACTGTCCGTGGAGGGCCGTCGGTGACCGTTTCGTATTAGAAGACGAGGAGCACGTCGGGTGCGACGTTCGCCGAAATCCGCCTGTGTCCGCCGGATAGGGTGTCAAATAGGGTGTCAACTTCCTCTCCTCCGAGAGGGTGCCTGAGTACGCGCCAGGACGCGCCAGTGGACCCTCGGCATCCGGTGATTCAGCCCTGGAGGATCCCCGAAGTTCAGCGACAGGAACTACTCTGCGCTCTAAGGGCGGGTCAGACCGTGACGACGTCGACGAGTCCTCGGAGGCTTTGGAAGTCCTCCGGGTTGCGCGTGTAGACCGGGAGGCCTGTGGCACACGCGGTAGCTGCGATTAGGAGATCCAATGCCCGAGCGCCACGCGTCTTGCGCCCACTTGCTACCTCGGCAGCGTAGATCCGACCATAGGCCCGGGCCGCTTCTCCGTCGAAGGGCAGGGGGTCGAAGGCCGCTTCCGCCCGTTGCAATCGATCCTGTCGCCGCGCTCTCTCTTCGGCGTCGTCGGTCGCGTGGGGCCCGGCAGCGAGCTCTGCCATGGTGACCGCGCTGACCGCCAGCTCGATCGGGAGTTGCCCGGCGTCAAGTTGCTCGAGGTCGATGACTACGGAGGTGTCGATCACCCCACGCTGGGCACGTTGGGCATTAGGCACGGGGGCTGGGGTCCTGACCCGCAACGTTGTCTAGGTCGGCGCGAAGCCGGCTGAGCTCGACGCTGGGAGCGCCCTGGAAGATGGCGATAGCGGCATCGGCAGGTACGAACCGGCGTCTCCGAAGGGGAGTCAGCTCTCCGACAGGCACACCATTTCTGGTGACGACGAAGGTCTCGCCCTGATCCAGTGCCCTCATGATCTCGCCGCTGTCATTACGAAGCTGCCTCTGGGTGATGTCTCGTGCCATGGGGTGATCGTAGCACTGTGTGCTACTCCCATTTGTCCGACTCCCTCCGGCGGGACGCCGCACGGGCTGTCCACAGCCTCTTGGAAGGCGCGCCTGAAACGGATGCGGTGTCAAATGGGGTGTCAA
>JABEUU010000118.1 GCA_013044295.1 Candidatus Dormiibacterota bacterium
GCCCTCCTCGGGGCGTTCGTGTGGTGGGAGCGCAGGGCCGCAGAGCCGATCATCCCGCTTCGCCTGTTCCGCAACTCGGTCTTCGCCGTCTCCAACACTCTTGCCTTCATCACCGGCACCGTCATGTTCGGGGCATTGATCTTCCTGCCGCTATACCTGCAGTCGGTGCGGGGGGTCAGCCCGACCATTTCGGGCCTTCGCCTGCTGCCGATGCTCGCCGGGGTGCTCCTGACCTCGATCGGCTCCGGCCAACTTGTAAGCAGGTGGGGTCGCTACAAGGGCTTCGTGATCGCAGGCACCCTCATACTCACCCTAGGCGTGGCGGTCATGACCCAGATCACCGTCACTACGTCGGCTTGGCCCCTCGCGGGGATGCTCTTCATAGTCGGGCTCGGACTTGGCCTGTTCATGCAGATCCTCGTCGTCGCAGTCCAAAACGCCGTCCCGCTGTCTGATATGGGTGTCGGCACCGCCTCAGTGACGTTCTTCCGCACCTTGGGCGGTGCAGTCGGATCGGCGGTCCTGGGGGCGGTGCTGATCCTAAAAGAGACGTCCAGCCTCCCGCACTACCAGCACATATATGGTGCGAGTTCTCCAGTGGCGGTCCACCACGCTTTCACCTTCGGCATGGACCAGGCGTTCGTGTATGCCCTGCCCGTTGCCGCACTGTCCTTCGTGCTGTCATTCCTTTTGCGTGAGGTGAGGCTGCGCTCAGGCTCAGACGTTCCCCGGTCGAGCCCGACTCCAGAAGCCCTCGTGTGAGGATGTCCCTGGCCGGTTGGCTGCCCCCCGGTCAGGGCCCACCCAACGCCCGCGAGACAGCCGCCGCCAGGCGTTGGGCCGCCTCGTCCCCCTCGGCCGCCTCGTCGGCCTCCACCATCACCCTCACGAGCTGCTCTGTCCCGCTGGCCCTAAGAACCACCCTGCCGCGGCCTGCCAGCTGCGCCTCTACGGCAGCAACCTCGTCCCATATCTCGCTCGCCCCGTCGAGATCGTCGCGCCGGGCGACCTCGACGTTGCGCATGACCTGGGGGTACTTGCGCATGCATGCCCCCGCAAGCGTGGAAAGCGGGCGGCCTGCCCGCATCACGAGGTCCACCAAGAGCAGACCCGTGAGGACACCGTCGCCGGTAGTCGCGATACCCGGGAAGACTATGTGGCCGGATTGCTCCCCCCCGAGCGACCAGCCCCGGCGCTCGAGCGCCTCTAGTATGTGGCGGTCCCCTACCTGGGTGGTCACCACCTCGATGCCCGCGTCAGCCATCGCCGCGTGCAACCCGAGGTTGCTCATGACCGTGACCGCGACACCACCCCCAATGAGGCGTCCCCTCGCCTGAAGGTCAGTGGCGAACAAGGCGAGCAGACGGTCACCGTCCACCACGCCCGCAGCGTCGTCGACAGCGACCACACGGTCTGCGTCGCCGTCGAATGCGAGCCCCAAGGTCGCCTGGTTGCGCGACACCGCCTCCGCCAAGGCTGCCGGATCAGTGGACCCGCAGAGCGAGTTGATGTTGGTACCGTCGGGGTCCGCACCGATGACCTCGACGACACGCGCCCCTGCGCGCTCGAAGGCTTCCCTCGCGGTAGCGACGGCCGCCCCGTTAGCCGCGTCCAAGACGACTGCTGCCCCCGATAGGTCCCGACCCTCCAAGGCCCCCACCAGGCTCTGTAGGTAGCGGGTGAGCGCCTCTGGCTCGGCGCTGAGCCGGCCTAGGCGGTCATCTGCGAGGTAGCCCGCCACGCCGGAGGCCATATCAGCCTCGATGGCCGCTTCTTGATCGTCACGCAGCTTCACCCCACCCGCAGCGAAGAGCTTGATCCCGTTATCGGGGTAAGGGTTATGGGAGGCGGAGACAACCGCTCCGGGGGAGCCGACCGTAGCCGCCATGTACGCCACGAGTGGGGTCGGAACTACGCCGAGATCCACTACATCGATCCCCTCGGCCGCAACCCCCGACGCGAAAGCTGCCGCCAGCATCGTGCCGGACCAGCGAGTGTCGCGTCCCAGATATATAGGTCTGCCCGGCACTGCGAGGATTCGAGCAGCGCTGCGCCCGAGGGCCAGCGCGAGCTCCGGGGTCAGAAGCTCCCCGGCTCGCCCACGAAGACCGTCGGTTCCAAAGCGCGCCTTCACCCCTAGCGTTGCCGCTTAGGGTTCAGCGCTTGGAGTACTGAGGCGCTTTGCGGGCCTTCTTCAGGCCGTACTTCTTGGATTCCTTCTCCCTAGCGTCACGGGTGAGGAAACCAGCACGCTTCAAGGTGGAGCGCAGGTCGGGATCCAGCTCGACTAGCGCACGCGCTATCGCGAGCCTCATCGCTCCGGCCTGACCCGACACGCCGCCGCCTACGAGCGTCGTATCGACGTCGTAGATCTCGGCCTTCTCTACGAGCCTGAGAGGCTCAGTGATGATCATCCGGTGCGTAGCCGAAGGAAAGTAGTCGGCGACCGGACGCTTGTTGACTGTCACAGCCCCCTGGCCGGGGCGTAAGCGCACACGCGCTACCGCCGACTTGCGGCGACCGGTTGACTGTACGAGCGGCTTGGTCAAGTGGTCCTCATGCTCCTCTGGAAGGGCGGGTTGCGCGGGGGTCGATCGTCAACGCCTTGGGCTGCTGGGCGCCGTGGGGGTGTGTGGGGCCCGCGTACACTTTGAGCTTGCGAATCATGGAGCGCCCAAGGGGTCCCTTGGGGAGCATGCCTTTGACTGCCCGCCGGAGCGCCTCCTCGGGTCGGCTCACCAACAGCTCGGTGTAGTTACGCGAAGTGAGGCCACCTGGGTAGCCGGAGTGGCGGTAGTACAGCTTCTTGTCGGCTTTACCCGACGACATCGTCACCTTCGCCGCGTTGACGACGACCACGTGGTCGCCGGTGTCGACGTGGGGGGCGAAGATCGCCTTGTGCTTGCCGCGCAGGATCTGGGCTACTTCACTAGCGACTCGACCGAGGACGGCCCCCTCAGCGTCGACCTCGAACCACTCGCGCTCGATATCGCCGGGTTTTGGGGTGAATGTGCGCACGATGGACCTCAGGGTAGATGATGGTGAGCCGGCAGGCCGCAGCCCGGGCAGAACAGGTTTTCTACTATAGCGCCAGCGGGTGGCAAAGCGCCAAGCGGTCCTGAGGTTGGTAGTGGACGCATCGGCTATCTAATGTGTAGAACAGCTATGCACCCACTGACCGGACTCCTGGCCACCAACTTCGGTTCCCCGACGGGGGTGACAACTCAAGACCACTACGCCCGCGAGTTGTGGCGCCTCAGCGGCTACTTCTCGGTACCCATCGGCCTGCTGGTTCTGGGGCTTATCGGCTACGCGATCGTGCGCTACCGGCGTCGCCCCGGCGAGGACCGCAAGCCAGCCCAATTCCAGTACCACATCCCCCTAGAAGCGACCTACACGATCATTCCGCTAGTGGTTGTAGCGATCATCTTCGGTTTCATGTACAACGCCGAGAACCACGTCAACAAGGTTGTCGCCAAGCCCGCCGTGTCGATCACAGTCGACGGTTTTCAGTGGGGATGGCGCTTCGTCTACCACAACGGCCACGTCCAGATCGGCACGGCCGACTACAACAACATCAACAACAACAACGACCTGCCTGTGCTGGTGATGCCCTCCAACGAGACCGTCCAGCTTCGGGTCGTATCCCTTGACGTAGTCCACACGTTCTACGTGAAGGAGTTCCTCTTTAACCGCGACCTCATTCCCGGGATCAATAACGTGTTCGACATCAACGTCACCAAACCCGGGCTATATCCCGGACAGTGCAACAACATCTGCGGCGAGTACCACGCCTACATGCGTTTCCTCGTCGACGTGATGCCCCCGGCGCAGTACAACGCGTGGTACGCCAACCAGCCGGCGTGTTCGGTCACCACCGCAGGTGTCGCCGGCACACAGAAGGGCACCTGCACGGCCATCAACGCTGGTTCCAACTTGAGCGGATACACACAGGGATAAGGATCAACAAAGCCACATGACCCTCCTCGAACAGCGTCCTTCCCTCCCTTTGGAGGGCCACGAGCACAATCTCATGGAGATCGTGCCGGGCCCACGCCCCCACGGGATCGTCAAGTTCGTCACCAGCACCGACCACAAACAGATCGGTCTCAACTACCTGGTAACCGCCTTGGTTGCGTTCGCGGTGGCCGGAGTGATGGCGCTCGTGATGCGAACGCAGCTCATCGTGCCCAACAACCATTTCGTCACCGAGAACGTCTACAACGAGATGTTCACCATCCACGGCACGCTCATGCTCTTCGTCTTCGCTGGGCCGTTCGCCTTTGCAGGCTTCGGCAACTACCTGGTGCCCCTCATGATCGGGGCTCCCGACATGGCGTTTCCAAGGTTCAACAACCTTTCCTACTGGCTGTA
>JABEUU010000015.1 GCA_013044295.1 Candidatus Dormiibacterota bacterium
ACTCACCCGTCCGCCACTAGGCCTTGCGGCCTCGTTCGACTTGCATGTGTCAGGCACGCCGCCAGCGTTAATCCTGAGCCAGGATCAAACTCTCCGTCAGACCAACCCGGCCGAAGCCGGGAAGGTGGCAAAGAATTCATTTGGGCCCCTTCCCAAGGGGCATGTGGACGTGAAATCGTCTCCACTCTTCAATTGTCAAGGTGCGGACGGGACCGCCCCGGCGGCGGACCGGCGCTCGCCCAGTCGGGGCTAGCGCGGACTGTGAAGTATACCTCAGGGCCCGTCACAGGTCAACGGCGATCTCAAAATAGGGTAGCTTGCCCTGGGGGAGGCGGCGCCAGTTGGCCGGCGCCTCGGCCAAGCCCATGAGCGCCCACAGCTTTCGGGAGAGAGCCCTCCAATCCGAGCCGCGGCCCGCCCGTCCCTCCGGGGGCGCCGGTGAGGCAGGCCGTCAGAGCTGCTGGCGCCCCGAGAAGGCCCGCGCCACGGTGCGATCATCCGCGTAGGCGAGTTCGCCCCCCACGGGCAGCCCGTGAGCCAGCCGGGTCACCCTGGTCCCGGTGCCCTCCAGGCGGCGCTGCAGATAGCTGGAGGTGGCCTCTCCCTCGACATCTGAGTCGGTGGCGAGGATGACCTCCTCCACACCGCCCTCGGCCACTCGGGCCACCAACTCGTCCGCATGGATGTCCCGGGGTCCGATCCCGTCCAGGGGCGACAGAGCGGCCCCGAGCACGTGATAGAGACCTCGGAACTCGCCGGTGCGCTCGATCGCCAGAACGTCACTGGGATCCTCAACCACGCAGATCAGGGAGCGCTCCCGCCCGGGCTGCCGGCAGATGGCGCACAGTTCCCCCCTCTCGCTGAGGAAGAAGCAGACCGAGCAGAGCCCAACTGACTCGGCCATGGCGGAGATGGTGGCGGCAATGCCGAGCAGGGCCGGCTCGGGCAGCCGGCAGGCGTGGAAGGCCATCCGCTGAGCCGTCTTGGGTCCGATCCCTGGGAAGCGGGAGAACTCCGTGGCCAAGCGCTCCACCGGCGTTGGCAGCAATCCCACGGTCAGACTCGGTAGGTGATGGCCGGCCTCAGCGCATCCCGGGGGGCATCATGCCTGGGGGCAGCAGAGCCTCCATCGACCGGGCGGCCAGCTCCCTCGAGCGGTCCAGAGCGTCGTTGACCGCAGCCTGAACCAGGTCAGCCACCATCTCGGCACCCTCCTCCAGGATGGCGGGGTCCAAGGTCACCCCGGTCAGGTGCTGCTGCCCGTTGCAACGGACCGTCACCACCCCGCCGCCGGCGCTTCCCTCGACCTCGCGGTTGGCGAGATCGTCCTGGGCCTGCTCCCACTGCCGGGCCATGTTCTGCTGCAGCTGCCGCAACTGCTTGGGGTTAAACTGGGGCACCGCGCCTCCCTCCTTGCGAATCGTGCCTCATTCTAGAGATGGGCAGCCCCTCCGCACTCGGAGAGGCTCGCGGTCAGCGCCGGTCACGGAGCTCCACCTTGCGCACGGTGCTCCCGGGGAAATGCTTAAGCGCCGCGGCCAGGGCACCGCCTCCGACCTGGCGTGCCCCACCGCCGTCCTCGGGGGCCGGCGCGGCTCCGCCGGCGGGGCGCAGGTCCACCGAGATCCCGTCCCCCAGGACGGAGCGACAGGCCTGCTCGAGCAGCGATCGGTACTGGGGCTCACGCAGCTTGCCGAGGTGCCACTCGTAGCGCACCTCAATGGTGAGGATCCCGTCGTTCATCGCCACCGGAGTGGTCTCTCGGGCCAGGGCGGTGAACGGCCCGGGATGGTTGCGCTGGGCCCAGTCCACCACCTCCGGCCAGCGGGCCTGCCAGCTCGCGGCCGCCCCAGCTGGCCGAGCCGGAGCGTCCGCCACCGTGGGTTCTCCGGCCGCAGCCGGCCCTAGGGCTCCGACCGGCGGCTCGTTCGGGCTGGGCGCGGAAGTGCCCGGATCGGCCTCGGCGACGCTCTGGGCCATCCCGGAGGGAACCTCAGGTGGCGGATTGGAGGACTCCGGCGCGGGCGCTTTGGGGAGCTCGACCGGCGCAGTCTGGGTGCCGGAGCTGATCACGCGAGCAGGCCCAGCCGGCGGGGCCGCGCTGGCGCCGACCGAGCTCGCCGAGGCGAGCCGGAGGAGGATCACCTCCAGTGCCATCCAGGGATCGTCGGCTCGGCGCAGCTCACTGCCGCCGCGGGCACACGCGTCCATCAGGTCCAGCCAGAAACGGCCCCCTGGATCCACCGCTGGCTTCGCCAGCGCCGCCCACTGCCGCTCCCTGGCCTGGGCTCCCAGGGAGCGCAGCAGCTGGCGGGGGTCGACTCCTGCCCCCTCCAGAAGCCGAAGTTCGGCCCAGGCGTCGGCCAGGTCCCCACCCCGCAGGCCAGCCAGCAATCGCCCGATCGCGTCGGGGTCGGCCATGCCCAGCGCGGCGCGCACCGAGTCCAGGGCCAGGATCCCCTCGTCGAGTCCGATCAGGCGGTCCAGCAGGGACTCCGCGTCGCGGAGCGAGCCGGCCCCGGCCTCCGCGACCAGGGCCATGACCTCGGGGACCGTCTCGATGCCTTCCTGACGGCAGATCTGGGTCAGATGGGCCGCCATGGCGGCGGCGGGAATCCGCCGAAAGTCGAAGCGCTGGCAGCGCGACAGGATCGTCTCGGTGAGCCGCTGGGGCTCGGTGGTGGCGAGGATGAAGCAGGCATGCTCGGGGGGTTCCTCAAGGGTCTTGAGAAAGGCGTTGCCCGCCTCCGTGGTGAGCATGTGGGCCTCATCGATGATGTAGACCTTGGTGCGCAGTTCACTGGGCAAGAACTGGGTGCGCTCGCGCAGGTCACGAATCTCATCGATGCCGCGGTTGGTGGCAGCATCGATCTCGATCACGTCCAGGCTGCGGCCGGCAGCGATCGACTCACAGGCATGGCACGAGCCACATGGCTCGCCCTCCTCGGGATGCTCGCAGTTGATCGCGCGAGCCAGGATCCGAGCCGCGCTCGTCTTGCCGGTGCCGCGAATGCCGGTGAAAAGGTAGGCGTGACCCAGCCTGCGCTCGCGGATGGCGTTGCGCAGGGTCCGGGCCACCACCTCCTGCCCCACCAGCTCTTCGAAGCGCCGGGGCCGATACTTCAGGTAGAGGCTCTGCCGTACTGAGTTCACTCTGGTCACGATGATCGCGCACCCCTCTTCGTTGAGACACCCCCGGCGCCGGTCGACACCTGAGCTCAGGCCGGGGAGCCCGACGGCACTCCAGTCGCTCCGCGTACCGCTGCTTCCTTCCGGACCTGACGGGGTTGGCGGTGATTGGCTGCGCCGGACCCGGCCGTCGACACCCGAGTGGTCGGAGCTGACCCGATGACGCCCCCCCTAGGAGGGGAATTCGACCCCGCTGTAGCGGATTGCGGGTGCAGGGCACCGCTAACTCCCCGTCTAGCGCGATCAGGGAGAATTCTACTGCGGCGTAGGCGGGCGTCCCGTCCACAACCGCGGTGGCGGGCAATCGAGCTACAGGTCGAGGCGGAGCAGGCGGTGGTGGCCGACGCCGAGGGCGATCCCGGCGGTGCCGGCCGCGCAGACGGCACAGACGACGATCGCCATGCCCTCGGTCAGCGGGACCGGGACACCGGTCAGCAGCAAGGGTAGGGTCACGCCCACCAGGCAGATAGCGATGTAGGCGGCCCCGATTGCCATGAACGTAACCGCCAACCAGATCCCGACCGCGCGCCTGGGATCTGTCCAATCCAGCCGGGGCCAAACCGCCCCCATCCCAATCGCCAGTGCCACCAGCCCCAGCACGCAGAGCACCAGCAGGACCGCCGAGAAGGCGATCTGCGCCGGCGGGGTCGCCTCCCGGATCTCGGTGGTCACCATCAGCGCCAGGCTGGCCACCACGGCGATCGCGGCGGGCAGGATCGCCTTGCCGAGCAGCAGGGAGCGCGCGGACAGGGGCGCGGTTTTCAAGCACCAGAACTGCCGGCCCTCGGAGCCCACCGCGCGCAGCCCCAGCCCACTGGCGGCAAACAGGGCCGCGAAGGCCGCGGTGGTGAGCGGCCCGTACCAGACCGGGAAGTTCTGAAACATCCCGAGCCCGGTGCCACCAGCCCGCGGCGAGAGGAGGTAGACCGCGAACAGGCCAATCGGCAACAGCAGCTGGATGAGCTGAGAGGGGTCGCGGCGGAGCATCCGCCAGTCCTTCCTCACCACCGCCAGAAACGGCGGCAGCCGGGAGAATCGACCTCCGGAGCGGCGCCGCCGGGCGGGGGTCGATCGGGCTCGAAACCAACCCTCCCGGAGCGCCGGGGCCGCGGCCAGGAGCGCGACCGAGGTCACCAGCAGGGCGGCCCCGGCCAGAGCCAGGGCCAGTGAGAGCGCGGCCGGCCATCTCCGCTGGACGGCATCCACCACGCTCTGAGCCACCCAGGTGGTGGGCAGCCAGGGCGGGCCCACGATCCCATGGCTGAAGGAACTGACGCCCAGCCCTCCGCCACCGCCCCCACCG
>JABEUU010000016.1 GCA_013044295.1 Candidatus Dormiibacterota bacterium
AAGGCTGGCTCTCCGATGACCTCGCCTCCCACATAGACATCCCCCGTGTGTCGGCTCCTCTGCCCAAGCCTCTTAGCACCGATGACGCCAGGCGCCTGCTCGCCTTCGACATGAGCTCATCTGAGCCCGACCTGCGGGACCGGGCGCTGGTCCACTTCCTGCTCAGCACCGGTTGCCGGATCTCCGAGGCACTCGCCGTGAACCGGAGCGATGTGAATCCGGAGGGGCGCCTGGTGGTTCGCGGCAAAGGCTCCAAGGAGCGCATGGTGCACCTCACGCCGGCGGCGATCACCGCGATCCGCGCCTACCTCGGCGCCCGGCATGACCGGGAGGCAGCTCTGTTTCTCAACTATGACCCGCACTCGAAGTCCGCCGGGGGACGTCGCCTCACCTCCAGTGGCGCGCGGCACATCATCCGCAAGTTGCGTGCTGATACGGGAGTGGAGGGCCTCAAGTCACCTCACGTGCTCCGCCACACCACCGCCACCGAACTGCTCACGATCACGGGCAACGTGCGGCTGGTCCAGGAGGTTCTGGGCCACAGCAACCTCAACACCATGCAGGGCTACACGAAGGTGGTCGATCAGGCGCGCTCCGCCGCCTACCGCGACTTCGCCCGCCGGCTGGAGCCGAGTCGGGTCTCGACTACGGAGTTGGGCTTGCCGCCGGAAGCGGGAACTTGAAGGTGCTCAAAAAGACCGCGAACGCCGCGGCGGCCGCGCCCGTTGGCGCCTTGGCTTCGATCAGGAACGCGAGCCCGGGCTCGGCCTGAAAGGCCGCGGCCGCCAGGTAACCGGAGCCGACCGAGAAGGTCACCAAGGAGGTGGTGATGCCGTAGATGTCGACCGCGGCGACGTCGCTCTCTGCGGTGCCGCTGGGAGCCGCGAGGGGCAGCTGGGCGATGCTGGTGGCCTGGGTGACTGTGATGCTGTCGCCTCCCGGGCCGGTGAAGACGACCGCCCCGGCACTGTCCTGGGCAAAGTTCCAGCCGGCTTGGTAGAGCACCGACCAAGGCAGGGTGCTACTGCCGCCACTGAACGTCTGGAAGGTGCCGGTTGAGGTGTACTGCGGGTTGGAAGTGATCCACCCGGTTGCGGTGCTTCCTTTTACCTGCCACCAACCGCCGGCAGCTGTCGTGTGCGAGATGATCGGCAGCGTGACCCCCTGCGCCACAATGCCCACCACCGTCGCGGTCGGACTGGGCTGGGTCCGGAAGTTGACGCCGTCCGGGGCCAGCACGGTGACCTCGGTGGCGACCGGAGACGGAGTCGCGGAGGGCTTCGGGGAGGTGCTTGGCGACGGGTGAGAGACCGGGGGACTGGCTCCGCACCCGACCAGAGCGGCAGCCGCGATCAGCACCAGCCCCGGTCCGCGCAAGGTGCCCACATGTCGCCACATGGACCCAGCCTACTAGCTCTCGGCCCCCCCGCCAACTCCATCCTGCCCCGTGGATCGCGCCAGCTGCAGCCGAGTCAGGTAACCCGCCGCCGCCGCCGCTGCGGCGCCTACGAAGTCGGGGCCCAGGGACGCCTGCCCAATCCCGCGGGAGACGTTTATCAGGTAGGGGCCGTGCGCCCCTCCGGCCGCCGCCACCGCGGCCTCGAGGTCGCCACCCTGGGCGCCAACTCCCGGGATAAGAAACGGCAGCCCTGGTGCCTGCTGGCGAACAGCTGCCAGTTCCCTGGGCCAGGTGGCGCCGACCACCAAGCCCACGGTGCCAGTGGGGGGACTGTCGTTCCAGACCCTGGCCATACGTGCCAGGTGCAGGTATAGCGGCTCGCCGGTCTCGGTGAGTCGCAGATCCTGCAGGTCCCTGGCGCCAGGGTTGCTGGTGCGGCACAGGACGAAGGCCATCCGGTCCGGCCGGACCAAAAACGGTGCCACTGCGTCGCCGCCCAGATACCCGTTCACCGTGCACGCGTCCGCACCCAAGAAATCGAACATGGCCGATACATAAGCAGCCGCGGTGGGGCCGATATCGCCGCGTTTGGCGTCGACGATGACCAGAGCGTGGCGGGACGCCTCCCCCACCACCTCGGCCAGCAGGGGCCAACCGTGGCCTCCCAGCACCTCGAAAAAGGCCGCGTTGGGCTTGAACGCGACCGCATACGGAGCCGTGGCCTCGATCAGCTGGAGGCAGTAACTGCGGACCCCTTGCTCATCCCTGGTCAGAGAAGACGGCAGCGCGTCCAGGACGGGATCCAGCCCCACGCAGAGGGCGCCGCCCGTGCGAACCACCCCATCCTGGAGACGGTCCAGGAACGACCCGCGGTCGGCTGCTACCAAGAAGTCCTGGAGGTGCTGGTTTGAGCGGCCCCGGGAGCCTGGGGCGCGTATGGCACCTGGATTCGGTCGTGCTCTGTCTGCATGCATCCCGGACACATGGAACTGATCTCGCCGTCCAGCAGGACAGCCGAGAGGCGGTAGATCGGAAACTCCCGCTGGCAGTTGGCGCAGCGCCTCATCCAGGGCATCGGTCACTCCCTTGGGGCTTTGACTCTCTGTCGATTCTAACCTGGCTGGTATGCTCAGCCGTGACGTCGGGGAGTAGCGCAGGTGGTTAGCGCACCAGTCTGGGGGACTGGGGGTCGCAGGTTCGAGTCCTGTCTCCCCGACCATTAACCCCCGGCGGCGATCGGCTCTCGTCAACCGGCCGCCCCAAGATGGGGGCCCCTCCTGGTGGCCTCCTGTGGGGCCGAGTTGGCCGCCGGCGGTCCCGATGCCGCGCTGACCACTCTCAGAGAGGCGGTGGAGCTGTGCCGCCGATCGGCTGTGCCGCCGAAAGGATCCATCATGCCGAAGAGGCGCCGGCCCAGCTCGGACAGCAATAGGGTGCGTTCCGCCCAGAGGGTGAGAGGGCAGCGTAAACGGCGGCCCACACTTCTTTTCTGAGATGCCCCTCAGTTCGCGGCCAGGAGTTGTCGGGTACTCCCGCCGTACCACCCTGGCGCGGGGTGACTCTGGCCTCGGCCCCACCGCGCAGGAGTCCGCCATCGGGGCCGCTGACGGACCCGTCAGGTGCAACTGTGCCGCAGATCTACAGGGCGTCGCGTCCGGCGGTAGCACGGCTGCCCCATAGACCATCGTGACCAGACGGCCACCTTCCGAGGTTGGGGGGCGTTGCCAGCCGGTCCCCAAGAGGGCTCCATGGCGTGGGGCCGTCGCGACCTGACATCATCTGGTTCATGGCAGCGGACATGCCGACCATCCTTGCCACCAGCGGGGGCCTGTTGCCCGATCCCCGGACGCTCGTGCGGCCCGGGCCACTGCTCGACTACGCATTGGAGCTGGCCCAGCCGAAGGCCACCGCGAGGTTGTGCTTCATCAACACGGCTGGGGGCGACCAAGCCTGGTGGAACGCGACCATGCATGCCGCCTACTACGAGCGCGACGTGGTGGTGTCGTGCCTCAATCTGTTCCCGATGCCGAACCTGACCGACGCCGCGGCCCACCTTCTCACCCAGGACGCGGTGTGGGTCGGAGGCGGGAGCACGGCGAACCTGCTGGTCTTGTGGCGGCTTCACGGCCTCGACCTGATCCTGCGGGACTGTTGGGAAGCGGGTGTGGTGCTGGCTGGGGTGTCGGCCGGCTCCATCTGCTGGCATGTGGGGGGCACCACCGACTCGTTTGGACCCGAGTTGCGCCCAGTCACCGCCGCCCTCGGGTTCGTGCCGTTCTCCAACGCGGTCCACTACGACGCCGAGAAGCAACGGCGGCCCCTCTTCCACCGACTGGTGGCGGAGGGCGTGTTGCCAGCGGGTTACGCCACCGACAACGGCGTGGGCCTGACCTACCGAGGAACTGAGATGGTGGAGGCTGTGGCCGAGGTGGCTGGGGCGGGCGCCTATCACGTTCGGCGCGGCCCAGACGGTGGGGCCGAGGAGACCAGAATCGAACCGCGTCTCCTCCCCGGCGCCGTCGGCCGGTAGGGATGGCGGACGGGGCACGGCGAGCGCTGTCTGAGCGATTCCTGGGCTGCTGAATGCCCGCCGATGGCGGCGGGGCGACTCCATGGGTGGTGACGCCCCTGGAAGCGATGCCGCACCGGGGACTGATGCTCTCCGAAGAGCGAGTTCGGCTCCTCCTTGGCTGGGAGATCAATCAACCAACTGGATTCTCCGGCCTCGGCGCTACGGCAATAACGATGGTTCGCAGACGAGCTCTGTTGGCGACACGTTTCCCTCGAGAGCACCTGTAACTCCGGCCTGGACGCGGCTTTGTAAGGACATCCGCCGCCGGTGATGCCCATGAGCCGTGCGCGTCGGCTACCGACTGGTGTCCAGCCCCGACCAAAACCTGCACGCTTCGCGCGACGCGCCGCCGGCCGCCGGCTGCGATAAGGCCGTCGTCGACCGCGCCAGTGGGAACCTGGCCTGCCTTCCCGAGTTGAGCAAGGCAGTCCCGGCCACCGGGAAGGCGACCAACTGGTCGTCCCCAAGCTTGACCCGCTTGGACGGTCCATCGAGGACCTCATCGCCCTGTCCAACAAGGTGCCGGCACCGGGGCGTCGAGCTGGGAGTCAACGAGCCCGGGTCGGCATCTGCGACGCAGTGGCCGGGATGTTCCTCCACATCCTTGGCGCCATCGCCGAGTTCAAGCATCGCGTTACGGCCCGGCCGTCGCCCGTGGCCCTACCGGCGGTGTCGGCCGAAGCTGAGCCCCCACCAGGCCAGGACCGCCCAGGGCAGGTATGCGGCGCTGGGACCCAATGGGCGGCGAGGCGTTATTCGCGTCCAATTGGCCGCCTAGTTCGGAGTCTCGGGGCCCGCTGGAGGTGGTGATTGGGCCGGCGGTGCACGTCCGCGTCGCGATCCAGGCGGTACGGGACTTTCGGGTGCGCGTTCAGGACCTCTCGAAGCGGTTCTTCGACACCTCGAGCCGGCGCTGAGCTCCACGGCTTCGACCTCGGTCTCGACTGCACCGGGGCCCTGACCCGGCTTGAGATTGGGCCGTGAGTTCACACGGCAGTGCCGCCGTCAAGGACCACGGTCGATGATATTCCTCGACGCATCGGCTATGGTCGTGTCCACATCAGGAGCGGAAGGGGAGAGTGATGGCGACATCGCCGGCCCAGACGAGCATGGCAGTTCTCGAGATGGCAAAAACCGGTCGGTTCGCCGACATCCGTGACCTCTTCGCGCCTCACCTGCGAACAATAGTGTCCGCCGAAGCGCTCCGGTCAGCCTGGGAGGCCGGGCTCGACCAGTAAGGGCGGAATGACCCTGGTGGTCTCGATCCACGATTCGGGCTTCCTCACCGGCCTCCAGCTCCTGCCTGCCAGCGCGGCTGCGCCCGTGGCGCCCTGGAAGCCGCCGGATTACGCGGACCCGGACTCCTTCTACGAGCAAGAGGTCAGCCTTGACGGCGGCAGGCTCGCCGTGCCAGGCACGCTCAGCCTGCCGCGCCGGCCCGGTCCCTGGCCCGCCATTGTGCTCATGGCGGGTTCCGGGCCGATGGATCGTGACGAGACCATCGGTCGGAACAAGCCACTCAAGGACCTGGCGTGGGGACTGGCGAGTCGTGGCGTGGCGGTGCTGCGCTTCGACAAGGTCACCTATGTCCACCCCGACGAAATCCGGCAGTTACCCGGCTTCACAGCCTTGAACGAGTACGGGCCGGACACTGGCGCAGCCGTCGACAGGCTCCGGGAGCATCCATCTGTGCTGGCCGAGTGGGTCTTTCTGCTTGGCCACAGCCTCGGCGGCACCATGGCTCCCCGATTAGCGACCACCCGGCCGTCGGTCGCTGGGCTTGTGATCCTGGCCGGAGGAGCTGAGCCGTTGCATTGGGCCGCCGTCCGCCAGGACCGTTATCTGGCCTCGCTCCGCCCTGAGGCACAGCTGGCGCTAGCGGCCACCGTGGAGACGATGAGCGAGCATGGCACTGCTGGTCGACAGCCCCGGTCTGTCCGACTCCACACCGTCAAGCAAGTTGCCTCTCGGCGTGCCCGCCGCCTACTGGTTGGACCTGCGTGGCTACGATCCAGGCGCCAGCGCGCGAGCTCTCGACCGGCCGATCCTCATCCTGCAGGGCGGCCGAGACTACCAGGCAACTGTGGCCGATGACCTCGCGCGCTGGGAGGCAGGCCTCGCTGGTCACCCGGACGTGACCGTTCACGTCTACCCGGCCGACAATCACCTCTTCTTTCCCGGCACGGGGCCGTCGACGCCCGAGGAGTACGAACCCGTGCAGCACATGGACCCGGACGTGATAGCTGACATCGCGCACTGGCTGCCAGCCCAGGTGCCAGGCAGTCCGACCACCAAGGCGTGACCCTGGAGTGCGCGGGCGATCCCCGGCTCGGCGACCGGCTACAGAGGGCGTATGCCCAGGTCGGGGCTAGGCAGTGCTGCGGGTCCCCATCCGGCCAGGCCAGAAGCTCGCAGTTGTGGTCCTGTGGATCCCCAATGGGATGTCATCCCACGGCTCCCAGGGGTGACGGTCGACGCCGGTTGGAGAAATGCTTCGGCCAGTGTCCGGTCCCCGGCGATCTGCTCTTTGGGGACATGGGAATGCGGTCAGGAGCGACGCGGCGACGTGCCAGGTCAACTTCTCTCGGGCCCGAGGCGGCCTCGGCCCGCCAGCGCCTCCCCTCCCCTTTCCGACTCCAACACCTTCGAGCCGGCGCCGGTACCCTCGGACCATTCCGTCACTGGCTGGACTCAGACCTTCGGGCCCGCAGTCGCAACGGCACACCCGCAAAGCCAAAGTGCTCTCGCAGCTGGTTCTCGAGGTAGCGGGCATAGCTGAAGTGGAGCAGATCCGGGTCGTTGACGAACAGAGCGAACGTCGGCACCCGGCTACGTGACTGCACGGCGTAGTAGAGATGCAGTCGCCGCCCACCCCGGCCACTTGGCGGTGGCCGTCGATCCAGCGCTTCCCGGAAGAACTGGTTGAGGGCCGGGGTCGGGATCCTAACGGCCCGGGCCTGGGCGAGCTCGAAGGCCGCCGGTAGCAGCTTCGCGATACCGCGCCCGGTGGTGGCGCTGGTGAAAAGGAACGGTGCCCCCGGAGCAAAGTCGTAGGCTGACCGCAGTTCCTTGATCAGGGCCCGATCTCGACGGTCGTCGGCGTCCAGAAGGTCCCACTTGTTGACCGCCACCAGGATGGCGGCGCCAGCCTCCCGGGCCCGGCCGGCGATGTGACGATCCTGAGCGCGCAGCGGACTGGTGGCATCCACCACCAGGATCGCCACATCGGCGCGATCGACCACCCGCAACGCTCTCAGAAGGCTGTAATAGTCGGCGTCCTTGGTGGCTCCCGGCCGGCGCATTCCGGCGGTGTCAACCAGTAGCACCTGGCCCTGGGGTGTGCTCAGCAAAGTGTCCACCGGGTCCCGCGTGGTGCCTTCCACGGTGCTCACCAGAGATCGGTCCTGACCGAGGACCGCGTTCAGCAGTGATGACTTGCCCACATTGGGGCGGCCCACAATGGCGCAGCGCAGCAGTTCGCTCTCCACCTCCGCCGCCGCTCCCAGCGCCGTGGCGGGAAGCTCTTCTAGGATCCGGTCGAGCAGATCTCCGGTGCCAACCCCGGAAAGGGCGCTGATCTCAACCGGGCTTCCCAGGCCCAGAGAGACGAATTCATGAGTCAGGAGCCGGTCGTCCCGCCCCTCGTGCTTGTTGCTGACCATGATCACGGGCTGGCGGGCCCGGCGCAGGATGTCGGCCACCTCCAGGTCGGATGCCGTCAGACCCGCCTTGGCGTCGCCCAAAAAACAGATCACGTCGGCCTGGTCGAGCGCCACCTTGGCCTGGGCCTGGGTGTTGACGGGCAAGTCCCCCTCGGGGCTGTCCTTGGCCACGCGGTCAAGACCTGCGGTGTCGACCACGGTGAATCCCCTGCCCCGCCACTCCACCGTCCCGTAGATGCGATCCCTGGTCAGCCCCGGCTGCTCGGAGACGATCGCCCGACGCTCCCCTATCAAACGGTTGAAGAGGGTGGACTTGCCCACGTTGGGGCGCCCAACCAGCGCCACCACCGCCATCCCGTCGCGATTGAGCTGAGGGTCCGGGGCGTCACGGCGCCGGCGCCGGCCGGCGGCGGTGCCCGGCCGCAACCGTGGCTCGGCCACCTAGGTCACCACCAGCAGGTCGGCCCCGGTCATCTCCGCCGGAACCTCCAGCCCCATGCCGGCGAGCAGGGTTGGGGCAACGTCGCGCAGGCCGCCGTCACGGAGCCTACCGGTGGCCCGCGTCAGCACCACCGGGACTGGGTTGGAGGAGTGTGATGTGATTGGAGTTCCACTCTCAGCATCGATCATCTGCTCGGCATTGCCATGGTCAGCGGTCACCAGGATCTGGTAGCCAGCTGACTCGGCAGCACCCATGACACGCCCCAGGCAACGGTCTAGGAACTCCACGGCTCGGATCGTGGCGGCCAGGTTGCCAGTGTGCCCGACCATGTCGGCATTGGCGTAGTTGACCACTATCAGGGCATCTTTGCCCTGGGTCAGGCGTTCCACCACGGCGTCGGTGATGGCCGCCGCGCTCATCTCCGGCTGGAGGTCGTAGGTCGCGACCTTGGCCGAGGGGATCAGGAGGCGCTCCTCCCCCGGGAACGGCTCCTCCCGGCCCCCGTTGACGAAGTAGGTGACATGGGCGTACTTCTCAGTTTCAGCGACATGAAACTGGGTCAGGCCGGCCTCCGCCACCACCTCGCCCAGGGTATGGGCCACCAGAGGCTTGGGAAATGCGACCTGAACCGCCAACCGGTCGTCGAAGTCGGTGAAGGTCACCAGGTGAAGATCGGCCGGAAGGCCCGCCCTGTCGAACTCGGAAAACTCCACGTCGGCGAGGGAATGGCAGAGTTCCCGAGCCCGGTCGGGCCGAAAATTGAAATGCACCACCACGTCACCGGCCTCTATCGCCACCGGGTCCTGACCGGGGGCGACGATGGAAGCGGGAAGGATGAACTCGTCGGTGGTCCCCTGCGCGTAGGACTCCTCCAAGTAGTGCACGGCGTCGGGCCTTTGCAGCGGGCCCTGAGCCAGGAGCGTCCGGAACGCCAGTTCCAGACGCTCCCAGCGCCGGTCGCGGTCCATCGCGTAATAGCGGCCACTCACACTGGCCACCCGCCCCACCCCGATCTCCGTCAGCCGCTCTCCGAGCCACTCCAAGAACCCCGCCCCGCTGCTGGGCGGAGTGTCGCGGCCGTCAGTGAAGGCGTGAATCGCGACCCGGTCCAGCCCTCGTCGGCGAGCCATCTCGCACAGCGCGAGCAGGTGCTTCTGGTGACTGTGGACCCCGCCGGGAGACACCAGGCCGAGCAGGTGCAGACGCGAGCCGCGGTCCCGGGCAAGGTCGACGGCGGTGGTCAGCACCTCGTTGTCGAAAAAGGAGCCGTCGGCGATCGCGCCGTCGATTCTGGTCAGGTCCTGGAGGACCACCCGGCCGGCGCCGATGGTCAGGTGCCCCACTTCGGAATTTCCCTGCTGGCCTGGAGGCAATCCGACCGCCAGTCCGCTGGCCGCCAACAGTCCGCTCGGGTTGTCCCGGAGCAGGGCGTCGAACCGGGGAGTGGTCGCACTGGCAATCGCGTTGCCCGTGAGGCTGGGACTGTGGCCCCAGCCGTCGAGTATGCAAAGGACCGCTCTATGTAGCTCCATGGTGCTCGCGTAACTCCTAACCCGTGGCCAGCCTCGGCTCCGCTCGCGCCCCGGGACCAGCCGGCGTCTCCCGGGCTCCGCTGGTGCGCACGGCGGGCTCGGTCATCATGCCCAAATCCGGGCGCCCAGTGCGCTGCTGACCTCAGGCCCCCGCCCCGGCCACGATCGCGCAGAACTCTGCGGCCCTGAGACTGGCGCCTCCGACCAGCGCACCGTCGACCCCGGGCGCGTGAAGCAGACTGGCCGCCGAGGCGGCGGTGACGCTGCCACCGTACAGAATCCGCACCGTCGGCTGCTCGCGACCGGCGGCCTCGTCGACCACCGACCGAAGAACCGCCGCCGCCTCACTGGCGTCGGCGGGAGTCGCCGCCACGCCGGTTCCGATTGCCCAGATGGGCTCGTAGGCGATGGTGCAGCGGGACACCTGGTCGACACTGAGGCCAACCAACCCGGACCGGGCCTGGCGGAGCAGCACCGCCTGGGTCTGCCCGCGCTCACGTTCGGCCCCAGTCTCACCCAGGGCCAGGATGGGGCGCATCCCAGCGGCGAGCACTGCGTCCAACTTGCGCCGGACGATCTCATCGGTCTCGCCGAAGAGCTGGCGGCGCTCGCTGTGGCCGACCAGAACGTAGGCGCACCAGGGCTCCAGCATGGTAGTCGAGATCTCGCCGGTGAACGCGCCGGCAGTCTCCCAATGGCAATTCTGGGCTCCCAGCCTCAGTCTGGTATCGGAACCGATCAGGCGGTGCACCGTCTCCAGTGCCGTGAAGGGCGGCAACACCAGGACCTCCGCCGCCGGCGTCGCCGGCAATCCGGCCAACAGGCTGTGGACCAAGGCCTCGGCCTCGGCGACTCCCTCGTGCATCTTCCAGTTACCAGCGACCAGGGGTCGCCGCATTTCAGGGGTCATCATCGGACCCTATTCACCTCCCGCCGCGTCCATCAGGACGGCCACCCCGGGAAGCTCTCTCCCCTCGAGGAATTCCAGAGTGGCGCCTCCCCCGGTGCTCACATGGGTGAATCCCGAGGTGAGCCCCATCCCATCGATGGCCGCCTGCAGATCGCCTCCGCCGGTCACGCTGACCGCGGAACTGGCGGCGATGGCCTGGGCCAGCTCGCGGGTGCCACCCGCAAAGAGGGGGTTCTCATAGACGCCCAGGGGGCCGTTCCAAACCACGGTGCCAGCTGTCGCCACCAGCCGCGCCCAACCATTTACCGTCGCCGGACCGACGTCCAGGATCATTTCCTGGCTGCCGATATCGCCGACCGGGCACTGGCGCACCTGGTCCGCGGCCGCGTCCGGGGACGGCGCCACGACCACGTCGGAAGGCAGCTCCACCTTGGCCGGGCCGCGGGAGGCTCGGCTCAGGATTTCCGCCGCCTGGGCCACGAACTCATCCTCCACCAGGGACTTGCCAACGGAAAGCCCTTGCGCCCTGAGGAAGGTGGCAGCCATCGCTCCCCCCAGGCAGAGATCGTCCAGGCGCGGAAGCAGATGGTTGATAACTCCCAGCTTCGTGCTCAGCTTGCTGCCGCCCATGATCGCGACCAGGGGCCGAGTGGGGTTGTCCAGAATGCCACCCAGCTGGGCCAGCTCCCGAGCCATCAGACGTCCGGCGTACGCGGGCAGGTAGTGGGCGATCCCCTCGGTGGAGGCATGGGCACGATGAGCGGTGCCGAAGGCATCGTTCACATAGAGGTTGGCAAGCCGGGCCAGGCTCCTGGCGAAAGCGGGGTGGTTGGCCTCCTCCTCAGGATGGAAACGCAGATTCTCGAGCATCATCACCTGGCCCGGGCGCAGAGTGGTGGCGGCGTCCTCCACCTCGGGTCCGACGCAGTCCGGCACCCAGGTCACCTCGGCTCCCAGGAGTAACCCAAGGTGCTCGGCGAGCGGCCTCGTGCTGAGTGCGGGCAGCACCTGGCCCTTGGGTCGTCCGAGGTGGGTCGCGACTATCACCGCGGCGCGGTCGGCCACCAGCTCCCGGATGGTGGGCAGGGCTGCGCGCATGCGAGCGTCATCACGGATGCGGCGATCTTCGCGCAGCGGCACGTTGAAGTCCACCCGCAGGAAGACCCGCTTCCCCCGCGCGTCGATCTCGTCCAGCCCGGCCTTCCGCCCCATCTCTCCTACCTCCCGATCAAGCCAGCTCAGCGGCCACCAGCTGTGCCAGGTCAGCGACCCGGCAGGAGTAGCCCCATTCGTTGTCGTACCAGGCCAGCACCTTGAGCAGTCGGTCCCCGCTCATCAACGTCAGGGGGGCATCCAGGATGGACGAGTTGGAGTTGCCGGCGTAATCGATCGACACCAGCGGCTCGTCCGCGACCGCCAGGATGCCCCGGAGCTCCCCATCAGCAGCCGCCCGCATCGCCTGGTTGACCTCGGCCACCGAGGTGGCGGTGCTCAGGGTCACGGTAAGGTCGACCACCGAGACGTTGGGGGTGGGCACCCTGATGGCCATGCCCTGGAACTTGCCCTCCAGCTCCGGCAGCACCAACGCTGCCGCCTTGGCCGCCCCAGTTGATGTCGGGATCATGGAGAGAGCGGCCGCACGAGCCCGCCGAGGATCCTTGTGGGGCGCATCGAGAAGGCGCTGGTCCGAGGTGTACGAGTGGATCGTCGTCATCACCCCGTTCTCGATGCCGAAGCTCTCGCTCAACACCTTCGCCACGGGGGCCAGGCAGTTGGTGGTACAAGAGGCGTTCGAGATGATGTGGTGCCGACTCGGGTCGTACTTGCCATGGTTGACGCCCATCACCACGGTTATGTCCTCGCCCTTGGCGGGGGCGGTGATGATGACCTTGCGCGCGCCGCCCCGGTCCAGATGTCCCCGAGCCTTGTCCGCGGCGGTGAAGTGGCCCGACGCCTCGATGACCAGGTCCACCCCCAGGTCAGACCACCGAAGGGTGTCCGGGCTGCTCTCCGCCAGAACCCGGATGGTCCGGCCGTCGACGGCCAGGACGCCGTCACCCGCTTCGACCGTACCGGGCCAGGCACCGATGATCGAGTCGTGGCGCAGCAGATGGGCCAGGATCTCCGCGCTGGTGATGTCGTTGACCGCCACCACCTCGAGGTCCTCGCGTCCCCGCAGGGCCCGTAGGACATTGCGTCCGATCCTGCCGAAGCCGTTGATTCCGACCTTGACCGTCATGCACCGACCCTCCTGTGAATGCGCCGCTGGCTGGCCCCCGGTTGTGATCGCGAGTATAGGATCGCTGGCGCGCCCCCTCGACTCCAGTTTCCTTGGGGTCGCCGGTGCCAACCACCGTGGTCGCCCCCCAGGGCGCCGGGGGAAATCACCCAGCCGGCCCGGGCTCAGGCCCCATCGTCTAAGTCGCGATGCCAGACTAGGCTCTGCAGGCCCTGACCTTCGAGCCGGCGATGCAGCTCTTCGGCCATCGCCACGGAGCGGTGGAAGCCGCCCGTGCACCCGATGGCGAGGCGGATCACCAGCCGTTGGCTGGCCACCCAGGCCGGGACCTGAGCGAGCACCATTGACTCCACCCCAGCCAGCAGCTGCTGCGCGAGCGGTTGATCCAGCACGAACTGCTGCACCAGCCGATCCAGACCCGAGCGGGCCCGCAGCGAGGGCTCCCAGTAGGGGTTCTGCAGCGCTCTGGCGTCCAGGCACCAGCTGTGATCGAGGGGCAACCCAATCGGGAAGGCGAAGGACTCCACGACCACCACAGGAGTGGCGCCGCGCCGCAGCAGGCCCACCAGCGGCAGCTGGGAGAGCCGGGAGCGGAGCCGCTCCGGGGTCAGGTGGCTGGTGTCCATGACCAGCCGCGCCCGCAGTCGCACCTGGCGCTGGCGCTGGCGGCTTAGCTCCCAGAGCGCGACCGCGGCCTCGCAATCCGCCGGCCCTGGACCTTCCCGCCAGGGTGGCCCCGGGCGGACCGCGCAGGCTATCGGGCCCGCCTCCAGGCTGAGCAGCAACGGCCAGCGTCCGAGCCGGTCTGGGTCCTCGGCCAGAGGATGCGGGGTCGTCCCGTCCCAGGCCTCGGCGGCGAAGCCCGCCGTCTCGAGTTGGGCGGCGGCCAGCTCGGCGCCGGCACCGGGCTGGCCGAACACCAGCGCCGGCACCGGGACGGGCCCCGCTCCTGCCGCGCCCATCAGAGCAATTCCTTGATCGCGGAGGCAACCGGTCGGGTGACACCGGGCACGGCCACCAGCTCCTCCAAGGAAGCCTGTTTGATCCCCTGCACCGACCCAAAGCGGGTCAGCAGGGCCCGCTTGCGCTTGGGCCCGAGCCCGGTGACCTCATCCAGCCGACTGCGCAGACCCGCCCGCTGGCGGCGGGCCCGGTGTCGCGTGATGGCGAAGCGATGGGCCTCGTCGCGCAGGCGTTGCACCAGGAAGAGCGCGGGGCTGCCAGCCGGCAGATGGATGGGGTCACCGCCGCCCACCTGATGCAGCTCCTCGAAGCGCTTGGCCAGCCCTAGGTGGGGTATGTCGTCCAGGCCCAGATCGGTCAGGGCGCGGTGGGCAGACGCCAGCTGCCCCGCCCCGCCGTCCACGATGACCAGGTCGGGCCTGACCCCAAGACTCGCCTCCTCACCGGCCCCGTCGAGGTGACCGAACCGACGCGAGATCACCTCTTGGATGCTGGCGAAGTCGTTGGGTCCCTGGACGGTCCTGATGGCGAAGATCCGGTAATCCGAGAGCTTGGGGCGGGCGTCCTCGAACACCACCATGGAGGCCACGCTCTGGTTGCCCATGGTGTTGCTGATGTCGTAGCACTCGATCCGACGCGGCGGATGCGTCAGCCCCAGCCTAGACTGCAGATCGGCCAATACCGACTCCACCCGCCCCGAGTCGAAGTCCTGGGCCACCTGGGACTGGGTGAGCGCCGCCTCCGCGGTGTCCCGGGCCTGACCCAGCAATTGGAACAGGCTTCCCCGGCGCGGCACCCGGAGGTCGACCCGGCCGCCCCGGCGTCCCTCCAGGTAGGTGTGCAGGACCCCGGGGTCGGCCGGTGGCTCGGGCACGAGCAAGGTTCGGGGCACGTGGGTGGAGCTGCCGTAGTGTTGGGCTAGAAAGCTGGCGAGGACATCTGCGGGAGTCACCTCACCGACCCCCTCGAGGTGATGTCGCTCCACGGCCTGGAGCCGTCCGTCGCGCACCAGCATCACCACTCCCGCGCCCTCACCCCCGGCCGTCGCCAGTCCAATCACGTCCACGTCCGTCCCCAGCCGAGGGGCGGTGACCTGGTCTTCAGTGAGCTTCTCAACAGCTCGGATGCGATCGCGCAGACTGGCGGCGAGCTCGAAGTCGAGTCGGCCGCTCGCCTCCCCCATGGCCGCCTCCAAACGGGCTCGTACCGGCTCGGTGTGGCCGGATAGGAAGGCCGCCGCGTCATCCAGGAGGAGGCGGTGGGCGGCCGGAGAGATCCGTCCCTCGCAGGGTCCGGAGCAGATGCCCATGTGGTAGTCAAGGCAAACCCGCCCGCGTCGGAACACCGAGTCGGCGCATCCGCGAAACGGCGCGGCGGCTCGCAGCTCGCGCACCGATCGGCGGATCACCTTGGAGTCGGTGTAGGGCCCGAAGTAACGACCCTTGTCACCACCCAGTCGGCGCGTGAACGAGGGCCTGGGATAGGCGGCCAACCGCTCCCCCATCGACTCCGGGATCGCTTCCGTGGGGGAGCCGGCGTCCGGTGGTATGTGGAAATAGAGGTAGGTTTTGTCGTCCCGCAGGCGGACGTTGAAGCGGGGATGGTAGCGCTTGATCAGGGTGTTCTCCAGGATGAGCGCCTCCTGCTCGCTCCCGGTTGCCACCACCTCGAAGTCGAAGGCCGACTCCACCAGTCTCCGAATGCGAGCCGGATGGGCCCCAGGGGCCACGAAGTAGCTCCGCAGGCGGTCCCTGAGGTTGGCTGACTTCCCGACGTAGGCTACCTGGCCTGCGGAGTTGCGGAAGAGGTACACCCCTGGCCCCTGGGGTGCCGCCGCCAGGCGGGCGCGGAGAAGGTCGGCATTGGTCACCAGGGCTCGAGCATCACGGGCGGAGCCCGATCTGACGGGCGCGGTCAGATCCGGCAAGGGGACTTCAGCCGGTTCGGGGGCCACCATCCAAGCCTAATGAATGCCGAGGACTCCGAGCGCCATTCCCATCATCAGGAGCACCGCGAAGATGGCCAGCAGCACCACCGCCACGATGCACCCGGTCCGCTGCCAGCCCTGGAACGTTGACGGCCGCTCCTTGCCTGTCAAACCGCCACCTCGATCGCAGCGCTGGTCCGTCGGGGGCGGAGCAGAGGCCGCAGGAAGACGCCGGTGGCGGAGTCACGGTTGCCGGCGATCGCCTCGGGCGGCCCCTCCGCCACTATCCGGCCACCGGCGTCCCCTCCCTCCGGCCCGAGATCGACGATCCAGTCCGCCGACTTTAGAACGTCCAGGTTGTGCTCGATCACCACCACCGAGTTGCCCTGGTCCACTAGCCGGTGGAGCACCTCCAGCAGCCGCCCCACATCGTCGAAGTGAAGGCCGGTGGTGGGTTCGTCCAGGATGTAGAGGGTCCGGCCGGTGCTCCTCCGGGACAGTTCCGTGGCTAGCTTCACGCGCTGCGCCTCGCCGCCGCTGAGCTGGGTGGCGGGCTGCCCCAGGTGCACGTAACCAAGCCCCACGTCGGTCAGGGTCTGCAGCTTGCGGGCGATCCCGGGCTGGTTTCGAAAGAGCTCCAGGGCCTCTGCCACCGAGAGGGCCAGCACATCGGCGATGGAGTGTGCCTTGAAGCGCACCTCGAGCACTTCTTGGGTGTAGCGCTGGCCCTTGCAGACCTCACAGGTGACGTAGATGTCGGGCAGGAAGTGCATCTCGATCTTGATCAGGCCGTCGCCCTCACAGGCCTCGCAGCGGCCGCCCCGGACGTTGAACGAGAAACGTCCCGGGCGATAGCCCCTGACCCTGGCCTCTGGGAGTTGGGCGAACAGCTCCCGGATGGGGGTGAACAGGCCGGTGTATGTCGCCGGATTGCTGCGGGGGGTTCTCCCAATCGGAGCTTGATCGACATCGACCACCTTGTCCAGCTGGTCCAGCCCATCGATCCCGCTGTGGGCGCCGGGCCGCTGCCTGGCGGAGTAGAAGTACTGAGCGCAGCGCCGGTACAGGATGTCGTTGATGAGCGTGCTCTTGCCCGAGCCGCTGACCCCGGAGACGCCCACGAAGCATCCCAGCGGGATGGCCACGTCGAGGTCCTTGAGATTGTTGGCGCGTGCCCCTCGGATCAGCAGCCTACCCGGCGACCTGCGGCGGCGTTTGGGCACCGGGATCGAACGTCGACCGGTCAAGTACTGACCGGTGACCGACTCAGGCGTGGCCATGACCTCCTCGACAGAGCCCGCCGCCACCACCAGGCCGCCGTGTTCGCCGGCGCCCGGGCCCATGTCGACCACGAAGTCGGCGCTTCGGATGGTCTCCTCATCGTGCTCGACCACAACCACTGTGTTGCCCAGATCACGAAGCCGGAATAGGGTCGTAAGCAGCTTGGCGTTGTCGCGCTGGTGGAGCCCGATGCTGGGCTCGTCGAGTATGTAGAGGACCCCGGTGAGCCGGCTGCCGATCTGGGTGGCGAGGCGGATCCTCTGGGCCTCCCCGCCCGACAGAGAGGCGGCTCCGCGATCCAGAGTGAGGTACTGAAGGCCAACGTCGCAGAGGAACCCGAGCCGCTCCCTGATCTCCTTGAGTACCCGGCGGGCGATCTCCTGCTCCCGGGGCGGCAGCTCCCAGCCATCCAGAAGCAGCAGGGCACGGTCGACCGGCAGGGCGCAGAAGTCCATGATCCCGGCCCCGGCCACGGTCACCGCCAGGAACTCCGGGCGCAGTCGCCTGCCACCACAGGCGGGACACGGGCGCTGCATCATCAGCTTCTCGATCGACTCCTTGACCGTCTCCGACTCAGTCTCCCGATAGCGCCGCTCCAGATTGGGAATCACCCCCTCGAACTTGGCCAGGTAGTGGTGCTCTCGTCCCCGGCTGGTGCGCATGGTCATGGGCACTGTCTGGCCGGGTTTGAGGCCATAGAGGATGAGGTCCTGCTGGGCCCGGGTGAGCTTGCTCCAGGGCCGTTCGAGGGGGACCCGATGCTGACGCGCGACCGCCTGGATGAGTTCGTCCATCCACTGTTGGGCCGGGCCCCAGCTCCACCCTGAGACCGCCCCAGCCGCGATGGAACGCTCAGGGTCGCTGATCAGAGCCTCGGGGTCGACCTCAAGCTTGGCGCCCAGGCCGGTGCAGACCGGACAGGCCCCGTGGGGATTGTTGAATGAGAAGTTGCGTGGCTGGGGCTCCTCCATCGAGATCCCGTCGTAGACGCAGGCGAAGCGTTGTGAGAACAGCATGTCATCGCGCTTGGCGCCCGCGTCGGCCGCCGCCACCACCACGGTCCCACCGGAGAGGTCGGACGCCTGCTCGCACGACTCACGCAGCCTGGAGATGGCGGCGGGGTCGATCATGAGGCGGTCGACCACGATCTCGATGTCGTGCTTGTAGCGCTTGTCGAGGGCGGGCACCTCATCCAACTCGTAGACCACCCCGTCCACCCGGGCCCGGACGTAGCCCTGGCGGCGGGCGGCGTCGATGATGGCCTGGTGCTCCCCCTTGCGTCCCTGGATCATCGGGGCCAGGATCAGGATCCGCTCTCCCTCGGGCAGCTGCGCCACCTGGTCGGCGATCTGCTCCACCGTCTGGCGGGAGATCTCCCGGCCACACTTGGGGCAATGAGGGTGGCCGACCCGGGCGTAGAGCAGCCGCAGGTAGTCATAAACCTCCGTGACCGTGCCCACGGTGGAGCGCGGGTTGCGGCCAGCCCCCTTCTGGTCGATCGAAATCGCGGGTGAGAGCCCGTCGATGTGGTCCACATCGGGCTTCTCCATCTGGCCCAGGAACTGCCGCGCATAGGCCGAGAGCGACTCGACGTAGCGGCGCTGTCCCTCGGCGTAGATGGTGTCGAAGGCCAGCGATGACTTGCCCGAGCCACTCAGCCCGGTGATCACGGTCAGCCGATCCCGTGGGATGTCGATGTCCACATCCCGAAGGTTGTGCTCGCGGGCGCCGCGCACCGATACGAATGCCTGAGCCATGGCCAAAAGCGTAGCTGGTGGGGCGCGAAGAGGTCCCCCTGACCTGCCAGACTGGCAGGGTATGGCCACGCCTCCGGTTTCCCCAGCCGGTCCTGCTCCAGTCCAGCGGTGGCCGTCCGTGATCCAGCTGGCGGAACAGATCCGCCGTGGCCAGATCTCCCCGACGGAGGCGACTCTGGAGGCGCTGCGGAGGATCGAAAGCCTCAACCCTCGCCTCAACGCCTTCGTGACCGTGTCGCCGGAGCTGGCTCTGGCCCAGGCCGCGGAGTCGGAGTCCCGCCGGCGGCGTGGCGACGGCGGGTCGCTGGAGGGCGTCCCGTTTGCGGTCAAGGAC
>JABEUU010000119.1 GCA_013044295.1 Candidatus Dormiibacterota bacterium
GAAATTGCTCAGCTCTGGCTGTCTGCGAGCCCTGATCGCGGCCACCAGCTGCTGCGCCGAGCGGCGCGCCATTCCCGGGAGTTGCTGGATCTGCTCAGCGGTCAGGCCAAACAGGTCCGCCGGGCCGTCGACCAGCCCGCGCTCCACCAGCTCGGCCAGCACCGCCGGACCGCACCGATCGATGTCGAAAGCGCCGCGGCTGACGAAGTGGAGGAGTCGCCGCTGGCGCTGGGCCGGGCAGAGAGGGTTCAAGCACCGGGTCACCGACTCCCCAGGCTCCCGGGCGAGCTCGGCACCGCATGAGGGGCAGACCTTGGGCATTGCAAACGGAACCGAACCCTCCGGACGCTGGCTGGTTTGGACCCGGACCAACTCCGGGATCACGTCGCCGGCCTTGCGGATCACCACCACGTCCCCCACCCGCACGTCCTTGAGCCGGACCTGGTCTTCGTTGTGGAGGGTGACGTGACTGACGACCGACCCCGCCACCAGCACCGGCTCGAGCTCCGCCACCGGAGTGGCCGCTCCGGTGCGTCCGATGCTGACCGAGATGGCCACCACCTTGGTCTCGCGTTCCTCGGGGGGGAACTTGTAGGCGACCGCCCAGCGGGGCGCGCGGCTGTCCGCGCCCAGTTCCTCCTGCCAGCTGTGGCGGTCGACCTTGAGGACCACCCCATCGATCTCGTAAGCCAGCAGGTGACGCCTCTCACGCCACTGCTCGAGCCAGGCCCCGACCTCCTCCGCCCCGTGCAGAAGCTTGTGGTTGGGGTTTACCGGGAAGCCCAGGCGCTCCAACCATGCCAGCAGGTCGAACTGGCCGTCCATCCCCGCCGGGAAGGGATCGCAAGCGTAGAAGAAGGCTCTCAAATGGCGCGATCTGGTGATCTCCGAGTCGAGCTGGCGAAGACTTCCCGCCGCCGCATTTCGGCAGTTCGCGTACAGCTCCAAGCCCTGGGAGGAACGGGACAAGTTGAGTTCCTCGAGGACCTCCTTGGCCATGTACACCTCGCCGCGCACCTCGCACACCGGCGGCATGGCAGCCGCCAATTCGGGCTGGATGGTCGCGGGAATGCCATCGACCGTGAGTACGTTGGCGGTGACCTCCTCCCCAACCTCGCCGTCGCCCCGGGTCGCCCCCTGCGCCAGCTGCCCCTCGCGGTAGGTGAGGCTGACCGCCAGACCGTCCATTTTCAGCTCCGCGACAAGATCTGGCTCCAGTCCGAGCGCCCGCTGGACCCGGGCCCGAAATTGCTCAACCTCAGCCCAGGAGAAGGCGTCATTCAAAGACCGCATCGGGGTCAGGTGCCGGACCTTCCGAAATGGGGTGGACACCGAGGTCCCCACCCGGACAGTCGGCGAATCCTTGGTCCTCAACCGCGGATATTGCGACTCCAGCTCCTGCAGCTGCCGGAACAGGTTGTCGTACTCGGCATCGGAGACCTCGGGAGCGTCCAGGGCGTAGTAGAGGTAGTTGTGATGAGCGATGCGCTCGCGCAGGTCGGCCGCCTGGGCCCGCGCTTCCGCGGGGATCCTCGCCTCCGCCATCGCGGGCTAACCCAGCTTGCGGAGCACGGCATCGGTCACCGCAAAGCGGCGCCGCCCCGAGCTCTCGAAGTCGATCACCACCTCCTCGCCGCCACTGGTCAGCTCACTCTCCCGGATTGTGCCCCTGCCGAAACGGGCGTGCTCGACCCGGTCCCCGGCCGCGAAGCGCCGCTCCACTGGGGCCGGAAGTCCGGGAGCCAGGGCGCGCTCCATAACCACCTCGGAGGCGCGCCGGAGCAGGATCGGCTGGCCGTGCGTGGCCGGGGGGGCGACATAGGACCGCGACCCTGGCCCGGACGCCGCGGCGCCCCAACGCTCCACCCCGGCGGAGGCGCTGAGAGGCGCCAGGAACCGGGAGGGGATGGCGGCCTTCGGGCTGCCGTACAGGTGTCTCTGGAAGCAGTGGCTGAGATAGAGCCGGTGCTTTGCCCGGGTCATCCCAACGTAGAGCAGGCGGCGCTCCTCCTCCAGCTCACCGACTGTGTCCAAGGAGCGGCTGTGGGGCAGCAGGCCCTCCTCGACGCCGGTGACGAAGACCACCGGGAATTCGAGGCCCTTGACCTGGTGCAGGGTGATCAGGGTCAGGGCACGCCCGCCATCCTCCATCTGGTCCACCTCGCCCGCCAGCGCCAGCTGCTCCAAGAACAATGGCAGTGCATCCAGGCTCGGAGTATCGCCTTGTTCCGCCGCCAGGCCTCGCAACTCGGTGACGTTGGCCCAGCGCTCCTCGCCCTCCGGGCTGCCGTCGCGGACGAAGCTCCGGTAGCCGCTGACCTCGACCATTCGGTCGAAGACCTGCACCAACGGCCAGCTCGCGCCCCACTCCGCAACCTCGGAGATCATTTTGGAGAAGCGCGCCAGACCGGCCGCTGCGGCGCCGCGCAATCCGGCCAGGGCGGGGTCCGAGGCCAGCTCCCAGTAGGGCCGCCCGCTCTCCTGGGAGGCCAGCATCAGCTGCTGCAACGACTGGGTCCCGATCCCCCGCTTGGGCACGTTCACCACCCGATCGAAGGCCACCTTGTCGTTGGGATGGACCAGCAGGCGCAGGTACGCCAGCATGTCCTTGACCTCCTTGCGCTGGTAGAAGCGCACCCCCCCCACCAGGCGATATGGGATCGCGGCCCGCAGGAGGACCTCCTCGAAGGCTCTGGATTGGGCGTTGGTGCGATAGAGGACCGCCATGTCTCCGAAGCCGGCGTCACCGCGGTCGGCCAGGGCCAGTGCCTCCCGGGCCACTGCGGACGCCTCCTCCTGCTCATCGTAGAACTGCCCGATCAAGACGGGGCTGCCCTCGGGGCCCTCGGTCCACAGGCCCTTCTCCACCCGCCTGGAGTTCTCCTGGATCACGGCCCCTGCGGCGCGGAGGATGGCGGCCGTGCTGCGGTAGTTCTGCTCCAAGGCGACCACCAGGGCGTCTGGGTAGTCGCGCTGAAACTCCAGGATGTTGCGAATGTCGGCGCCGCGCCAGCTGTAGACGGATTGGTCGGGGTCGCCCACCACCGTCACCCGTCGATGATCCTCCACCAACAACCTCAGCATCGAGTACTGGGCCCGGTTGGTGTCCTGGTACTCGTCAACCAGGACATGTCCGAAGCGAGCCCGATAGTGCTCCCTTGTGTCACCGGAGGACTCCAGCAGACGGACCGTCCGGAAGAGCAAGTCGTCGAAGTCAAGCGCCAGGTTCTCTTCCAGCAACTGCTGATAGCGAGGGTAGACCAGGGCTGCTTGGGCTTCCACGAAGCCCCGGGCGCTGGCGGCGTACTGCCCGTGATCATGAAGGTCGTTCTTGGCCCGGGAGATCTCCGCCGCCACGGTGGCTGGGCTGGTCCGCTTCTCGTCCACCCCGACACCCCGCATCGCCTCCTTGATCACCGCCACGCGGTCGGCCTCGTCGTAGATCACAAAGTCTGGCGGAACCCCGATCCGGTCGCCACGTTGCCGCAGCATCCTGGCGCTACAGGCATGGAACGTCCCCAGCCACATCCCCCGCGGCTCCTCTCCCAGCAGCCCGGCCAGGCGCGATCGCATCTCGCGTGCCGCCTTGTTGGTGAAGGTCACCGCCATGAGCCCGTCCGGCCGGGCCCGCCCGGTCGCCACCAGGTACCCGATCCGGTGGGTCAGAACCCTGGTCTTTCCCGACCCGGCCCCGGCCAGCACCAGCACCGGACGATCCGGTGCCGTGACCGCCTCGACCTGGGCTGGATTCAGCCCCAGCAGCAAAGAGTCAGGGTCCAGCCGGCGCGGAGCGCTGGCAGCCAGCCCAGCCTGGCCAAAACCTGGCGGGCCGCTCACCACGGAACGGTATCCGCCCGGCCCAGCAGATCCCCATAGAGCTCCGGACGGCGGTCCCCGAAGGTGTCGTTACGGGGGGTCCTTCGACGCGCCCGTCGGGCCCAACTGAGGTCGACCTCCGTCACCAGCAGAGATTCGCCGGCGAGCGGCGCCGGACCGGTCAGCATGCTCCCGTCCGGACCCACCAGGCAGCTGCAACCCACGAACTGGACACCCCGCTCCTCGCCGATCCGGTCGGCCGCGGCCACGAAGACCTGGTTTTGGGTGGCGGCGCCGACGCAGGCGTAGTCCCCCATCGTCCAGCCCCTTTCGTCCGTCGCCTGGCGCCGAAAGTTGGCCACCCAGTTGGTGGGAACACAGATCATCTCGGCGCCCCGCAGGGCCAGTAGTCTGGCCGCCTCGGGAAACCACAGGTCGTAGCAGATCAGAATCCCAATCCTGCCCCAGGGGAGCTCAAAGCTGAGAAATCCCGTGTCCCCGGGGCTGAAGAAGAGCTTTTCATCATTGAAAAGGTGAGCCTTGCGATACACCCCGGCGAGTCCCTGAGGGGAGATGAGCGCCGCCGAGTTGTACCGCCGGTCGCCCGCTGCCTCGGAGAAGCCGGCCACCAACCAGAGCCCATGCTCCCGGCAAAGCTCACCCCAGCCGGTGAGCGCCAACTCCTCAGCCGTCTGGGACGCGGACGCCGCCTCCGGCTCACTCTGGAAGGTGTATCCAGAAGCCGCCAGCTCGGGCAGGACCACCAGATCAGCCCCGGACGCAGCCGCCTGCTTGATGAAGCGCGACCCGGTGGCCAAATTTCCCGGCAGGTCCCCTACCCGTGGCTCGTACTGGCACAGGGCCACGGTCAGTGACGACGAACTCTCCATGAAGACATTGTCCGCCCCCGGGGTGGTCAGAAGTCCATGTCGTCCATACCACCCATGCCGCCCATGCCACCCATACCGCCCATGCCACCCATACCGCCCATACCGCCCATGCCACCCATGGGATCCTCGCCGCCGCCCGGAGCGCCGACCGGGGCCGGCTCCGGGATGTCGGCCACCAGTGCCTCGGTGGTCAGCAGCATGCCCGCGACTGAGGCGGCACTCTCCAGACTCACCTTGACCACCTTGGTGGGGTCCACGATCCCGGCCGCGAAGAGGTCGCCGTAGGCCAGCTTGTCTACATCGAAACCTTCATTGGGCCCCATCTGCGACACCTTTTCGCAGACGATTGAACCTTCCTCGCCGGCATTGGCGGCAAGCTGGCGGAGGGGAACCTCAAGGGCCCGCCGCACCGCCTCCACCCCGGCGCGCTCGTCATCGTCGGCGCCGAGTCCCCGGAGGGCCCCGCGGACCTGCAGCAGACTGCGCCCGCCACCCGGGAGAATGCCCTCGGCCACGGCGGCCCTGGTCGCGTCCAGTGCGTCCTCAACCCTCTCCTTGCGCTCCTTGAGAGCGGTCTCGGTGGGCGCCCCAACCCGGACCACTGCGACTCCGCCCACCAGCCGCGCCTTGCGCTCCTGGAGCTTCTCGCGGTCCCAGTCGGAGTCGGTGTCGTCCAGTTGCTGGTCGATCTCCTTGACCCGGGCGGCGACCTGCGCCTGGCTGCCTCCGCCCTCGACAAAGGTGGTGTCCTCTTTGGTCACAACCACCCGGCGCGCCGAGCCGAGCTGGCGCTCCTGTACGCCATCCAGGGTCAGCCCCAACTCCTCGGAGATGACTTCAGCGCCGGTCAGCACCGCTAGGTCCTGCAGCATCGCCAAGCGCCGGTCGCCGAAACCTGGGGCCTTGATGGCGCAGGCGGAGGCGGTTCCGCGCAACTTGTTCACGACCAGGGTCGCCAGCGCTTCACCGTCGATGTCCTCGGCCACTATAAGCAGCTGCCGGCCGGCACCGACCGCGATCTCAAGGGCAGGGACCACGTCCTTCACGGCCGAGATCTTCCGGGGCGTGATCAGGATCAGGGGGTGATCGAGCACTGCCTCCATGCTCTTCTGGTCGGTGACCAGATAGGGAGAGACCCAGCCACGATCGAACTGCATCCCCTCCACGACCTCGACCTCAGTCTCGATCCCCGACCCCTCCTCCACGGTGATGACTCCGTCCGCGGTCACCTTGTCCATGGCGTCAGCGATCATCTCGCCGATCTCCCGGCTGCCGCTGGAGATGGTGGCCACGTGGGCGATATCAGCGCGACCGTGCAGGGGCCGACTGAGCTTGGTCAGCTCCTCCAGAGCCCGGGCCGTGGCCAGGTCGATGCCACGCTTCAGGCCCATGGCGGCCGAGCCGCCGGCCAGGTTGCGCATTCCTTCCTCGACCAGGGCCTCCGCCAACAGGGCCGCGGTCGTAGTGCCGTCGCCAGCTCGGTCGTTGGCCTTGCGGGATGCCTCGGCGAGCAGCTGCCCTCCCATGTTCTCGAAGTGGTCAGGAAGCTCGATGTCACGCACGATGGTGGCCCCATCAGTGGTCACCTGAGGACTGCCGTACTTGCGGTCAATCACCACCGAACGGCCCCTTGGACCGAGCGTGGGACGGACGGCGGCGGCCACCTGGGCCGTCCCGCGCAGCAGAGCCTGCCGCGCCTCCTCATCGAACTTAAGCTGCTTTCCTGACACCTTCTGAACCCTCCTTGGAGCCGCGGGCCGACGGCTCGCGGACCGCTGTAACCAGCGCCGCGGGCCGTCTCCTCACAGGCTCAGGCCTTGCCGTTCCCGTTGACCACGGCCAGGATGTCCCGCTCCGAGAGAATCAGGTAGTCCTGCTCATCGATCTTGATCTCCGAACCGGCGTACTTGGCGTAGATGACGCGGTCGCCGACCTTCACGTCGAGCTCCACCCGCTGCCCAGTCTGTTCGTTGTACTTGCCGTTGCCGACAGCTTCGATCAGCCCCTCCTGAGGCTTCTCCTTAGCGGTGTCCGGAAGCACAATCCCACTCTTGGTGGTCTCCTCGCGCTCTAGCGGCTTCACCACCACGCGATCTGCCAGGGGTCGTAGCTTGAGGCTCATTGCAACCTCCTCCTCTGATTAGCACTCAACGGTACCGAGTGCTAATAGTCTAGCCCCTGACCGGGACGGCCTGCAAGTTTGGCCTCCGCCCTTCCCGATCGAGCTGCCCGCCGCCCGCTCCGCAGGCTGGCTCTCAGCCCGATCGGCTCA
>JABEUU010000017.1 GCA_013044295.1 Candidatus Dormiibacterota bacterium
ACGGTCGGCTCCACAGGCAGTTAACGTCTCCGCCGCACTGACGGTGACGTCCGGGTGGGCCCACCCGGCGAGGTAGATCGCGGCGTTGAGGTCTCGGTCCAGGACCAGGCCACAGCTCTGGGAGCGGTAGGTCCGCTCCCAGAGCGACAGCTTGTCCTTGACCTTTCCGCATGTCAATGGCCAAGTGGAAGTAAGCGTTTTTGGCCAACCAAAAGTAAGCGGCTGAGGGGTGGGGCGACCAGCGTGGAAGGTGCCTTCGGGGCCGGGTGCTGGTCCGGGCAGGGTGAGCGGTTCAGTGCGGCAATGCACGGGCAGCTCCGGTGGTCTTGGCCTCTCGCATCCGGTAGGACTCGCCGCTGGTGCCCACGGTACGGCATGGTGAGCAGTTGGCCAGCACCCTCCAAGGGGGGCGGTGACCTTGGTCACGGAGACTTATGAGTTGTCCCTTTTTACGTCCAGGGTCCTCGCCTCAGAGCTCGCCTCACGAGTGGACGTCCCGGCTAAACTGCAGCTTCACTCAGGCGGCGAGCCGGCCCTAGCGATTCAGGAGGATAACCTGTGAGCTTCTTCAAAAACCTTGAGGCCATGGCGCAGGGGGTGGGCTCTGGTCAGCCCGCCAGCCAGCTCCCGCCCCACAATTGCGCCGGCTGCCAGGCCCAGATGGAATACCGGGGGGCCCACACTCTGCGGACGGGTGGGCTCCAGCGGGGGTTCGGGATCGGCGCCGACCTGCTCTTGGGAGCGGGGATGGATAACCTCATTAACCAGGCGACCGAGCGCAATGTCGTGGTGCACATCATGGTCTGCCCGAGCTGCGGCGAGGTGGCCTTCATCAACGATCCCCAGCGCGGCTTCTGAGGTTTGGGCCCGGAGTCTGGCCGCCAGCCAGCTGGAGCCGGTCACTGGGACCTCGCCGCCACCAGCCGCGCGGGCGGGCGCCACCGGCTCGTCATCTGCGGGCGGGCTTTCCCCCAGCTCGGGACGCCGGGAGGCGGCCGGGATCACTTGAAGAGCTGATCCACCGAGAGTCGCCCGGGACCGATCAGGCCGATGGCCGCGGCGGCTACCCCTATCAAGAGTGGAAACTCGTACCCGCCCGCACCGTAGAACCCGGTCTTCCAATGCGCTCCGCGGACCGCGACCGCCATGTTGGCGACTGCGGCCGCGCTGGCCAGCGGGGTCGCCACACCTGCCGCCAGAGCCAATCCCCCGCCCAGCTCCGCCCAAGTGCTGGCGTGCGCCGCCAAGCCTGGCATGGGCACGCCCATCCGGCCGAGGTTGGTGGCGAAGGCTTCGGTCCCGCTCTTCTCCCATGCCGAGGCGTAGTTAGTCCCTAGCAGGCGGTCTAGCCATCCGGGTGGGCTGGAATCCGGCCCTCCCGCCAACTTTGGGAGCCCGTGCGCTGCCAGCACGGCACCAGTGGCGAGTCTCAGGGTGAGTAGGCCCAAGTCTGATCTGCGCATGACTGATTCCTCCAGTGCTGGCCTCAGCCACATGGTGGCCGGAGCGAGTGGTTGCATGAACAACCATAGGCCATAGAGGGGTGGAGCCGCCAGATTGGAGTTGACGGAAGCTGACCGGGTCACCTACCAATGTCGAACCGCTGGTCAGGGAACTGCACAGCCGGTGCCCTACCGGGCGGCGCTCGAGACGAACGACACCCGCGCAAGCGGACTGGGGCCCATCGGCGTCGACGCCTTGGTGGTCCCACGGGGTAGCCACCGAGCCGAACCGGAAGGGATCCCCGGCGCTCGCACCGGTACCGGCCTGCTCGCCGCAGCGACCGTCGGACGAAACCGTGGTGTCGACCCGGGCAGCCGTCCCCGAACCGGGCGTCTCACGACCGTGCTGGGACCCAGCTGGGGCACGGATCGCATCGCGGTACCCATGCGGTGAGGGACCCCGCCCGCGAGGAGGCGTTAGCCGTGGGGAGGGCTCCCAGTGTCAGCTGGCCGGCCGAGCGGTCGCTCCAAGGCTCCGTGGTGGCGATCGTTGATGCTCGGCCCGAATGGCGTGGAGCGAGACCGTAGTCGGCTGCCGCCAACTCCGTTGGCTATGCTGGATGGGCCATGGAAGTCCGTAACGATCTGCGCAACGTCGCCATCATCGCCCATGTCGACCATGGCAAAACCACCCTGGTGGATGTCATGCTCCGGCAGACGGGAGCGTTCCGCAGCAACATGGAACTGACCGACCGGGTGCTCGACTCCGGGGACCTCGAGCGCGAGAAGGGAATTACGATTCTCGCCAAGCACACGGCGATTCAGTACGGGGCGACCAAGATCACGATCGTGGACACCCCCGGGCATGCCGACTTCGGGGGCGAGGTCGAGCGCGCGCTGGCGATGGTGGATGGGGTTCTGCTCTTGGTCGACGCGTCCGAGGGACCCCTGCCGCAGACCAGGTTTGTTTTGCGCAAGACCCTGGAGGCGGGCTTGGCCGTGATCGTCGTCATCAACAAGGTCGACCGCCCGGATGCCCGGGTCACGGAGGTGGTCCGGGAGGTGGAGGACCTCTTCTTGGATCTGGATGCCAACGAGGAGCAGCTTGAGTTCCCGATTCTCTACTCGAGCGCCAGGTTGGGGTGGGCCAGCGCCAAGCGCGACACGGTGGGCACTGATCTGGTGCCGTTATTTGAGGCGATCCTCAAGCACGTGCCGGCGCCGGTCTATGAACCTGGCCATCCCCTGCAGGCCCTGGTGACCAACCTGGACGCATCTCCTTACGTCGGCCGGCTCGCCATCTGCCGCGTCCATCAGGGCACCCTGATGCGAGGTGCGACAGTGGCGTGGTGCCGGGTAGATGGATCGGTGGTGACAGCCAAGGTCACCGAGCTGTATGCCTCCAAGGCGTTGGACCGCATCGACGTGGAGAGCGCCGGCCCCGGGGAGATCGTGGCGGTGGCCGGCTTCGGTGACATTTCGATTGGCGACACCCTGGCCGACCCCGAGGATCCGCGGCCACTTCCGGCGATCTTGGTCGACGAGCCGAGCTTGTCCATGACCGTGGGAATCAACACCTCGCCGCTGGCGGGGACTGAGGGCAGCAAGCTGACCGCCCGCTTGGTCAAGGGGCGCCTTGATGCGGAACTGGTGGGGAACGTCTCCGTGCGGGTCTTTCCCACGGCTCGCCCCGACACCTGGGAAGTGCAAGGGCGTGGCGAGCTGCAGTTGGCGGTCTTGGTTGAGACCATGCGCCGCGAGGGCTTTGAGTTGACGGTTGGCAAGCCCCAGGTGGTGACCAGGGAGATCGATGGCATGCTCCACGAGCCCATGGAGCGGCTTGCCGTGGATGTGCCTGAGGAGTACCTGGGAGTGGTGACCCAAATGCTTGCCCTCCGCCAAGGGCGCTTAGAGGAGATCGTAAATCATGGCACCGGCTGGGTCCGAATGGACTATCGGGTGCCGGCTCGAGGATTGGTCGGCTTCAGAACCGAGTTCCTGGTCGAGACTCGAGGCACCGGCGTGCTTCACAGCGTGTTCGATGGTTGGGAGCCGTGGCATGGGGAACTCCGTACCCGCCGGAATGGCTCGATGGTCGCCGACCGGCGAGGGTTCTCCACAACTGAGGCACTGATGTCCTTGCAGGATCGTGGCAGCATGCTAATCGGCCCCGGCACCGAGGTTTACGAGGGGATGGTGGTGGGCGAGAACGCCCGTGCCGACGAGATGGATGTCAACCCCACCAAGGAGAAGAAGCTCAGCAACATGCGTTCCTCGACCTCCGAGGAGTTGGTAAGGCTAAGTCCGCACCTGCAGCTTTCTTTGGAGCAGGCTCTGGACTTCATTGCTGAGGACGAGTGCGCCGAGGTCACGCCCAAGTCGGTCCGCCTGCGCAAGCTGGTCCTGGATCAGTCCCTGCGGGCTCGCCAGCGGCGCCGCAGCCGCCAAGGGGCCGCCGAGTAGGGCTCCATCCCAGGCCACCACCGGGGATGGTATGCTCGCGGCCCTCAGTCCGGAGGGGCCGCCACCGGCTCGCCCTCGAGGTTGGCTTCGAGTTGGACGGTACGGCGATAGGCGGCCCAGACCGCGTCGCTGAGGACGGTTCTGAAGCGTCCGCGCTCGAGCGCGGCGAGGGCCTCCGCTGAGGTCCCACCCGGAGAGGTGACCATGTCCCGGAGTTCGCTGACATGCTTGTTGCTCTGGGCGGCAAAGGCGACCGAGCCACTGGCCGTGCTCAGCACGAGCCGACGCGCGACATGCCGGGGAAAGCCCAGATGCACTGCGGCGTCGATCAGTGACTCGATGAAGAGCAGGGTATAGGTGGGGCCGGTACCGCTGACCGCAGTCGCCATGGCCACCTGGGCCTCATCCTGCACCTGAATCTCCTCGCCAAGAGCCGCAAGCAGCAGTTGGGCGCGCCGGAGGTCGGCGGGTCCGACGTCCGGAGTGCTGAACCAGACGGTCATGCCAGCTCCGATCTGGGCCGGGGTGTTGGGCATCGCCCGTACCAGAGGGGGATGCCCCAGAGCCCGCCCCAAGACCTTGGTGCTGGCCCCAGCGACGATGCTCACCACTAGAGCGCCCGCGGTGAGTTTGTGGGATACCTCGGGCAGCACCCGGGGCAGGACCTGAGGCTTCACCGCCAGCAGTACCAGGTCTGCGCCTTCGACCGCCTTCCCGTTGTCAGCGGTGACATCAACTCCCAGGGTCAAGCGCAACTGATCGCGTCGCGCTGGCCGGGGATGACTGCAGGTCACCTGGCTTGGAGCCAACAGCCCCTGACGGAGGAGGCCGGACGTGATGGCCTCGGCCATCACGCCCGTTCCGACCACCGCCAGTCGGCTGGCCTTGAAGGGCTCAACAGTCGCAGCCGCGGCGTTGAGCTGCGGCGCCGCGGGCGGGAGAGAGCCGGGGACTTCAGTCATGCGTGGCGCATATCGTGCCATAGGTCCGGGCCGTGCCGCTGAGGTCGGGTCTGTCGACTCGCCGGAGAATGCCGCTCCTTTCGACCCGTCATAGCCAAGTCGCTTGCACAAACCTATTGCGGTATGTAGAATGACCCATATGGGAAGACGACCGCGAGTTCCTGGCGAGTTGCTCGCCTTGATGCAGGCTGAGGCACACCACACCTGGACACTGGACGAGCTCCACTCCGGACTCGGCATGGCTGGCGTCAAGGCGGATTTCTCGACCGTCTTTCGCGCGGTAGCGAAGTTGGAAGGGGAAGGGGCTGTGGGGCGGCTGGAGCTGGACGACGGGCGCACTCACTTCGAGCTCCGAAGTGACCACCACGACCACCTGCGGTGCTTGGCCTGTGGGGAGGTCACGGCGGTTCCCTGCGGCCTCCTTGACTCCTCGCTGGCGGCGATCGCCCAGGCCACTGGATTTACGGTGTCCGACCACCATCTGGTTCTCACCGGCACCTGCGCTCGCTGTGCGCGTGCCGCCCACCCTGCCTATGAGATCAGCAGCTCAAGTTCCGCCGAGGTTGTGAGCCTTTCCGTCGCGGTTGGGAAGGCGCCATGAGTCACCAGGCCTGCGTTAACGGCTTGGCTACGGTTTGGCAGGGGTGCCAGGCTGGCCACCCGAGCCAGGCTGGCCAGCGTGACGTGCCTGCGGTCGCAGTCTGCGAATTCAGGCACGCCTACGATGGCGGGCGGTGGTGAAGACTCCCAGCCACCGCAAGCTGCTCGTCGTCGGCGCTGCGGGCCTCTTAGGGGTACTGCTGGCCAGCTGTGGGGCCGCCACGAGTACCCAGGTGGGGCGATCGCCCGTCGCGGGGGGGGTGATCAAGGCGATCGGGGCGGAGAGCGAGTACGGCAACGTGATCGCGCAGATTGGTGGGCCCTACGTGTCGGTACAGAGCATCATGAGCAACCCGAACGTCGATCCCCATACCTATGAGGCCGACACAGCGGACGCTCGCCTGGTGGGAGGGGCGCAGCTGATTGTCCAGAATGGACTTGGCTACGACTCATTCATGAATCGCTTGGAGTCGGCTGCGGCCGCACCCGGTCGGGTAGTTGTGACGGTGGCCAGCACCCTGGGCTACGGGGCCAAGACCCGCAATCCCCATCTTTGGTACGACCCGAGCACGATGGCTCGCCTGGCGCCCGTGATTGCGCGGGACCTCAGCCGGCTCCGGCCCGACTCGACGGCCTACTTTCAGCGGGCCGAGGCCCGCTTCGTAGCGTCCCTAGCGACCTGGCATGAGGACATTGCCCAGCTCAAAGCCAGCTTCTCGGGGACGCGGGTGGCGGTCACCGAACCGGTGGCTGACTACATGCTGCAGGCTGCGGGACTCGCCATGGCGACACCGTGGTCACTGCAAGCCGCGATCATGAACAGTGTTGATCCATCCCCGCAGGATGTCGTCATCGAGGACAATCTGTTGGCTCGCCGACAGGTGAAGGTATTCGTCTACAATCAGCAGGCGGTCGACTCCACCACGGCATCCTTCCTGGCGCTGGCCCGAGCGCACAAGGTGCCGGTGGTGGGGGTCTACGAGACCATGCCGGCGCACTATAGCTACCAGGCCTGGATGGTGGCCGAGACCACGGCGGTCTCTGACGCCCTCAGCCACGGTGTTTCCACGGTTCGGCTGAGCTAGGCGGCAGAGGTGTCATCGCCAATGGCAGCCGTGCAGTTCGATCAGGTGGATGTGGCATTTGGTCGTCACGTGGTCCTGCGTCAGCTGCAATTCGACGTCCCGGAGGGCGCATTCGTGGGGGTGATCGGCCCCAACGGTGCGGGCAAGACGACCATGATCCGGTTGGTGCTGGGCCTGCTGCGGCCAAATTCTGGGAGCGTGACCGTGCTCGGTCAACCGGCGGGCCGCGGAGGTCGTCAGATCGGCTACGTTCCCCAGAGTTTTGCTGCCGAACCTGATCTGCCCCTGCGCGCCCGAGATCTGGTCGGGCTGGGGTTGGACGGGGAGAAGTGGGGGTTCGCGCTGCCCACCAAAGACCGTCGCCGCCGCATCGACGCCTGCCTCGAGCGGGTCGGCGCGCTTGGCTACGCCGAGGAGGCGGTGGGAACCCTTTCCGGCGGCGAGCGCCAGCGCCTGCTGATTGCTCAGGCGTTGCTCACTTCGCCCCGGATTCTGCTCCTGGACGAGCCGTTGGCCAATCTTGACATTCGCAGTGGTCACGACATCATCCGGCTGATCTCCGAGATCGCCAGCGAGACTCGAATCACGGTGCTCTTCGTCGCCCACGATGTGAATCCGCTGCTGGGGGTGCTGGACCAGGTCCTCTACATCGCTCAAGGGCGTGCTGTGCTGGGGAGCGTGGAGCAGGTGGTGCGTTCCGAGGTCCTGAGCGAGCTCTACGGCCAGCCGGTTGAGGTGGTGCGGGTGCAGGGCCGGATCCTGGTGTTCGCCGGCGACGAGATGGTGCCACTGGGCCATGAGGAACTGCTTCCCCACGGCCGACCGCGCAGCCTGCCGGCGGAACCCTGATGCTCCATCCTAGCTGGGGCGGGCCCACCGAACCGCGCCTCGGTCGGCCGGGGGCCGCGATGGGCCGCCGGGTTGGAGCCCGATGGGCTGGCTGAACTACCTGATCGCGCCGGGGTTCCTGCAGACCAGCCAAGTCCGGTCCGCTCTGATCCTGGGGACAGCGGTGGCTGTCTGCTCGGCCGTGATGGGGGTCTTCGTCATTATTCGGGGCCAGGCCTTCTTGGGCCACGCCCTGGGCGATGTGGGCAGTACCGGTGCCTCCGGCGCGGTTCTGGTGGGCGTTCAAGCCATCTGGGGATTTCTGGGTGCTGGCCTGATCGCGGGTGCTTCCGTGGACGTCCTGAGCCGGAGGGCACGGGAGCGTGACGTGGCGACTGGGGTTGTCCTCTCGGCGATGCTGGGACTGAGCGCCCTGTTTATCTATCTGATCGGCCAGGTGTCAACCTCCACCGGAGTCACCCAGGAGATTTTGTTCGGTTCCGTGTTCACTGTGAACCCGGATCTGGTGCTGCCGATGGTGGGCCTGGCCCTGGCAGCCGTGGTCGTGGTGGGATTTGTCTACCGGCCACTTTTGCTGTCCACCGTGAATCCGGACGGAGCTCGCAGCCGGGGCGTTCCGGTGGGTTTGGTTAGCTTCGCCTTTCTGGTGGCGATGGTGGCGGCCGTGGAGCAGTCCGCGCTGGTCATGGGCGCGCTGCTGAGCACCGCGCTTCTGATCGGTCCCGCGGCAACTGCCATCCATGTCACGCGCAGGCTGGGTATGACGATCGCGGTATCCGTGGTGCTGGCTCTGGTGGACACCTGGCTGGGGATCCTGTTGGCCTATGACAGCTTCAACTGGCCGCCGGCAGGCAGGGGCTGGCCGGTGAGCTTCTTCGTGGTAGCCGTGATGGTGGTCGCTTACTCGCTAGGCCAGGCGGTCCCGCGGACCAGCACGGTTCGGGCTGAGTAGGGTCGGAGCGCGCCGGTGGCCAGTATCTGGAACACGATCTTCGCCCCGGGGTTGTTCAGTTACTCCTTCGTGGTTCACGCCTGGGTCGCGGCCACCGCGATTGCGGTTCTTGCAGCGCTGGTGGGCTTTTTCGTCAACCTGAGGGGCGAGGCGTTCGTGGCTCATGCGGTCCCCCGAGGGGCGTTCGCGGGGGCGGCCGGAGCCTTTTTGATCGGCGTGAACTCGATCCTGGGCCTGAGTGTCTTCGCGATCCTGATGGCGCTGGGGATGGGGCTGATGCGGCGTCGCAGCCACAACGGGGTGATCACTGCGCTCGCGCTGGTCACCGCCCTGGGGCTGGGCGACCTGTTCCTGACGGTGGGCAACACCTATGCCCCCGAGGTGTTTGCCCTCCTGTTCGGCCAGTTGCTCGGCATCAGCGGGTCGGAAATGGTCGCCATCGCGGTCTTGAGCGTCTGTCTCGTCGGCGTCATCGCGGTCGTGTACCGGCCCCTGTTGTTGGCGTCCACGGTCCCCGACTTCGCCGCGGCCCGAGGGGTGTCCCTGACCGCCATGAATGTCACCTTCACGCTTCTGGTGGCTCTGGCAGCCAGCCTGACGGTCCCGGTGGTCGGAGCCCTGCTCGCCTTCAGCTTGATGATCGGACCAGCCGCCGCCGGGTGGTATCTGGCCAAGACGCCCTGGGGCGCCATGCTCTATTCGGTGGGGATCGCTCTGGGGACGGTTTGGGTGGCGATCGTAATTGGATACGACAGCAGCCTGCCGATTGGATTCCTGGTAGCCGGCGTGTCCCTGCTGGCCTACATGGTGGCGCGGGCGATCAACTGGTTCAGGCGTCGACGTCCCGGGGAGGCAGCCGTGGTGCCGACCGGCTCAGGAGCCGTTGCCCGATGACTGCGGCGGCCTGATCGGCACGGGCTGGGGAGCCCTGGATCGGACGGCTGCTCAGGCGGCAGTGGGCCGATGGCGCTGGAGACGAGACTCGAACTCGCGACATCCAGCTTGGCAGGAATGTGCTTGGAATCGTATGCGGATCCGCCGGGAAGTGATCTGGGCCACTTCTCGGGGGTCATGACAACCCCGCCGATGCAGTCCTCTTGACACTTCTGGCCCTCATCCCTATACTGCGGCCAATCTAAGACTCGGTATTTCATACGATCATGGGTCCTGTCCAAGCGATCGTCAGGAACGTCCGATCCCAAGGTCGAATGTCAGAGTGAGTGGGGCGGAGCGCGGTTTCTATGCCTGTCCGGAGTACCAAGGTGCGGTGGTCGAGTTTTACCGCCGCCATTTGTGCCGAGTCCCGCCGTGGCGGGACTGTGCAGAGCGCGCACTTGCCCGACTGGGCGGTGAGGTGTACATGGAGATGCAGGGACCAAGCGAGTTCGGGCCCGTTAGCGGTCCCTTGAGGGACTGAGAGATGATGGATTGGCTGAGTGAGATCAACGTTCTCACCCTGGTCACCCGCGGTCGGTTCGACGAGGCGAGTCCAGCGCACATGCGGGTACTGGCTGCCGGAGTCGCCGGCGCTGAGATGGCCCTCTTTAGAGCAAGTTCGCAGATGGCATTTGATGAAGAGAGGGACACTGATGTTCAAAGAGTACGGGCATTCTTGCGTACGGTCGACGGGGATGGCAATTCTGACATCTAGACCGGCAGTCGACCTGGACGGCTTGTCGTGACGGGCCACGAATACGTGATCGATCCCAAAGCCATTCATCACGACTGGGATGAAGCGCTCGAGCCTGTTCTGGAGATCGACTCAGGCGACATCGTGCACTTCGATCTGCTGGTGACTGCGCACGGGCAAGTACACCTCGGTGACCAGTTCACGGATGTGAGGTTTGACTTCGACACTGTGTACAACCTCAGCGGTCCCGTCATGGTGAAGGGAGCTGAGCCTGGGGACACTCTTCGCATCGAGGTGCTACAAATCGAGCATGGCTCCTGGGGCTGGACCGGTATCCTGCCAGGATTCGGTCTTCTCCCTGACGACTTCGCGGAAGGCTACCTCAGGACCTTCGACCTGGCAGGTCGGGATGAGGCCCAACTCACGGCCGAGGTTGGGATACCTTTACGTCCTTTCATGGGCACTATGGGAGTAAACCCCGGTGGCGGTCAACGGCTGTCGCCGGTTCCCCCACATCGTGGCGGCGGCAACCTTGACAACCGCTACTTGACGTCTGGGTCTGAGCTGCTGTTACCGGTGTTCGTCACGGGAGGGCTCTTTTCATGCGGCGATCCCCATGCCGTTCAAGGTGACGGCGAGGTCTGTCTCACAGCCCTTGAAGCGCCCCTCAAGGGAAGCTTGCGTTTCTCCCTGCTCAAGCGGCGACTGGGAGCCCCGGCATTCATCACTGCGCCTCCCCAATACCCTCAGCCGACTCACACTCAGGAGTATTGCACAATGGGTATAGCGGCCGATCTAATGGAGGGTTGCCGCGCCGCGACCCGAGCCATGATTGGTTGGTTAGTGGAGGAACACGGATTGGGAACCAATGACGCTTACATACTCTGTAGCCTCGCCGGTCGGCTTAAGGTTCTGGAGGTGGTCGACGCCGGTATGTGGAACGTGGCCATGTTTATGCCGCTGTCCATCTTTCGGGATCACTCCGCGTAGTCTGAAGTCATCATGTAAGGGCAGGCGTAGGGGCCGGCTCAAGGAGCATCGTAGGTTGCTCGAGTGGCCGAAGCGCGCCCTTCGGAGCAGAGCTACATCGTTGTGGCGGCCAACCCCATGGGTGAGCGTATCCGATACGTAATGGCATGGCGAGCCGAGTGCTACGCTCTGACCGACGATCGTGGAGCCCGCGACTACCGCGGTGGCACTCGCTGGGGCCCCGGGTGGGTGGCCGATGCTGTCGAAATCGGTGCTGTGGCCCAGCGAGTGCCCCAGGCTGAAGCGATCGAGAACCTGGGTGAGTTGATCCCCACCTACCCGAAAGTGCTCGAGGACCTCCGCGCCGAAACCACCCCGTGAGTCGAGTTGGCCACCGTCTGACACCTCCCTCGGCAGGGCGCCTCCGGTCCGATTCGGGCGTCCCCGCGACCTGGTGCCTTGTCTCACCTGGCCAGACCTCGACGGCCCCGCATCAGCGCGATTGCTTCTTCCGCGCCCTGGACGCCTTGGGCTCGCTCGCGGCGCGGTCCTGTGCCGGACGCGCCCATACGCCACGCTCCTGAAGAACCTGGACTTGCCGCCGTGTGACCTCCTCGCGGTACTCAGCGTGGGTGAACGGTTTGCGATCGAGGTAAAGGTTCTTGGGATAGATCGGGTTCTGGTAGATCAGTTGGTACTGCTCCGTTGTCAGGTCCTTCATCCAGTTGTCCCACTCAGCCGTTTGGCGGAAGTACCGCAACGCCTCGATATCGATGGTGCCGGCGATCCATGTCGATCCCGCCCCGTGGGGGACCTCGGCGACGACGCGACCGCAATAGTCGACGATCTGCGAGCCGCCAGAGAAGGTGTCAATCGCGGTCTCCGAGTTCTTGTCGAGGTAGTAGGTGCCCAGATTGGGCGCGACTACATACATGTTGTTGTCAAGCGCCCGCGCACGGTTCTGTACCGAGAACATGCCGCTCATCACGCCGGGCGCTGGGTACGGGCCGCGGTAAGCGATCTCACAGCCATTCATGGCAAGTCCGCGTGCATTTTCTGGATAGGAGGCTTCGTTGGCCATCATGATTCCGATCCGGCCTATGGACGTGTCGGCGACCGGGTAAAAGGCGTCAAGCCCGCTACCGTACAGTTCAATCCACCGGTCCCAGACATTGTGCGGCGTTACCGAGTGCTCGACCGGGTGGAGCGGTGCGAGCTTGTAGTGCTTGAGGATGACCGTACCGCCCTCAGGCTCGATCACGAACCCGACATTGAAGTACCGGTCGGGGAACTCCGGGTGCCGCGCCTTGGCCTGTGCGATTACAAAGGCCTTCCACCGATTGGCCAACTTTCCCAGGTAGTCCGTCTCTGGACCCGGGATGTCGATCGCGCATTCGCGTGCGTACTCCTCATGATCAGAGTCGAGAATCTCATCAGTGAACCCTTGGAGCCCTCCCTCGGGGATGGCGATCAGCCGAACTGGAAGATCCATGCCCGACAACCACGATGCAGCCTTGGTCATCTCCGAGATGTGCTCAAGGTTCCGCGCGATCTCCTCGCGTCGCCGAACCCCGCGGACCGTCTCGATCAATCCGATGGCTTGGTATGGTTCGATCATCAGGTGCTCCTCTCAGCTGCCACGAACGTGCAGTTCCAACACTAACGTGCAAATCGGGCCCTTTTCCTTCCAGAAACGATGGGCGGGTGCCGAGGCGCAGCTCGGGTGGCGTGACTCAGTGCACATGCTGGCCCCGCCCCTGGTAGCGGGCGAGCAAGATCGCTCCGATCAAGACGCCGCCGGTCACGACGCCCTGCCAGTAGTTCGAGACTCCGAGCAGGTTCACGCCGTTGCCGAGCACCGCGATGACGAGCACGCCTACGATTGTGCCCGCAAGGCCACCAACTCCGCCGAACAGGCTCGTGCCTCCGAGCAGGACGGCCGCCCCGCTGATTAGCGCGATCGACGAGCCATCAGTTGGCGACGCCGCGCCCAGGCGTCCCGCGTCGATCACACCAGCCAGGGCACCGCAAAGCCCGGCGATTCCATAGACGGACATCACGACCCACCGCGTAGAGATACCGGCGAGGCGCGCGGCTTCCCGGTTGCCTCCGACCGCGTAGACGGTCCGGCCGAACGAGGTCCAGCGCAGGACGAAGCCACCACCGAGCAGCGCGACGAGGACGATCGCGATGGGGACCGGGACGCCGAGGATGTCGCCGTAGCCGATCGACGAGAGTGTGTGGGAGGAGACGATCTCAGTCGTGCCGTTGGTGACGACGTCGACGATCCCGTAGAACAGCGTCATGCTCCCGAGCGTCGCCACAAAGAAGTTCACCCCGAACACACCGACCAGTGCGCCGTTCACCAGCGCGCCGATGAGAAAGCCTGCCAGCAGCACCAGCGCGATAGCCACGACGGACGGGACTCCGAGCTGGAGGAACTCCCAGAGCAATACCTCCGAGACCGCCATCATGGCGCCGATCGAGAGGTCGAAGCCGCTCGAGATCATCACGAAGGTCATCCCGACGGCCACGACGAACAGCGGGCTGTTGGTGATGAGGACGTTCTTGAGGTTGCCGAAAGTGAGAAAGGAACTCTCGGTGCTCGTGAGGAGCACCACGAGCAGCACGAGGACGATGGCGGCGCCGAGGAAACCACCTACCAAACCGTGCAACTTGCGCAGCAACTCCCCGACCGAGCCGCGGGGGCGCGGAGCGGGACTCGCGTCCGCTGCAGACGCGATCTCTTCTCCGACCTCCGCCGGCTTCGAGGTGGTCATCCCGGTCCCTTCTTGGTCACGCCGCCGGGATCAACCCACCGGCCAAGGCGAGAACCTCGTCCTCTCCCGTGACGGCCGGGTCGACCTGTGCGACAAGCTGTCCTCGGCTGAATACAAGCAGCCGGTCGCAGGACTCGAGCAGCTCGTGGATGTCCGAGGAAGTGACCAAGGCACCACCCCCTTGAGCGACGTGCTGGCGGATGAGGCCGTGGATCTCGGCGCGTGCATGCACGTCGACGCCTCGCGTCGGGTCGTCGAGCAACCACAGCCGCGTGCCGGCAAGGAGCCATCGGCCGACGACGACCTTTTGCTGGTTCCCCCCCGAGAGCGCGACCGCGAGGGTCTTCGGGTCCCGGGGGCGGATGTTGAGCTGTTCCATGACCTCGGCAACCCGCCGCGCCTGCCGGCGGCGCGGTAGCGGCCAGAGCCGGCCACGGCGGTTCAGGGCAAGGGTGAGGTTGAACTCGATCGTCTGCCCGAGAACGAGACCTTCGGCCTGGCGGTTTCCCGAGAGGTACCCCATCCCGGCGCCGATGCGACGCCGGATCGGCCACTTGGCCACATCGTGTTGGAAGAGCCGAACTGCACCTTTGTGGTGTCTCACCGTGCCGTACAGTACCCGCAGCAACTCGCTAGTCCCCGACCCCGCCAGGCCGGCGAGGCCGAGCACCTCACCGCAGTGGACCGAGAGCGTGACACCGGACACGGAACCCGGTAGGGGGAGCCCCTCCACCGAGAGCACCTCCATGTTGCGGTCATCAGCCTTGGCATCGACGCGTTCTGGCCCAGTCGCACCCACGGCGCCAGCCATGAGGTATGCGACCGCTTCCGGTGTGACGTCCTCTCTCAGGAGACGCCCGGCCACGCGCCCGTCCCTCAGCACCGTCACCCGGTCGGCGAGCGCTACGATGTCGTCGAGCCGCTGGGAGATGAACGCGACGGCGCGGCCCTCGCTGCGAAGGCGGTCGATCACTTCGTGCAGCCGCGCTACGGCTTCGGGACCGAGTGAGCTCGTGGGTTCGTCGAGGATGAGGACCCTTGCGCCCTGTGCGAGCGCCCGGGCGATCGAGACGAGCTGCTGGCTGGCCAGCCCCAGGCTTCCGACGAGCTGACGCGGGTGGATGGCACCCTCGACGTCGACTTGGGACAGAGCCGCGTCCGCTCTCCGGTCGAGATCGCGCCAACGCACGATGCCCGCACGGCACGGCAGGTCACCGAAACAGATGTTCTCGGCGACACTCAGACTCGCCACGAGGGGCAGTTCCTGGGGGACCGCGGCGATGCCGCGCCGCAACGCGTCCTTTGGGTGCCGCAGGCGGAGCTGCTCCCCATTGATCGAGAGGGTGCCCCGCGTGGGGCTGTGCACGCCGTAGACGATCTGCATGAGGGTGGACTTGCCGGAGCCGTTTGCACCGACGAGGGCGTGGACCTCGCCCGCGCACAGGTCGAAGTCCACGCCCTGCAACACCCTCACACCGGCGAACTCCTTGTCGATGCCATCGAGTTGCACCACTGGCTCGCCACTGTGGACCGGGCCGGTCAAGGGCGGCTCACGATCCAGTGCTCCCCACCACCGTCCCGGTCGCGGTGACGGTCCTGGGCGGCGTCAATTTCCCGCTCGCTACTTCGGCGAGCCCGGTCGACCAAGGCATGTAGCTGCCGAGATTGGCCTTGGTGATGAGGACGACCGACGGATGTACGACGGGCGGCACCGACTTGTGGGCGACCAGATCGCGCACCATCGCTAGAGCGATCAACGCCTGGTCGTAGGGCCTCAAGTCGAGGGTTGCCGCGAGCTCGCCAGACTTGACGGCCGCGATCCCGTCTGCGTTGCCCTGCTGACCGACCACGATGGCGTTCACGCCGGCAGCCTTCAAGGCGTCTGCCGCACCGATGCCCGCACCGTCGAAGTACGCCATGACCGCATTGATCTGGTTGCCGTACTTGGTGAGAGCATCCGCCACGGGGGCCTCTGCGCCGGCGATGTCGTCGGTGGGGTCGTACACTTGCTCCAGCCAGTGAATTTGCGGGTTGCCAGCGGTGACATCGGCCTGTTCGGCACCCATGAAGGCGTGCAGCGAGGGGACGGGCGCCGAGATGTCGACGCCGATCACGTTGCCCTTGCCATGGAGCTGCTTGGCTACGAACGCAGCCGCCAGCGCCGCGCCCTGGTGAATGATTCCCTGGTTGATATCGGCGTTGTAGGGATAGAGCGAGCCGACGCTTTCTGTCTCGGAGGTCACGGCGTTGTAACCGAGCACGATGATACCGGCCTTACGCGCCTGGGTGAGAGCGGGAACCAGGGCTTGGGCGGCGAGTGGGAAGACAACGATCGCTTTCACCTTCTGGGTGATGAACTGCTCGATATCGGAGACCTGGTTGCTCACCGACAGCGCGGCATTGAGTGACGTCACCTTGATGCCGTCCCGAGCGGCCGCAGAGGTAAGCGCCGCCTGGAAGTCGTTGAGCACTGGCTGGGTGCCCTCCGGATTCGAGAAACCAATGGTGTAGGAGGTCTTGGGCGGCGTCGACGAGCTTCCGCAGGCGCTGAGCAACAGAGCCGAGCCCAGCAGTGCCGCTGTGGCAGAACCGGCTCGCCGGACCCACTGGCGCTGCTTCCGAGTTACTTGCATTAACGTTCTCCCTCTTTATCGAGCGGTGGGATTGGCAACTCCCTGACTTGCACCCAGACAGTGTCGAAGATGGCGCCCGAGGTCCGCAGCAACTGCACGGCAGTTGGCCTCTTGTAGTCGAGGAAGCCAAGGGCAAAGCGCGCGCCGCTTGCCCGATCGAACCGTGATCTGCGTCAGCAGCGCAGCGCCCACACCTTGCCGGAGGTCGGCCGTTGCCCCAGGCGCGTTCGATGCCGCCGGCATGCCGACCCCCTTTGATGGCTGATCAGCGATAGACTACATGACCCACATGAGGCTGTCAACGCTGTGTCCGGCGAAGGGTGTGCGACGGGATTGTGGGGAGCGTCGGGCGGGCAGATCCTTCTTGTGATAGTCTGGACGTGGAGTCACGTCCAGACACAAGAAATGGTGTTCCATGCCAACGATCGACGAACTGGAGCGGCAGAGGTCACACCTGTACCAGGATCTGGCCGAGTGCGGTGACCTGCGAAGGGGCAGCGTCGGAGTCACCTACCGGCGCTGCGGGAGACCCAATTGCGTCTGCGCCGACCTCGGGCACCCAGGGCATGGCCCTCGCCATCGATTGACTCGCTCGGTGGACGGCAAGACCGAGGCGAAGCAGCTGCACCCGGGGCCAGAACTCGAGAAGGTAACTCGCGAGGTTGTCAACTATCGGAGGTTCGTCGCCTTGAGCGAGCAGATCGTCCAGGTCAACGAGCAGATCTGTGAGGCGAGGCCGGTCCCGGCCGCAGACCAGCCTCCCGCCTCGGCGGGAGGAAAAAAAAGGGGCTCTTCACGGAGCTCCAAGCAGAGTACCAAGCGGAGGTAGAGAGCCTCAGCAAACTCGCCGCCGACCAGCTGGCCGGTCCCTCGGGCAAGGGTCTGGAGGCGCTGGAGCTAGCGATCCGCACCGCTATGCAGAGGCTGGGCGGCAGCCTGCTGGAGCAGCTCCTGGACCTCGACCCTGGCTACCGCGGCCCTCAGGTCGACTGTGGCAGCGGTCATGAGGCCGCCTTCTGCGGGTACCGCCAGAAGATCGTCGACACCGTTCTCGGCCCGGTCCACCTCCGGAGTGCCTACTCCCACTGCCCAGAGTGCGGCCACGGCCTGTGCCCCAGGGACCAAGAACTCGGGGTCACCGACAACTCGCCAAGCCCTGGGTTGCGCCGGATGGTGGCCCGACTGGGCAGCCAGGAGCCCTTCGCGCAGGGGCAGTGGGACCTGGCCGAGCTGGCCGGCCTCCACCTCACCACCAAACGGGTGGAGCGCAGCTCCGAGGCCGACGGGGAGCGGGTTCGGGCGGTCATCGAGCAGCAGGCCAAGGAGGTGCTCTCCGGGGCGGTGGTGCCCATCGGCGCCAATGAACCCGTCTCCAAGCTATACGTGGCCGTCGACGGCACCGGGGTCCCGACCGTGCCCGCCGACACCCTAAGGACATCAGGGCAAGTCTCCTGACGGCCGCGCCCACACCCGAGAGGCCAAGCTGGGCTGTCTCTTCACCCAGACCACCCTGGACGACAGGGGCCGCCCGCTACCGGACCCGGACTCGTCCAGCTACGTCGCCGCCATGGCCGCCGCCCCCGAATTCGGGGTCCTCCTCTACTCGGAGGCCCGCCGCCGTGGCTGCCAGCGGGCTCAGCAGCTGATCGTGCTGGGGGATGGTGCTCCTTGGATCTGGAACCTCGCCGAGGAACACTTTCCCAGCGCTCTCCAGGTGGTTGACCTCTACCACAGCCGGCAACACGTTCACCAACTCGCCCAGGTGGTCATGCCGGCCGACGACGAGGTCGCCCACAAGTGGCTGGCCGATCGCCTGGCGGAGCTGGACCGGGGCGCCGTCGAGGCGTTGCTGGAGGCGGCCCGAGAGGTCGAGGCAGGGGCTGCCCAGAGACACGCGATCGACAGGGCATCCAACTACTTCACGGTCAACCGGGATCGCATGCGCTACTCCCGCTTCCGCGAGATGGGGATATTCGTCGGCTCCGGCGCTGTCGAGGTGGGATGCCGGGCGGTGACCGCCCAGCGTATGAAGCTCTCCGGGATGCGCTGGCGGGTCCACGGCGCCGCCGCCATTGTCAGTCTCCGCTGCCAGGAGGCAAGCCGGCGCTGGGACGAGATCTGGACGTGGCTAACTCACCAGACCGAAGTTGCCTGATCCCCTTCATCTACAAATCTGTCGCACACCCAAAGCCTATAAAAAGATAGGTGCAAGTGGGCTGTGGAGCGGGAGACGAGACTCGAACTCGCGACATCCAGCTTGGAAGGCTAG
>JABEUU010000120.1 GCA_013044295.1 Candidatus Dormiibacterota bacterium
GCCGGGGCATGGGGGTTGGCGGAAGTGTTGGGTTGGGCTCACTCGCTCAATCGACGACCAGACCGCCACAACGCCCGCTTCTATCTCATCTACCTCGCCACCCATGCCCTGGGAGCGGCACTGGTGCTGGCCGGCTTCGATCTCATCCGACTGGCGGTGGACGTGGAGGTCATCAACGCCCTCCTGCTCCCTGTGGTACTTGGACTCCTGCTCGCCCTGGAGGCCAAGGCTCTACCCCTGGAGCACCGCATGCATGGCTGGTACCGGCTCACGGCTACCACCTGCTGCCTGGTGGTGATCGGCTTCGGGATGTTCATGGTGCCGGCCAGCTTAGGCTGGGTCTGAGGCAATCGGTTCCGATCGGGCTGCTGCCTACCGAGGTGGTGGCCCACACTTATCGCACCAGACCCTCCGGGTGCCCGAGGCGGTCGGCGAGCTGATAGAGAAAGGCCGAAGCGGTCAGGCCGTCGATCACCCGGTGGTCGAACGACAAGGAGACGTTGGCCACCCGCCCCACCGCCACCTGCCCAGCCCTGACCACCGGCCGTTCCTCGATGGCGTGAAGGCCGAGCACCGCCAGGTTGGGCCAGTTGACAATCGGGGTGGCGAAGAGACCGCCCAGCCGTCCCGCACTGGAGATGGTGAAGGTGGATCCCGCCAGCTCAGATGGGCCCAGGGTTCCCGCCCTGGCGGCCGCGATCAGGCGCCCGAGCTGGCGCTGCAAGTCGCCCGGGGCCAGGCTGTCGGCGTCCCTCAGGGTCGCCACCTTGAGTCCATCACCGGCTTGGACCGCGATGCCCAGGTGGATCTGGTCGTGATACTCGAGTTCCATCAACCCCTCATCGAAGCTGGCGTTGAGCAACGGCTCGGCTCGCAGGCCCGCCACCGCCGCCAGGGCCGCCAAGCCCAGGATCGAGTAGCCGGACTCGCCAGCTGGATCCGCAGGTTGGGACCGGACCAGCGCCTCCACCGGCCCCATGTCGCACTCCAGGACCACCGTGACCTGAGGCACCCGGCGGTGGGCTTCGGCCATTCGTTGCGCCATCACCCGGTGGGCTCCGCGCAGAGGCACGCGCCGCCCGGCGGCCTGCAAATCCTGCATTCTGACCCTGCCGCCGGGTCCGCTGCCCAGAAGCGACTCCAGGCCGACCCCGCGCTCCCGGGCCGCCCGGCGCACAGCCGGCAGCGCGGGCACCGCCCCGGCCGCCATGCTCGGCTGGGACTGGGTGCCGCTTGGCCGGGGCGCCACGGGAGCAGCCCAGGGGGCGGCGGGCGCCTCGGCCACCGCGGTCGCCGGCTGTTCTCCGGCAGCTCCGGACTCAACCCGCAGCAGAGGGTCGCCGACATGGACCACGGCGCCCTCGGCGGCCAGGATCGCGTCCACCCGTCCCTGGAATGGAGAGGGAATCTCCACGGTCGCCTTGTCGGTGGCGATCACCAGCAGCACCTGGTCGCGATCCACCGCACTCCCCACCTGCACCCGCCACTCGACCACTTCGCCCTCGGTGATGCCCTCGCCAAGGTCCGGCAGTTTGAACTCCGGCATGTCAGTAGTCCATGGCGGCACGCGCGGCGGCCAGCACCCGGGGGACCGAGGGCAGGGCCTGGTCCTCACTCTGGAAGAGTGGAAAGGGCATGTCCATACCCGTCACCCTGAGCGTGGGCGCCAGCATGGCGTCGGCCGCCTCCTCCTGGAGCAACGCCGCCACCTCCCCCGCCACCCCACAGTGGCGGGGCGCCTCCTGCACCACCACGACTCGACCGGTGTCCCGGGCGGCCGCCAGCAGCTGGTCCCGGTCCAGTGGATAGATGCTGCGCAGATCGAGCACTCGCGCCGCCACGCCGTCGGCCGCGAGCTCGTCGGCTGCCGCCAGCGCCACCTCCACCATGGCCCCGTACGCCACCAGGGTCAGGTCGCCACCCTGGCGGACGATCGCCGCCGCTTCGAGGTCGCCGGCGGAGAACTCGGCAAAGACCTCCTGGCGCCCCCGCCGATACATCCGCTTCGGCTCCATGAAGATCACGGGATCACCGCAGCGGGTGGCCGCCAGCAGCAGCTCCCCAGCGCTCTGGGGGTCGGAGGGGATCACCACCCGCAATCCCGGCATGTGGCTGAAGAGCGCCTCGGGAGAGTCGGAGTGGAGCTCGGGGGCCCTGGTCCCGCCGCCGTACGGCAGGCGGATGACCAACGGAAGTCCGTACTTGCCCTGGGTGCGCCAGCGAAACCGGCCGGCCTGGGCGACCAGCTGTTGGAACGCCGGATAGACGAAGGCGTCGAACTGGATCTCCACGATCGGGTGCAGTCCCACCATGGCCATCCCGATCGCCGCTCCCACAAAGCCGGCCTCGGCCAGAGGGGTGTCGATCACGCGGTCATCGCCAAAGCGCTGCTGCAACCCGGCGGTGGCACGAAAGACGCCTCCGTTGACCCCGATGTCCTCACCCATCAGGAGCGCGTCCGCATCGTCCGCCAGCACCTGCGCCAGCGCGCGCCCGATCGCCTCCACCATGTTCAGCTCCACGGCGGCGTCTGCTCCAAGCGAGCCCAGCTGGGCTCGTAGAGCCGCTCCGGACGCAGCGGCCACGGAGTGTCCCGATGGACGCTGTCAGCGAGCTCCTCAACCGAGGGCAGGGGCAGCTCACCCAGGCGGTCGCCCACATCGCGCAACTCCTGGAATGCCCGGGACCGTAGCTCCAGCAGTTGCTCTGGAGCCGCCACCCCAGCCTCGACCACAGCCGCCTCGGTCCTGCCGAGTGGCTCCATCGGCGCCCAGAGCAGATCCGCCCTCGGATCGCGGTAGACCGAGGGCTCATCGGCCGTTCCGTGGGGCCCGAGCCGGTAGCCGACCGCTTCCACCAGGGTGGGACCGCCACCCCGGCGGGCACGCTCCGCCGCTTCCTGGATCACTTCGTAGCAGGCGAAGACGTCGAACGAGTCCACCCTAACCCCGGGCATCCCGTAGGCGGCTGCCTTCTCCGCCAGGCGTGGGACCCTGGTCTGCTTGACAATGGGGGTGCTGATCGCCCACTGGTTGTTGGTCACCAGGAAGATGACCGGCGCCTGCACCACGGCGGCCAGGTTGCAGGCCTCGTGGAAATCGCCTGCCGAGGTGGAGCCGTCGCCGCCATAGGCGAGCGCAACCCACCCCTCGTGGCGCAAGCGAGCGCCCCAGGCGGCACCGACCGCGTGCGGGTAATTGGTCGCCACCGGAATGCAGATCGGCGCCACCCGGTAGCGCATCACGTCGTGCCAACCGCCCGGGTGTCCTCGCCAGAGCAGCAGCGGCACTACGCTGGGACAATCACGCAGGGTCACCACCGCGGTCTGGCGGTAGGTGGGGAAGAGCCAGTCCCTGTCCTCCAGGGCCAGCACGCTGGCGGCCTGGACCGCCTCTTCTCCGAAATAGGTTGGGTAGGTTCCGATCACCCCCTGCCGCTGCAGGATCACAGCCCGCTCGTCGAAGGCGCGCAGGTGGGTCATGGCGGAATACAGCCGGATGGCTAGTCCCGAGGGAAGCCCTCGCAGGTGCTCGCGCCGGTCCTCTCGGCCCAAGCCAAGCACGGTGCGAGCTCCGCCCATGAGCGCGCCCCCAGGGGCCCCTGCCGGCACGGCCGGGGAGGTCCCGGTACCGTCCGCTCTCACCAGTGCCGCCTCCACAAAGCGACGCCTACTCTAACAAGCGGTCGGGAGTGGCTCGGATGGGTAGAGTTGGGCGCGGGGAGAAGCCGCGATGTGTTGCCGGAGGACCACAGGAGACCCACCTTGACCAGCCCTGCCACTACCACCGAGCCTGCCCGCCCCGGGCAGGCCACCCGGGCCGTGTTGCTGATGGCCTATGGCAGCCCCCGGGACCGTGAGCAGATCCTTCCCTACTACATCCATATGCGCGGCGGTCGGGCCCCGAAGCCGGAAGCGCTGGCCGAACTCGAGAGCCGTTACGAGGCGATCGGTGGGCACTCGCCGCTGACCGAGATCACGATGGCTCAGGCAGCCGGGCTCCGCCAGCTCCTCCGAGAGCAGGACGGCCGGGAATGGGAGGTGGTGGTGGGCATGAAGCACACCTCTCCATTCGTGGAGGATGCCGTCCAGCAGCTCGCGGCTATGGGAGTTGAGGAGGCGGTCGGGTTGGTGCTTGCCCCCCACTACTCGGTTATGAGCATCGCCGGCTACGTCGACCGAGCCGAGGCCGCCGCCCGCGAGGCCGGGGGCGAGCTGAAACTCCATTTCGTGCGGGACTGGCACCTGGAGCCGGGCTACATTGCTTGGCTCGGCGGACAGGTTAGGGCTCTGCTGGAGGAGCTGAGCCAGGATCCTGGCCGCCCCCCCCTGGTCGTCTTCACCGCCCACAGCCTGCCCGCCCGACTGCGGGAGATGGGAGACCCATACCCGGATCAACTCGGCGAGACGGCGGCGGCGGTGGCGAGAGAGCTGGGCCTGGCCAACTGGACCACAGGGTGGCAGAGCGTGGCCCAGTCCGCAGGGGAGCCCTGGCTCGGGCCCGAGCTCCTGGAGGTCGTGCGGCGAGCGGCGGAAGCTGGTACCCGGGAGTTCGTGGTCTGCGCCTGCGGCTTCGTCGCCGATCACCTGGAGGTGCTGTTCGACCTGGATGTGGAGGCTCAGGAGGAGGCCAGGCGGCTCGGGGTCAGCCTGGTCCGAACCGCCATGCCCAATGCCGACCCCAGCTTCCTCAAGGTCCTGGCTGGCCTCGCCCGGCAAGGTTTCGCCGACCCCAGTTGACTCCACCCCCAAGACGGATCGCAGTTGTCGGCGGTGGCGTCTCAGGGCTGGCCGCCGCGGTCGCCCTCGCCCGCCGGGCCACCCTGGACCAGACAGCGGTCGAGCTCACCGTGTTGGAGGCCGACCATCGCCTGGGCGGTCGGGTGCTGGGTGGCGAACTGGCGGGAGCCATGATCGACCTGGGCCCGGAGAGCATCCTGGCGCGAGAGGCTGACACCTGGACGCTGCTCAAGGACCTGGGCGTCGAGGCGAAGGTTGTCCGGCCCGGGACGACCTCCGCCAGTATCTGGAACGGACGCCGCTTGGTCGCCATCCCCAGGGGATTCCCACTCAGCGTCCCGGCCCAGATGACCTGGAGCTGGCGTTGGGATGTGGTCAGGGCGATCGGGCCACTGCCAGCTCTGCGCGCCGGCCTCGAGCCCTGGTTGAAGGGGCCAGTGCCGAGCCCTGACCAGGCCCTGGGCCCGTTCATATCGGCCCGCCTGGGCCGATCTGTACTCAGGGGACTGGTGGACCCTCTGCTGGGCGGCATCTACGCTGGCTCCGCTGATCAGCTCAGCATCGGGGCGGTGGCTCCCCAGTTGCTCCAGGCCCTGCGCCTGGACCCGAGCCTGCTCCGGGGCCTCCGTCGGATGTCGTCCCCAACCCCGCCGACCGCCGGCGCGCCCCCCAGTCCGTTCATCACCCTGCGCGGCGGGTTGTCCACCCTGGTCGAGGCGCTGGCGGCCGCGCTGCCGGCCCACGCCGCTAAGTTGGGAGCCCAGGTGTCAGCCATCGAGGCCGGGCCTGGGGGGACTTGCCGATTGCGCGTCGAAGGCCAACCACCGCTGGAGGTGGATGGGGTGGTGCTGGCCTTGCCCGCGCCCCACGCCGCCGA
>JABEUU010000001.1 GCA_013044295.1 Candidatus Dormiibacterota bacterium
CCCCTCCCGCTCCCCACTCACACTACGACCACCGTGTCCCTCCGCTGGACACAATGATCTCTCCAGGGCCGGCTCTCCCCGAGGCACTACGCAGGGTTGAATTACATATGTAAAACGCTTATAGTGCAGTCATGATCAGCCCAAAGCGGCAATCCCGATGTCGCTGCCGCGGTGGTTCTGGCAGCTTCGAAGTGCAGGCCAGGGTGGAGCGCTTCGTGGAACCGGCCCTGCTGCTGCTGCTCCGCGACGGTCCCGGCCACGGCTACCAGCTGGCCGAGGAGCTGGCCGAAATCGTGGGTGAGACCCGCGTGGACCTGGGCAATCTTTACCGCCTGCTGCGATCCCTGGAGGGCGAGGGTTTGGTCCAGTCCAGCTGGCGCCCCGACCTCCCCGGTCCGCTCAAGCGGACCTACGAAATCACTGATGAAGGAGTTGATCTGCTGGCAGCCTGGGTGGAATCGCTGCGAGCGAGCCAGGCTCGGGTGGCCAGCTTGATCAGCCGCTATGAGGAGTCAAGGAGGACTGCGTGATGCGGAGTCAACCAGGCGGGATGGGTGGCGGTCAGGGTTGCGGTTGCCATTGCGACTGCGGCGGCGGCCCCCGCGGGGAGGGCCGCGGCCACCGTCACATGGAGGCGTCGGAGACGGTATCGCTGGAGGAGCGCCAGCGAGATCTCGAGCAGGAGCTGGCGGATGTGCTGGACCGGCTGCACCAGGTCCGGAGCAGCGCAGTCTAAAGGCCAGGCCGATTCGCCCAGGGTCGTCCTCGAGGCTCTGGGCGGTCGGGCTGTTGTTGGGGACGACCAACCCAACGGCTGGGGTCATGCACGCCCATGCCCCGGCACCCCGCGCCCGTCGCGGGCTTGGGGGGTAAGCCCCCGGGTCAGGCAGGTTTGCCGATCTGGCGTCGCTGGATCACCAACCGACTGAGGTGGGCAGACTCCGGCCGCGCCTGGCGTGCCACAGGTTGCGGCGCTCGAAGGCGCGCTTGACCAGCAGCCAGCGGCGCCCCTCGGACACGGTCGGAATCCGGTCGCGCGGCGGGCGAACCGGGTCGACCGCGAGATAGATGCCGCGATCGCCCATGTCGAGCAAGCAGCGGGCCGAGAGCTCCGCGGTCTGGCCCTCATGCCCCTCCAGCCGAGCGACGATATCGCGGGCCGCGATCAGGGCCATCTGCTCGGTCATGTGGCCCGTCTTGGGAAAGTTGACCGCCACCGCCGTCTCCTCCACCGGAGCCAAGGCGACCGCCACCCCCACCGCGTAGACGCCGTCCAGGCTCGACTGGCGGCAATGCGAGTCCACCGGGATGAACCCCTTCAGGTTGGCGAGCCGAGGCGTGCCCGCCACCACCGGGACTCCCGCCAGCGGAGGAACGATGATGGAGAGGATAGAGGGCACGGGGCCAGATCCCCTCGACTCAACTGCGCTCTCGGTGATCTTGGTGACCGCCGCGGAGGTGGGGTAGCTGATGTCTCGCTTTTCGAAGGCGCCCTCGAGCACTTGCCGGATCTTGCCGGCTCCACCCATGCCCATGTGACCGAGGAAGGGCTCTGGGGTGACGAAGCTGATCGGCACCCGGTGGCGCAGCTTCCTGCGGCACAGCAGGTGGTCCAATTCGAAGGCGAGCTCATAGGATGGCCCGAGACAGCTCGCCCCCGGGGCCGCCCCGACGACGACCGGACCGGGCTCCTTGATTAGGGCGCGCACCGCCGAGGCGAGCTCGACGGCCCCCGTCACCAACATCGGAGAATGACCGGGTCCGTCGAACGGGCCGAGCCCGGCCACCGCCTCGTTGGCACTGCGATGCCCGGTCGCGATGACCAGGAAGTCATAGGGATACTCGCCTTGACCGATGACGCCCAGCTTGCGATCCGGGTCGATGGTGACGACCCGCTGCTGCACGAAGCCCACCTGCTGAGACGCCAGCGCCGGGGCGAGGTCTAATGAGATCTGGTCCACGCCGCGGGTGCCGGTGGCGACTCGGGTGAGCGAGGGAATGAATGTAAAGTGTGGCTCCGTGGCACTGACCGTGATGAGCGCTCGGTCCGCCCCCAGGTGGTGTCTCAGCTCACGGGCGACGGCCAGGCCCCCGGATGAACCACCGATGATCACCACCCTCACCGCCACGGCAACGCCCCTCCAGTCGCCGCCGCCCCTCGGTCCCGACTCGGAATGCGCGTGGTGGGGCCGCAGGGGACGGATCGGCCCCTCAATAGCTCACCACCTTGTCGGCCCATAGCGTCCACTCGGCGAGCGCGGCCATATAGGAGCGGCGCGCGCCCGCCGCCAGCTCGGTGTCGACCAGGCCATCAGTCAGTCGCAACTCTTACTCAGACTGGACCGACTTCCGGGGTCCCCACACCTCGACTGCGCCCTGACGAGATCCCAGGTTGGCTCCAGGTGCGGCGGCACGGCTGTTGAACGTTGGGATCTGGAGGCGTGGCCGCGGACAGCACGCCCCATGGGGAAGAGCGGGTGCCGTCCATGGCTTGGGCAGGCGCCCGGGACGAGACGGGCCGTGGCTCCAGCCTGATCCCGACGGCGATCTCGCCTATGGCCCGGCTCGGTGTCGGGCGCGATCAGGGCCCGCGGAGGTCATGGCCTGCTGACCGCGCCGCCCTGGTCCGCGCTGTCAGGCGCTGCGGCCAAGCCGGCGCAGCGAGCGCGAGACCAGGCCAGCTGGCGAAGGCCACCAGGGCGCCGAGGACCGTGATCAGGGACTTCAGGTAGCCGGGGTGCCGCAACCAACAGTGGGGCCCGTCGGTGACCAGCGAGTGGGCAGGCTCGGTGCCGATCGTGAAGGTGAACTGGCGGCCCAGGGTGGCGATGGCCCAACCCCGCAAGGCGACCCCGGCCGCCATGGCGGCGGCCCCCGCCAGCTCCGCCAGACCAGGTGCCAGCGGCAGCCGATAGCGGGTCGGAGCCAGGGACAGCCAGAGCCCAAGGGCCACCGATGCCCAAACGCTCGCGATCAGGATGGGTATGGAGTGCCGGACCCAGATGGTGGGCAGCCGCCAGCCGGGAGCTGACCTGCAGCGCCACCTCACTGCCGACCCAAATGACGAAGGCGGCGCGCAGCGCCAGTGCTGGCGGCGAAGTCGAGATCAGCGGCGAGGCGACCACATGATCCCATTTCGTGAGGCGGACGATTCACGACTGCGAGGCCACCCGGTGGAAGGCCTTGAGATAGCTGGGGTCGCCGTCGGCCTCCGGGCACAGCCAGTACTCGAAACCCCAGAAGGGATAAGCCGAAAGCGCCCGGGCCCCGCCCACGGCCCTGAGCGCGAGGTTGTACTTGAGGATGACCCGCTCAGGACGGCAGCTGAAGGGAACCCGAGCCCCTGGGCTCGGTGGCACCGTGACCGCCTCCCACGGCTCGGCCTGGCCCTCGGTCACCAGCACCGGCCGCCCCCCGCAGTTGCGTGGAGCCGGCGCCGACCCAGGCGGCTCCACGGCATCGATTCCCCGTCCAGGTAGCAGGTAGATGGTCCGGTCGCAGACCGCAGCGACGGCATGGCGCGGATAGAGCGAGGTCCACGCCAACCTGGTCGTCCGTGCCGTCCGCCCCGCCACAACAAGGAAGCAGGTGGGCTTGAGGGCCGCCACGCCAGATGGTGGGCCAGATCGTCCGCACTTGGGCCGGCGCCAGCCACGACGCCAGCCGGGCCCCTGCTGCCAGGACAGCTGGGTGGTCGCTGGAGGGTGCCTGGGCGGCGGTGGCCCGCTCGCGACCCGCGCTCACCCGGATGCCGGACCTGCTAGGTTTTCGCGGTGAGCAAACCGGAGCCGACCCCGAAGGGCCCCGCTGCACCCACCGCCGAGCTGGGAGTCTTGAACTTCGCTGACCCGCGCCGCCGGCTCCTGCTGGCCGGTGCCTACCCGGCCATCGACGGTGCGTTTGCCGAGTTCCAGGGGCGCGTGCGCTGCCCCGGGGTCGCTTATGGCGTGGTGGTGGACGGCCAGCTCCTTCACGTAGGGGGAATCGGCGTGGCCATCCCCGGGCGCGGGGCTGGGGTGGGCCCGGACACGGTCTTCCGGATCGCCTCGATGACCAAGAGCATCACCGCGGCGTGCCTCCTCATGCTGCGGGACGAGGGCAAGCTGGGACTGGATGACCGGGTCGACGCCTACATCCCCGAGCTCGCCGGCCAGCTCCCCACGTCGGACTCGGCCCCGCTCACCTTGCGCCAGCTGCTGACGATGTCGGCGGGGTTGGTCGAGGACGACCCCTGGGCGGACCGCCAGCTCGCAATGCCGGCAGATGCCTTCAGCCGCCTACTGCGCCGGGGCGTGCCCTTCAGCCACCCGCCGGCGACCTCTTTTGAGTACTCCAACCTCGGCTACGCCATTCTGGGACGGGTGCTGGCCACCGTCGCAGGTGTGCCCGCCGAAGAGTTCGCAACCGCCCGGCTGTTCCGACCTCTGGGGATGCCAGACACGGTCTGGGAGGTGGCCGACGTGCCGCAGGAGCGCCGCGCCCATGGCTACCGACTGGTGGATCAAGAGTGGCAGGAGGAGTCTCCCCTGCCCGGGGGCGCCTTCGCTCCCATGGGTGGCCTCTGGACCACGATCCGGGATTTCTCCCGCTATCTGGCCCTCCATCTGGCGGCCTGGCCAGCGCGCGATGACCCTGACCCGGGGCCCCTCCGGCGCAGCTCGGCCCGCGAGATGCAGCAGGCCTCACGCTTGCGCCCGGCAAAGCTCGGAGGGAGCCAGGCTCTGGCAGGCTACGGGTTCGGGCTGACCGCGAGCGAGGACCCCCGGTTCGGCAGGATCGTCGCTCACAGCGGTGGCCTGCCTGGGTTTGGATCCCACGTGCAGTGGTTGCCGGATCACGGAGTGGGCGTGATCGGATTCGCCAACCTCACCTATGCGCCGGTGCAGCAGGCGGTGGACAAGGCATTCCAGGCCCTGCTGGCCAGCGGTGGCCTGGTGCCCAGGGCGGCCGAGCCGGCACCTGCGCTGGTGGCGGCTCGCGAAGCGGTGCTCCGGCTTTACCAGAGCTGGGACGCCGAGGCGGCGACGGCGCTGGCGGCGGACAACCTCTTCCTCGATCGCTCCGCCGAGCTCCGCCGTCAGGACCTCAGCCAGCTGCGCGCCACCCACGGGCCCTGCCGCCATGCCGATCCGTTGCGTCCGGCCGGGGCGCTGCGCGGCGGTTGGCGGATGCACTGCGCCCGCGGCGCTATTGACGTGGACCTCTGGCTTTCCCCCACCACTCCCGCTCTGGTCCAGGTGCTCAAGCTGACTACCGCCGCGCCGGAGATGGGCCTGGCCGGAGCTTGAGTCCCTCCTCGGCTCGGGGCCGCGGCCCCGAGCCGGACGGCTTCGACCTGCCAGAATGACTGTCACGGATCCCACGGCTCCGCCCCTCCCCCGCGCCCCTTGGCGCGGCTCGGGTCTGGCGAGCCGGAGGAAGTGCCCGCCGTCAACCCTGGGAGGCGACATGGAGCGCATCAACTTTCACTTCGACCCGATCTGCCCCTGGGCTTGGCTCAGCTCCCGCTGGGTGGCCCGGCTCGAGGAGCTGGGGGAAGTCGAGGTGGAGTGGCGCCTCTTCTCGCTTGGGGTAGTGAACATGGAGCCCGGCCAGGACCGCGCCGAGGGCCCCTTCTGGTACAGCGGAGAGGCACTGCAGATGCTGAGCCTGGCTCGCCGCCAGGGGGGGAACCAGCTGGTCGCCAGGCTCTACACCGAACTTGGACGCGGAATCCACGTCCAGGGCGAGCCGACGGCCGAGCCAGCCACCATCGAGGCGGCCATGGCCCGTGCCGGCATCGACCCTGGTCTCAGGGAGAGCGCCAATGCGGACCGCTCCCTCTGGGAGGTGGTGCTGGCGGATCACCAGGCGGCGGTCGCCAGCTGCCAGGCATTCGGGGTCCCCACCATCATCCTGGACGGTGGCAAGGGCCCGGGCGCGTTCGGACCGGTGATCACCGAGGTGCCGCCCGACGATGAGGCCAGGGAGCTGCTGGCCGACGTGGTTCGGATGATCCGACGCGACTACGTCTTCGAGTTCAAGCGCGATCGGGAGGGGCATCCTCCCCAGCTGGCCGGGTCGCTCTGACCCAGCCACCGGCTGCGCCATCGGCGCCGGTTAGACTTCACAAACAGCTACGCCCAACTGGAGACACCTTGTCCAAATCCATTCTCAGCTTCCCAAACCCAGTGAACGAGGTCGCCAGCCGCTGGGTGGCCGGGTGTGTGGCGGTGATCTGTGTGGCCGCCATCTTGACCCAACAGCCCTGGGTCAGCGCGGTGCTTGCATACGGCTTCCTGGCCCGCGTGGCCGCCGGGCCCACCCTGAGTCCGCTGGGCCAGCTGGCAACTCGGGTCTTGGCTCCGCGCCTGGCCCGTCGGGCCAAGCTGGTCCCGGGGCCACCCAAGCGCTTCGCCCAGGGGATCGGGGCGGCGCTCACCGTTGCCGCCACCATCTTGCTGTTCGGCTTTCGGCTGTCGCTGGGCACCTACGCCCTGCTGGGGATGCTGGCGATCGCCGCCACCCTGGAGTCGGTCTTCGCCCTCTGCCTGGGCTGCCGGCTCTTCAGCGCCATGATGCGGATTGGGCTGATCCCCCCGGAAGTCTGTGCGGCCTGCAGCAACATCAACGGCCCGGCTGCCGAGGCGCTCCGGGCCCGGAGCGGAGCCTAACTCCGGGCCAGCGTCACCGGGCTGGCGGCTGGCGGCGCCCCCGCTGACCCCACCAGCGTCCCGCCTTGCGCACGGTCGCGACCGGACCCTGGTGGCCCAGTTCGTAAGCCGCCCGGCGCAACAGCCGGACCGCCTCGACCGTCCGCATCTCCACTCGGCTGGGCTGACGGCGATGAATCCAGGCGTGCCGAGGCTGATCCGCGGCCAGCGCCGGATTGGTCAAGAAGCGCCTAAGGGGAGCCGAGACCCGCTCCCAGGTCATGTCCTGCGCCACCTGGGACACCCGCTCGGAGATGACCCGGCGCCGATTTGGGTCGGCGGCCATCTCCAGCACCGCCTGGGCCAGCGCGTCCACATCCTCGGCGGGCACCACCCAACCCAGTTCACGCTCCGCCACCAGCTGGGCGAAGCGGTCGCCGGCGGTGCAGATAATCGGCAGGCCGCACCAGAGGTAGTCGAGCATGCGGGTCCGGAAGGCGTACCTGGTCTCGGCATGGTCGAAGTGGGTGGAGACCCCGCAGTCGGAGGCGAGCAGCCACTGCGAGCGCTCGCTGTAAGCCACCCAGTCGTGATTGAAGTACACGTGCCCATCGGTGAGGCCGAGCTCGTCGGAGAGCTGCCGGGCTCGGGCCGGCATCCACATCCGTTCCGGGATGGAGGTGTTGGGATGGTCGGTGGACATGAAGATCAGCTTGATCCGGGGGTCCTCCTCCACCGCCCGGCCGACCGCCCGGATCAGGGTCAGGGGGTCGAACCAGTTGTAGATTCCCCCGCCCCACAGCAGCACCACGTCGTTGGGGTCGAGGTTCCCCACCGGCAGCTGCCGCCGGACCGTCCCGGCCTCGGGCCGATTGCCGGGCAGGCCGAATGGGACCACGTCTATGAGCTGGCGCAGGGAGCTGTCCTGGGCCCAGGTGCGAGGTGTTATCCGGCCCGCCTCCAGCAGGGCACCGGTCCAGAGGTCGCGCTGCACCTCACTGGCACACAAGAAGAAGTCGCCACCCCGGAGCAGCTCCCGCAGCACCTTGCGGACCTCCAGGCTCTCGCGTTCCTGCTGCGCTACCGGCCGGTGCGCCTCCTGCTCCAGCAGAGCCAGGGGGAAGGGGTCGTAGAGGTCGACGATCAGCGGTACCGGCACGCTCCGCAGGGACGGATAGCGGACCAGGGCGATGCCCTCCAGCAGGATGGCGTCCTGGCCGCGGGCGAGGCGGTCCAAGTCGGCGTGACTGAGCCGCGGGACGATCTTGAGCGAGTCACTGGCGAGATCGGTGGCACCCACCCCGACCAGGGTGACCTGATGGCCCGCCTTGGCCAGCTCCCGACCCAATTCGAAGCAGCGGATGCCGGGGCCGGCCATCCGCTTCGCCACCACGTCGTTGGCGATGATCAGTAGACGACCCAC
>JABEUU010000121.1 GCA_013044295.1 Candidatus Dormiibacterota bacterium
ACTGATTGGGAAGCGCCGCTCCCTTCCGACCCACACGACATCGATCCTGCCGGTGTCAGCCCATCTGCGAAGCGTCAGGGGATGGATACCCAGACGCCGCGCAGCAGGACCGAGGCGGAGCATCTCTGGTCTACTTGGCGGCATAGCTATAGCACAGTATTGTTACTAGATTTGGGCTACGGTTCGCTACCCTGGTCGTCTCCTCCGGGGCGTGTTCGCCACCGGCCCCATGACCCGCGGCGGGTCGCCGAGGGATTTGCCGGCGTCCCCGCGATCATTGGTGGCCGGGGACACAGCGCCCCTGCTTTGGTGACGGTAGCGACGGCGGTGGGGCTCGACCTGCGCCATCGGCTCCCGGGCCCCGGCAAGGCGCCCCAGACGAACGCACCGAGTCTCCGGGCTTCCACGCCAGCCGGATCAGCCTCTGACGTGCGCTCCCAACAGCCGCCGCCAGGGAGTGGGTTGGGCCCACTTCTCGATGGCGGGATCCGCCACCCGGCGGCCGTCCATGATCGTTCGCCGGTCACGCAGGCTGCGGCGCCACCATCGGCCGGCGTCCACCAGGCCGAGCCAGGAGCTGGGATGGCGTCCAAGCGCCAGCCCCGCCCGCAACAGAATCAGGCTGGCCGCACCCAGAAGTGGTCGCCCGCGCAGCCAACTAGGTGGAGCGTTGCGACAGTAGAGCGAAATCCGATTGGCCAGCACGTGGCGCTCGATCATGGCGGTGGCGTGAAGGCCGGTGCCGCCGCGGCGGTGGCTGGCGGTGGCCGAGGGCTCGTAATAGCTGCGCCAGCCCCGCCACCGAGCCCTCCAGTCGAGATCCACATCCTCTAGGTAGGCGAAGAATCGCTCGCAGAAGATCTCCCCCCCGATGGCAACATCCAGCAGCATCGAGCGCCGGTAGAGGGCGGCGGCCGCGGAGACCCCGAATACCTCCTCGGCGTCGAGGTACCGCCCCGACCCGGATTCACCGTGGCCTCGGTTGGAGACCCAGCCGCTGCGGTGCAGCACATGCCCGGTGGAATCCAGATCGGACGCGTTGTCAGGGCCCTCCCGCCGCAACCTGCCGCCGACGCTGCCGATGTCGGGCCCGGTCTGCATCCGCGCCACCAGAGCAGCCACGAACCCGGGATCGAGCACGACGTCCAGGTTGCAGAGCAGGACCAGGTCGGCATCGGTGGCGGAGATGCCCTGGTTGACCGCCACCGCGAATCCCCGGTTCCTGGGGTTGCGGATCACCAGCACTCCCGGCTGGCGTTCGAACCACTGGCAGGAGCCATCCTGAGAGGCGTTGTCCACCACCACCACCTCCGCCACCGGCAGGGTCTGCGAGCGGATCGAGGCCAGGACCCGCTCACAGTCGTGGCCCCCGTTCCAGTTGACCAGCACCACCGCCACTTGGCCGCCCCCCGTCACGGGCTGACCCGAGGCCGGCGGCGTAAGCCGTTGAGCACCAGCAGCAGGCTCAGCCGAGCGCCAATTCCAAGCCCCACCAGGGGCGCCAGGGCGGCCCTCCAACCCCGGCCGTAGTGGAGCCGGTAGAAGCGCCACATGGAACGGTGAAAGTAGATCAGCATGGGGAGCGCCACCTGTTCCGAGCTCCTCCCCTTGTGGTGCAGCACCAGTGCCCTGGGCTCATACCAGACGGCCATCCCCAGGTGATGGATCTGCCAGCAGAGCTCCAGATCCTCTCCGTACATGAAGTAGCCCTCGTCCAACCCACCGATGCGGTCCCAGAGCGCGCGACGGACCAGCAGACAGGCACCCGTCCCGCTGTCCACGGCGATGGCGCGATCCGCGGGTATGTGGGTCAAGTTGTAAGCTCCCAGGCGGGCCGACCCCGGGCCCAGCCGGCTGAGGCCAACGAGCCGAAAGAAGGCGACCGAAGGGCTGGGGAAGCTGCGCCGGCAGGCGGGATCCAAGCGGCCGTCGGCCCTCTCCACCCGGGGGGACACCGCCCCTCGTCGTGGGTCCGTGGCGAGGTCCTCCAGCATGGCCGCCAGGGCGCCCGGGCGGAGCTCGGCGTCGGGGTTGAGCATCAGGACCAGGTCGCCGCCGGTGCCGGTGACGCCCCGGTTCACCGCTCTGGCGAAGCCCAGGTTCTTGCCCATGACCAGCAGGCGGACCTCCGGGAAGCGCTCCTGGAGCAGGCTCGGCGTGCCGTCACTGGAGGCATTGTCGACCACGGTTATCTGGCCCGGCGCGAGGCCCTCGCGCAGGCAGGACTCAATGGCGTCGCCCACCTCACCCGCCGACTGGAAGGTGCAAATGACTGCCCGCACCGCCTCCGGGCCGAGAGGCTCAGCCACCGCCTGCGATCGCCGCGGCGATCGCCCCGCCGCGCTCCGCGCCCAGCCAGTTTTTCAATCCGACCCGCCAATCCGGCAAGGGCGGCTGCCCCAGGTCCTGCCAGGCCTGGTTGGCGAGCACCGAGTAGCTTGGCCGCGGCGCCGGGGCCGCCCACTCCGCGGTCGTCACCGGGGTGAGCTCGGCCTCCATTCCGAGCTCCTGCAGCAGAGCCTGGGCGAAGCCGTACCAGCTGGTCGCCCCGGCTCCGGAGAGGTGGAAGGTTCCCTGCGCGGAGGTGCTCACCAGCCGCTCCAGGGCAGGGGCGAGATCCCCGGTCCAGGTCGGACTGCCGAGTTGGTCGGCGACCACCCTGATCGGCTTGCCGCGGGCAGCCGCCCGGACGATGGCGAGGGGAAAATTCGGGCCCTGGTTGCCATACAGCCAAGCTGTCCGCACCAGCTGCAGCGGGCCACCCGCCGCCGCACAGGCGAGCTCCCCCGCCCGCTTGCTGGTGGCGTAGACGCCTGCGGGCTGGGGCTCGTCGGCCTCGGTCCAGGGCCGGCCCGCAGTTGACGGTGCCTTGGTGAAGACGAAGTCGGTGCTGATGTGGCAGAGCGGCAGATCGCGCTCGGCGCACTCTCGCGCCACCACCCCTGCCCCGTCCCGGTTGATCGCATAAGCCAGCTCCGGCTCGCGCTCGGCTTGGTCCACTTTGGTGTAGGCGGCACAGTTGATCACTCTCTCGGAATTAGACGCGGCCAGAGCCCGCCGCACCTGCTCGGGTCGGGTGATGTCCACCTCGGCGCGGCTCGCCGCCACCACCTGGTGGCCGCATTCGCGGAGTCGCGGCACCAGATCTCGGCCCAGTTGGCCGGCGGCGCCCAGAACCAGAATCCTCATCGGGGACCCAGCTCAGCCGGGGGCGGCGGCTCCAGCCACCGGGTGGTAGTTGCGACGGTAGAACTCCGCGAACTCACCGGACTTGATCGGCTCCCACCAGTCACGGCGGCGCCGGTACCAAGCCACCGTGAGCTCCATCCCGGCGTCAAAGTCGAGTTCGGGACCCCAACCAAGCTCCGCCGCCCGACGGCTGTCCAGTGCGTAGCGGCGGTCATGGCCGGGGCGATCGGACACGTACTGGATCAGGCTGGCCGGGCGATCCGTCAGCCGCAGCACCGTCTCCGCCACCTTCATTCCGTCAATGAGCTGGCCCCCCTGACCCAGGTTGTAGGCCTGACCGGCCTCGCCTCGGGCCAGCACAGTGGCGATCCCCCGGGCATGATCGTCGACGTAGAGGTAGTCCCGCACCGCGCCGCCGTCCCCATATACCGGTAGTGGGAGCCGGTCCAGGGCCTGGGTCGTGAACAAAGGGACGATCTTCTCGGGGTATTGGTAGGGCCCGTAGGTGTTGGAGCCTCTGGTGACCACCACCGGCAGCCCGTAGGTGGCGTGATAGGCGAGGCACTGCATCTCCGCTCCAGCCTTGCTGGCGGAGTACGGCGAGCGCGGCCTGAGGGGGTCGCCCTCGACCGAGAGCTGGGGCTCCTCGACATCGCCGTATACCTCGTCGGTGGAGACCTGCAGGAAGCGCTGATGCTGGTGCTTGCGGGCCGCCTCCAGGAGGGAGTAGGTGCCGTAGACATCGGTCTGGATGAAGGCGTCCGGATCCAGGATGGAGCGGTCGACATGGCTCTCAGCGGCAAAGTTGACAATGCAGTCCACCTCTCCCGCCAGCCGGTCGGCCAGGGCCCGGTCGCAGATGTCGCCGCGGACGAAGCGGTAGCGAGGGTGCTCGGCCACCTCGGCTAGGTTGGCCAGGTTGCCCGCGTAGGTCAGCTTGTCGAGCACCGTGACCGCCGGCGGATCCGCCTGCTCGAGGCAGAGCCGGACGAACGCGGAGCCGATGAAGCCGGCTCCGCCAGCCACCAACAGGCGCCTGGGTAGGGACGGCACCAGCTCGGCGATCGAGGCGTGCTCAGCTCGGATCTCACCCATCATCAGATGTTCTCGATGCTCCAGTCGAAGCCTATCCGCTGGTCGTTCCAGGGAATCCTTCCTTCGTCCGGGCTCTGAGCATCGTAGGGCTCGGTGACGTAGTAACTGAGCACCACATCTCGCAGCGAGAGCGCCTGGTAGCCATGCGCCACCAGGGGCGGGATGGCCACCACCTTGGGGCTGTGCTCGCCCGCGATCAGGACCTGGATCCGGCCCCGAGTTGGCGAGTCGGCGCGCAGGTCGACCAGCACGATGCGGGTGTCGCCGGCCACCATGTCCCAGTAGTCCCACTGCTTCTTGTGCCAGTGGAAGGCCTTGATCAGCTCGGGGGGA
>JABEUU010000122.1 GCA_013044295.1 Candidatus Dormiibacterota bacterium
GACCTGGTCCACCAGGGACCCCGCCTCCGCCTCCGCCGGAGACCCGCTGGCCCAGCCGGCAACTCGGAGCTCCGGATGATCGCCCAGCAGGCGCCGGCCGGCAGCCTCGGCCACCCCGGGCGCGGCTCCCAGCAGGAAGACCCCTCGCCCCTTGGCGGCCGACAGCGAGCAGAGGTCCCCAAGGAAGTCGACCCCGGGGATCCGCTCCGGCACCGGAGCGCCAAGCTTGCGGGCGGCCCAAACGACGCCGGCGCCGTCCGCCAGCACCAGACCGGCGGCGCCCACCGCCCGGGCCAGCTCGGGGACCCTGCGGGCCTGCATCACCATCTCCGGGTTGAGGGTCACCACCTGCAGGGGCGGGTCGGCCGAGGAGGCGTCGAGGGACTTGGAGCAGCGCTCCAGGGCCTGCCCCCTGGTGCAGCGGTCGACCGGCAACCCGAGCAGCTCGAGCCGGGGCCCGGTGGGGGTAGCGATCACGGTGGAGTCGGTGCCGGCTCTAGCCACGTGGGCGAGTATATGGCGGGCTCGGCGGTCGATCCGCTCGCGCAGCCGGGCCGTTACAGACCGGCGCTGCGCCGTGTCAATCGCGACTCCGATGGCGCTGGCGCTCGGCCGCTTCCAAGCGGGCCATGGCGACCTCCAGCTCCGACTGCAGCCGCAGCATCTCCTGCTCCCCGGAGCTGACCGCGCGGGCGACCGCGGCCTCCACCGCCTTGACCATTCCCTCCGCCTCCTGGGGGTTCAGGGAGGCCGAGTTCTCCCCGTTCACGGCCAGGACCGAGACCCGGTCCGGGAGCACCTCCAGGAAGCCGTCGGCCAGGAAGAAGTACTCCTCGCGTTCACCATGCCGCACCATCACCTCACCCGGCTTGAGCCAGGTGAGCAGGGGCGAGTGCCCCGGCAACACCCCGAGGTCCCCGTCCGCCCCCCGGAGGACGATGAACTCGCAGTCGCCCTCGAACAGAGGCTTCTGGCTGGCCAGCAGCCGGGTCGGCACCCCCATCTCAGGCGACCGCGGCCGCTTCCGGCTCCTGGCCCCGGTTGAGGGTGCGGCCCCGCTCGATCGCCTCGTCGATGGTGCCCACCATCCGGAAGGCCTGCTCCGGCAGGTCGTCGAGGCTGCCCGAGAGGATCTCCTTGAAGCCGCGCACCGTCTCCCGCAGCGGCACGTACTTGCCCGGGGTGCCGGTGAACTGCTCCGCCACGAAGAAGGGTTGGCCCAGGAACTGCTGCACCCGGCGGGCCCGGTTGACGGTCAGCTTGTCCTCGTCGGAGAGCTCTTCCATGCCCAGGATGGCGATGATGTCCTGCAGGTCCTGGTAGCGCTGCAGCACCCGCTGCACCCCCAGGGCCACCTCGTGGTGCTCCGCCCCCACCGTCCTGGGCTCCAGGATCCGGCTGAAGGAGTCGAGCGGGTTGACGGCCGGGTAGATGCCCAGCTCGGAGATGCGCCGGTCCAGGGAGACCGTTGCCCCCAGGTGAGCGAAGGTGGTCTGAATGGCGGGGTCCGTGAAGTCGTCGGCGGGGACGTAGACCGCCTGCACCGAGGTGATCGAGCCCTTGGTGGTGGAGGTGATCCGCTCTTGCAGGTCTCCCATCTCGGTAGCCAGGGTGGGTTGGTAGCCCACCGCGGACGGCATCCGGCCCAGCAGGGCCGAGACCTCGCTCCCAGCCAGCATGTAGCGGAACACGTTGTCGACGAAGAAGAGCACGTCGGCCCCCTCCTCATCGCGGAACTCCTCGGCCATGGTGAGCCCACTGAGGGCGATCCGGGCCCGCGCCCCGGGAGGCTCGTTCATCTGCCCGAAGACCAGGGCGGTCTGGTTGATGACCCCCGACTCGTGCATCTCACCGAAGAGCTGGTTGCCCTCCCTGGTCCGCTCCCCCACCCCGGCGAACACCGAGTAGCCCTGGTGCTCCTTGGCGATGTTCCGGATCAGCTCCATCACGATGATGGTCTTGCCCACACCGGCGCCACCGAAGAGCCCGATCTTCGACCCCTTGGCAAAGGTGCAGATCAGGTCCAGCACCTTGATCCCGGTCTCCAGGATCTCGGTGGAGACCGCCTGCTCGGCGACCGAGGGCGGCTCGCGGTGGATCGGCATCTGCTTGCCCTCCTCCATCGCCGGGCCGCCGTCGATGGGCTCGCCCACCACGTTGAACATCCGCCCCAGGACCCGCTTGCCCACGGGCACTAGGATCGGCGACCCGGTGGCCACCACCTGCTCGCCTCGCCGCAGCCCGTCCGTGGACTCCATCGCGATGCAGCGGGCGACGTCATTGCCCAGGTGCTGCTGCACCTCCAGGACCAGCCGCGCGCCCTCCCGCTCCACCTCCAGGGCGTCCAGGATGTGGGGCAGCTGGCCGGTTGGGAAGGCCACGTCGACCACCGCCCCGATCACCTGCAACACCTCGCCCCTCGCCATCTGCTTGGACTCGCTCACGGTCATCTCCACCTCCTCAGCGCCGGGCCGCCTGCAGGGCCTCGGCGCCGCCGATTATCTCCATCAGTTCTCGCGTGATGCTCGCCTGGCGCACCTTGTTGGCGGTCAGCGACAGCTCCCGGATCACGTCCCCGGCAGAGGAGGAGGCGTTCCGCATGGCCACCATCTGGGCGCTGTAGAAGCTGGCCTGGGTCTCCAGCACCGCCCGGAACACCTGGCTGTCCAGGTAGGCCGGCATCAACTTCTCCAGGAGCGCCTGGGCGTCCGGCTCATAGATGTAGTCACCCTGGGTCTGGGGGCCCTGGTCGGCTGGGGCCGGCGGCACCGGCACCAGCACCTGGACGGTGGGGACCTGGGTGAGCAGGTTCTTGAACTGCGAGTAGGCGAGCACGACCTCGCGGACCTCGCCCTGCAGGTAGGCCCTGACGGCGCTCTCGACCGACGGCCGCAGCTCCGCCATCTCCACTTTGTCGGGCAGCCCGATCCGGTGGTGCACCAGGTTCACCTGCATCCTGTTGCAGAACTCGACCGCCTTGCGCCCGATGGCCACCGCCTGGTAGCGGGGCCCGAAGCGCCGCAGCATGTAGGAGTGGGCGGCGCGCATGGTGTTCACGTTCAGGGACCCGGCCAGGCCCCGGTCCGAGGTGACCAGGATCAGCAGCCCGGTGCCCTCCTCGCGGGGGACCAGGAAGGGGTGGCGGAACTCCTTGCCAACCTTGGCCACGTCGCGGGCAGCCTCGTCCATGGCGATGGCGTAGGGGCGCGCCTGGGCCACCCGGGCCTGGGCCCGGCGCATCTTGGCGGCTGCCACCATCTGCATCGCGCGGGTTATCTGCTCGATGCTGCGGATCGCCTTGATGTGCCTGCGGATGTCGCGCAGGGTCGCCAATCAGCCCTCCTGGGAGCCGGCGGCGACCGCCACCGGCCCGGTGTCGAAGCCCTGGTTGAACTCCTCGAGCGCCTCCTTGAGCTGGGCCTCCAACTCCTCGTCGAGAGCCTGGCGCTCCTCCAGCTGGGACTCCAGCTGGGTCCGCGTCTGACCGATCCAGCGCCGGAACTGGGCCGACCAGGAGGAGATCTTCTCCACCGGGACCTGGTCCAGATAGCCGTTGGTGCCGGCGTAGATCACCATCACCTGATGGGAGACCGGGACCGGCTGGTACTGGTCCTGCTTGAGCAGCTCGGTGAGCCGACGGCCCCGCTCCAGCTGGTCCCTGGTGGAACGGTCCAGGTCCGAGGAGAACTGGGCGAAGGCGGCCAGGGCCCGGTACTGGGCCAGCTCCAGGCGCATGCCTCCGGCCACCTTGCGCAGGCCCTTGGTCATGGCGTCACCTCCCACCCGGCTGACGGAGAGCCCGACCGAGATGGCGGGCCTGGTGCCGGCGTAGAAGAGGTCCCCCTCCAGATAGATCTGGCCGTCGGTGATCGAGATCACGTTGGTTGGAATGTAGGCGGAGACGTCGTTGGCCTGGGTCTCGATGATGGGCAGGGCGGTCAGCGACCCGCCCCCGCGCTCCTGGCTCAGCCGGGCGGCCCGCTCCAGGAGCCGGGAGTGCAGGTAGAACACGTCCCCGGGATAGGCCTCGCGGCCCGGGGGCCGGCGCAGCGCCAGGGAGATCTCGCGATATGCCCAGGCGTGCTTGCTGAGGTCGTCGTAGACCACCAGGGCGTCCTCGCCTCGCTCCATGAACCACTCCCCCATGCTGCAGGCGGAGTAGGGGGCCAGGTACTGCAGGGCGGCCGGCTCGGCGGCGGTGGCGCTGACGATGATGGTGTGCTCAAGGGCGCCGTACTCCTCCAGCAGGGCCGCGACCCGGGCCACCGAGGCGGCGTTCTGGCCGATCGCGACGTAGATGCAGGTGAGGTTCTTGCCCTTCTGGTTGATGATGGTGTCGATCGCGATCGCGGTCTTGCCGATCTGGCGGTCGCCGATCAGCAGCTCGCGCTGGCCACGCCCGATCGGGACCAAGGCGTCGATGGCCATGATCCCGGTGGCGGCAGGGGTGTCCACCGGCTGGCGGTCGACAACTCCTGGGGCGGGCCGCTCGACCGGCCAGCGCTCCTTGGTCGCGATCTCGCCCTTGCCGTCGATCGGCTCGCCGAGCGCGTTCACCACCCGGCCCACCAGCTCGCGTCCCACCGGGACCTCCACGATCCTGCCGGTGGTTCTAACCTCGTCGCCCTCGCTGAGGCCCTCGTAGGGGCCCATGATGATGGCGCGGACGAGGTCCTCCTCGAGGTTGAGGGCCATCCCGAAGACTCCCTTGGGAAACTCCAGGAGCTCGCCGGCCATCGCCCCCTCGAGCCCGTAGATCTGGGCGATCCCGTCGGCCAGGGCGGTGATCACCCCGGACTCCGCCGACACCACCGGGGCGTCGAAGTCGGTGATCTTGGTCTTGATGATCCGGCCTATGTCGTCGGCACTGAGGCTCATTTTCCCCTCACGCGGTTTGCGCTTCTGTCAGCATCTGGTGGCGCAGCTGGAGCAACCGGCTCTTCAGACTGGCGTCGAAGACCCGATCCCCCACTCGCACCACCGCCCCCCCCAGCAGGGAGGGGTCCACCTCGGATTGAAAATCCACCTCCTGACCCAGCCTCACCGAGAGCTCTTTTGCGAACCTGGCCAGATCCTCCGGGCCGACCGCGACGGCGGTCGCGAGGCGGGCCTGGACGCGACCCTCAGCCTCGTCGACCAGGGCCGAATAGCCCGCCCTGATCGCCCCCAGCATCGCCGTCCGCCGGCTCCGGATAAGGAGCCTGAGCAGGTTGGATGCCAGCTGATCAATCCCGGGGTCGCGACTCAGGACCGCGAGCGCCAGCTCCTCCCGCCGGGCCGCCGAGAACTGGGGGCTCAGCAGCGCCGGACCCAGGTCTGTGCCCTCCAGCAGCTGGCCCAGGCGCTGCAGGCGCTCCCCCCAGGACTCGAAGTCCCCCTGTTCCCGGGCCAGCTCGAAAATGGCCTGGGCGTAGTGGCGGGCCTGGCTGGGAACACGGGGCTCCCGGGGTCCCTCAGGCACTCAGGTCCACCTCCTTCAGCGCCTGTTCGATGAGCCGGCGCTGGCGGGTGGGGTCGAGCTCCTCCTGGAGCACCTTGGTGGTGGCCAGCATCACCAGGTCGGCGACCTGGCGGCGCAGCTCGAGCACGGCCTGCTCCCGCTCCCGGGCCAGCTCAGCCCTGGCCCGCTCCAGCATCGCCTGCTGCTCCTGCTCGCCCTTCTGGCGCAGCTCCTCGCGCAGCTGCTCCCCCAGCTGCTGGGCTCGGTCCAGGATCTCCTGAGCCTTGAGACGGGCGTCGGCCATCTCCTGGCGGTCCAGCTCCCTCGCCTGCTCGGCCTCCTGCCTCGCCTGCTCGGCCTCGCCGAGAGCCTGGGCAATCTGGGCCTGGCGGGCGCGCAGCGCCTTGTCCAGGGGGGGGAAGACGAAGCGGCGGAGCAACCACAGCAGGGCCAGGAAGACGACGATCTCGACGATGAAGGTCGCGTTGAGGGCCAGCGGGTTGGAGGCGGCGGCCAGGACCATCTGGAGCTTCCCTACTTCCCGGCGAGGGCGATGAAGACGAACATCAGGGCCAGGTTGATGAAGTAGACGGCCTCGACCAGGCCGACGGTGAGGAAGGTCCAGGTCAGCAGTCTCCCCTGCGCCTCCGGCTGGCGGGCGATGCCGGCGATCAGCTGGGCGCCGGCCAGGCTGTCACCGATGGCGGCGCCGTCGGCGCCGACGCTGGTCCCGATCATGGCTGCGGCGTAGATCTCGGCGTGCGCGGTGGTCAATGCCAATTGGTCTCCTCCCAGGTCTTGGCGGGGCGGGTTGCCCCTAGCTGGTGGCGGTCTCGGCCGCCTGGTGGTCGTCGCTCATGGTCGCCATGCTGAGGTAGATGACCGTCAGCATGGCGAAGATGAAGGCCTGAATCACGTCGACGAAGACGCCCTCGAACAGCTTCCAGACGCCGTTGAAGGCGAAGCCGATATAGATCGGCAGGATGGCGATGATCTCCAGCATCAGAGCGGCCGCGAACATGTTGCCGAAGAGCCGGAGGGTGAGCGAGATCGGGTAGGAGATCTGGGCGATCACGTTGATCGGGGCCAGCCCGATGTAGGCCCACCGGGGCAGCCCGTCGGGGTGCAGGTAGTTGATCCTCAAATATCCCTTGAACCCCTGGCGCCGGATCGATGTCACATGCACCAGGACGATCACGATGATGGCCAGGGCGGCGGTGTCGTTGACGTCGGAGGTGGGCGACGTGAGCCGTCCTCCCGTGGGGATCAGCTCCAGCCAGTTGCTGACCAGGATGTAGAAGAACAGCACGGTCACCAGGGGCACCACCCAGCGCGCGAAGGGCCCGATCATGCGGGTGATGTAGTCGTCGACCGTGGTCCAGACCACCTCGATCATGGTCTGGAAGCGGCCTGGGACTCCACTGGTGATCTTGCTCCGGAGGTACAGCCCCAGGCCCAGGACGATCCCGAAGGCGACCCCGCTGCTGATCACGGTGTCCAGGTAGATGGTCTGGCCGAAGATGTGCCCCACCCAGTGGGCACCCACGGCGATCTGGGTGGCGACGATCGGCCTCACTTGGAACTAAGCCTCATGCCCAGCCGCAGGATGGCTCCCACCTGGGCGAGGTGGGTGACCAGCAGCCCCAGCAGGGCCCAGACTCCGATCGGGCCCAGCACCACCACCAGCGCCGCCATGACCATGGTTATGACCGCCAGCCGAGGCAGGCTGGAGCCGAGGAAGGCGACCGGCGAGCGCCGCATCGCGAAGACCGCCAGCTGCAGGTTGGCGATCCCCAGGAGGCCGCCGCCCAAAGCCAGCCCGGCACCCTCGGCGCCGCCGACCAGAAGCCCGGCGATCACCACCACGACCACCCCGGCCAGGGCTGCCATCCAGGCGGTTCGCACCGCCCCCGCCAGCCGCTCGGCGTCCTGCGCCATCATCTCCCGGGATCCCGGTATATGAGCAGGCCGCGATAGAGGGTCAACGACCCCCCCACAAGGCCCACCGCCAGCCCCGTCAGCGTCAGCCAGGGCAGAGTGTGAAAGACCTGGTCCAACAGCACCCCGGCCACGACCCCCGTTACGACCGTGATCGAGAAGACTCCTACCAAGGCGAGGGCTCCTCCGGGACCCGCTACTCCCCCGGGCCGCTTCGGATCGCCCCCCAAGGACAAATCGGGGCGATCTTATCACGGCGCAGGGCGGTCGCCGGGGGTTTCCTCGTGGCTCCAGTTCGCGGCCAGGCGGAAGGCCCCGTGGCGGCCCCCGTACACTGCCCCGGTGGCGATCGGGATCGATGCCAGTCGGGCCTTTGAGGCCGCCCCCACAGGGATCGGCGTCTACGCCACCCAGGTCTGCCGCGGCCTGATCGCCAGCCCTCCGGCTCAGCTGCGACTCTACCGCAACGCCCGGCAGGCACCGCTGGCCGCGCCGCCCCTTTCGGCCGGCAGCGAGTGGTGCCTGATCCCGCTGCCTAGGGGCTGGACCCGGCTGCGGCTGGCGCTTGAGGTGCGCCGCCGCCCTCCCGAGCTGCTCTTCGTGCCCGCCTACCGGCTACCCCCGGGCCGGCTGCCCAGGTCGGTCGTGACCGTGCATGGAGTGGAGCACCGGCTGGCCGCCCAGGCCTACCCTGGCGCCAGCGGCCAGGCGGTCGAGAGCTTCGTCAAGGACGCCCTGGCCAGGGCCGCCCGCCTGATCGTGCCCTCTGAGACGACCCGGGCGGACCTGGTCCAGCTGTACTCCGCCGACCCCGCCACCATCACCGTCATCCCCCATGGCGTGGCGGCCGAGCTGGGGCCAAGGGGCCCAGACCAGGTGGCGGCGGTGACCGCCAGGCTGGCGATTCCTGGCCCGTACTTCCTGGTGGTGGGCGCCCACCACCGGCGCAAGAACATACCCTTCCTAATCCGCGCCTTCGCGAGCGCCTTTCCCGCAGGCCGGGAGCGCCCCTGGCTGGTGGTCGCCAACGCCAGCGGGCCAAGCGCCTCCGAGCTCGCGCAGGTGTCCCAGGTGGCGGGCTGCTCGGACCAGCTGCGACTGCTCCCCCACCTCGACGGGGAGGCCCTGGCGGCGCTCTACTCGGGCGCTCTGGCGGCGTGCGTCCCATCCCTGTATGAGGGGTTCGGCCTGCCCGCCCTGGAGGCGATGGCCTGCGGAGCCCCGCTGCTGGCCGGCGATGTGGGTGGCGTCGCCGAGGTCGCCGCCGGCGCCGCCCTGCTGGTCGACCTGGGGTCGCACAGAGAGTGGGTGGAAGCGCTCACCCGGCTGGCCATGGAACCCGGGCTGCGGTCGCACCTTGGCCGGCTGGGGCTGGCCCGAGCCAGTCGGTACAGCTGGGAGCGCTCCGTCGAGGACCACTCCCTGCTGCTGGCCGACGAGCTGGCCCGCGCCCGACGGGATCAGTTCAGGTAGAGCAGAGTACGGGCTCCGGCCGCCTCGATCCGCTCCAGGGCCACCTCCGCCCCCTTGACCACGCAGTGCTCCGGATCCGCGACCTGGCGCATCGGCAGACCGGTGCGGCGGGTCAGCCCGCTCCCAACCAATTGGATGTCCACCCCTCGTCCGGCCAGGGCGAAGCCCACCTGCCGCACCCGGTCATGGCCCGGCCGGGGCGTCTCCTGAAGCAGGCCCTCGACCATGGCCGCCAGCTGGTCGAGGCCGGTCTCTGTCTCCAACTGACCCTCGTTCTCCGCGACCAAGCCGCTGTGGGCGAGCAGTCCGTGGTGGCACACGATCGCCCCCTGGGCCCCCTGCGGCAGCAGGAACAGCACCGGCGAGGGCTCCCACGAGGTGACCGAGAGCCCGGTCCCGAAGGCCATCGCCAGGGGCAGGTCGAGCAGGTGGGCCATGCGGGCGCCAGAGGCCAGCGCCACCTCCAGCAGGGCCCGCCGCCCCGCGGTCGAGAGCTCCGCCGAGACTGCCAGCACCAGCTCGTGACGTACGAAGACCAGGCGGCCGACCATCCGATTGATCAGGTGGCGCAGCATCTGCTCGGCCGCCTCCTGGTCCTGGAGTTCGGACATGCCGAAGGGAGCCACCAGCTGGGCGCCTCCGGGCTTGGCCAGGGCCAGCGCCTGCGCCCCATAGCCGACCAGCTTGCCGGTCGATGGTTGTCGAGCTGCCACGGCCGGCTCCTGGAGGACCAGGCCGTCCCCTCTGACCCAGGCCTCCACCCGATCCGAGGAGAGCTCCAGCCCGAACCGGCGCGCCGCCATGGCCCGGATCAGTCCGAACCCGGAGGCCGGCGGTTGAGCGTGGCCCCCAGGCCGGCCAGCTTGCCGACCAGGTTCTGGTAGCCCCGGTCCAGGTGGCGGACGTTGCGGCAGGTGGTGAGGCCCTCGGCGCAGAGGCCGGCGATCACCAGGGCCGCTCCCGACCGGATGTCGGATACCTCGAGGTCGGCACCCCGCAGCGGGGCACCGCCGTGGACTACCGCGATGCGGCCCTCGACCTCGATCCGGGCGCCCAGGCGGCGCAGCTGCTCGACCGGGCGGAAGCGATTCTCGTAGAGCGCCTCCCACACCGTGGCGTCGCCACTGGCCTGGGTCATCACCGCCACATATTGCGACTGCAGGTCGGTGGCGAACCCGGGATGGGGCCAGGTGGTCATGTCCACCGCGGTCAGGGGGCCGAGCCGGGAGACCCGGGCCCAGCTGGCGCCCTCCTCCACCTGGCAGCCGGCCGCCCTCAGCTTGTGAAAGAGCTGGACCAGGTCGTCGCTCATGACGTCCTCGATCAGGACCTCGCCGCCGGTGGCGGCTGCCGCCAGCGCATAGGTGCCAGCCTCGATGTAGTCGGGCCGCACCCGATGCTGAGCGCGGTGCAGGTGGGCCACTCCCTCGATCACCACCCGGTCGCTGCCGGCCCCGGAGATCCTCGCCCCCATGGAGTTCAGGCAGAGGGCGAGGTCGACCACATGGGGCTCCCGGGCCGCGTTGGAGATCACGGTTATCCCCTTGGCCCTGGCGGCCGCCATCATCAGGTTCTCGGTGCCGGTCACCGTGGGCATGTCGAGGGGGATGTGGGCGCCGTGGAGGCCTCCCGCAAAGGCTTGGATGCCCCCCTGCGACTCCTCCACCGTGGCTCCCATCAGGCGCAGGCCGGCGATGTGCTGCTCGATCCTTCGAGAGCCAATGTCGTCGCCGCCGGGCCGGGGCAGGGTGGCCTCGCCACAGGCACCCAGCAGCGGCCCCAGCAGCAGCAGCGAGGCCCGCATCCGAGAGGCCGCCTGCGGGTCCGGAGTCCCTGTGCGCAAACCGCGGGGATCGATCTCCACGGTTCCCTCGGCACGCTCCGTGAGCACCCCCAGGCTGGCCAGGATCGAGCACATGGTGCCCACGTCCTCGATGCCCGGAACATTGCTCAGCCGCAGTGGTCCGTCCGCCAGCAGGGCGGCAGCCATCTCCGGCAGGGCCGCGTTCTTGCTGCCGCTGACGCCCACCGTCCCCCGCAGGGTGTTACCCCCGTAGATCTCCAGTACCTCGTCGGTCGCCATCGGTTCGGGTCCCCTCGTCATCACGGCCGCGGTTGGTCCGGAGAGCTCGCCTCGGACGGGCTCTTCTGGAAGCTGAAGCCACCACGATGCCAGATCCGCCAGCCCAGCAGTATCAGGGCCACCACCAGCAGCCCCAGGGCGACCGCCAGGATCTTGTGATGGCCGAAGATGGCCAGGCCCACACAGCCCAGAATCGCCGTGACCAGATAGAAGGCGATCGCCGTCTCCCGCTGGCTGAGGCCGAGGGCCAGCAGCCGGTGGTGCAGGTGGCGGGCGTCGGCGTGGGCAAACCCCACCCCCTCGCGGCGGCGTCTCCAGATGGCGTAACCGGTGTCGCCGATGGGCAGCGCCAGTGCCACCACCGGCACGAACAGGGCCAGCGCCACGGTCACCTTGGCGACCCCCAGGATGGTGATCACCCCCACCAGCATGCCCAGCACGTGACTGCCCGAGTCGCCCATGAAGATCCGGGCGGGGGCGAAGTTGAAGACCAGAAAGCCAAGGCAGCAGCCCACCAGCGCTGCGGAGAGGAGGATCACCCCCCCCTGGCCGGGGTCGACGTTGAGCCGGTTGACCGCCGCCAGGTAGAGCACGGCGCCCACGATGGCCACCACCCCGGCGGCCAGGCCGTCGACGCCGTCCAGCAGGTTGATGGAGTTCTGCATCCCCACCAGCCAGATCACGGTGACCGGAATCGCCGCCCAGGCCAGATGCAGGTCGAGATGGGGCAGCGTGACGTAGCTGATGGTGATCCCGAATCCCCAGGCCACCAGCAGGGAGCAGACGATCTGGACCACCAGCTTGGTCCAGTAGGGAAGGTCGAGGATGTCGTCGACGGCCAGCAGCGCCGCGACCGCCACCGCGATCAGCACGATCTGCAGCCAGTCGGCAACGCCCCGGCCGAAGATGGCGACCGCCACCACGAAGCCCGCCGCCAGTGCCAGGCCACCGAGGCGGGCGGTCGGGCGCAGGTGGATGTTGCGGCCCCCGGGTTGGGCCACCGCCCCCACCTTGAAGCTGACCCACCGCACCACCGGCACCATCGCGACCGTCACCGCCACCGCCACCAGCAGGATCGGCAGCGCCACCAGGAAGTGATGTTGAGGGGTGGGCAAGCGGGCTCTCCCGAGCTCAGCTGTAGGGCAGCGGGTACGCCTCGCAGAGGGCCCGGGCCCGGCCGGCCACCTCCTCCGCCACCGCCTCGTCGCCGAGGTGGTGGATCAGCTGCGCGATCAGGTGGGCGATCTCGTCCATCTCGCCCGGCCCCATCCCCCTGGTGGTCACCGCGGGGGTGCCCAGGCGAATGCCGCTGGGATTGAACTTGCTCGCCTCGTCGAACGGAATCGAATTCCGGTTGACCGTGACGTGAGCGCGGTCGAAAGCCTCCTGGACCTGGCGGCCGGTCAGCTGGAGCGGCCGAAGGTCGATCAGCATCAGGTGATTGTCGGTGCCTCCGCTGACTAGGCGCAGGCCCTCGGACATGAGCCCGTCGGCGAGACGCTTGGCGTTGGCGACGACCCGCTGGGCATACCCCTGCATCTCAGGTTGAGCCCAGGCGTGCAGCGCCACCGCCTTGCCGGCGATGGCGTGCAGGAGCGGCCCCCCCTGGGCTCCGGGGAAGACCGCCTTGTCGACCTCCTTGGCCCGCTCCTCGGGGCAGAGGATCATCCCGCCCCAGGGGCCACGCAGGGTCTTGTGGGTGGTGAGGGTGACCACATCGGCGTATGGCACCGGGCTGGGGTGCGCGCCGCCCGCCACCAGCCCGGCGAAGTGGGCCATGTCGACGAGCAGTCGCGCTCCCACCTCCTGAGCGATCTCAGCCAGCGCCTTGAAGTCGAAGACCCGGGGGTAGGCGCTCGCCCCTGCCACCAGCACCTGGGGCCTCACCTCCTGGGCACGGCGGCGAACCTCCTCGTAGTCCAGCTGCTCGGTGTCCCGGCTGACCCCGTAGAACTCGGCGTGGTAGAAGATGCCGCTGAAGCTGACCGGCGACCCATGGGTGAGGTGTCCGCCGTGGCTGAGGTCCATCCCCAAGATGGTGTCGCCAGGCTTGCAGATAGCCATGTAAGCGGCCAGGTTGGCGGAGCTGCCGCAGTGAGGCTGGACATTGGCATGCTCGGCCGAGAACAGCGCGCATGCCCTCTGCTGGGCGAGCGCCTCGATCTGGTCGACGAACTCGCAGCCGCCGTAGTAGCGCTTGCCCGGGGTGCCCTCGGCGTACTTGTTGGTCAGCCAGGACCCCACCGCCTCCAGCACCGCCGGGCTGGCCACGTTCTCAGACGGGATGAGTTCCAGGGTGTACTGCTGGCGGTCGAGCTCAGCTGACATCAGGGAGGCCAGCTCGGGGTCAGCCCGTCGGAGCACGTCGAGCCGCTCTGCCGCGATTCCCAAATCAGTCCCTCCGACTCCCTGAGCCGTCCCGGATCAAAGGGATGCCCAGCTCACGGGCACTGAGCCTGCCCGCCCGTAGCAGAACCGGCACCTCCTGGCTGAGGTCGAGTATAGAGGACGGCTGAGGGCCGCCCCCGGCCCCCGGGTGGTCGGCCAGGGCCCCGGCCAGACCGGCCAACTCCGCCAGCGCTGACACCGCCCCGGCTGCCGGAGGGCGGCCGTGGCGGTTGGCACTGGTGGTCGCCAGGGGACCGCTTAGAGCCAGCAGCGCCAGGGCCACCTGGTGGGCGGGGACTCGGACCCCGACCGTCCCCTCCCCACCCAGGGTGGGCGCCCCGGGCACGGATCGCAGGATCAGGGTCAGAGCTCCGGGCCAGAATCGCTGGGCGAGCTCGACGGCAAGCGGCTCCAGGATCGCGTAGTCCGCCACCTGGTCAATGGAGCGGGCCATCAGGATCAGCGGCTGGGAGCCAGGGCGCCCCTTGATCCGAGAGACCGCGGCCACCGCGGCGGGGTCTCCTGCGGCGGCCGCCAGGCCGTACACGGTGTCGGTGGGGAAGCCGATCACGCCCCCACTGGCGAGGGCCCTCGCAGCTGCGGCGACTCCGCTCGGGTCCGGGGCCCAGAGCATCGCGCTCACCCGGGCAGCCTCACCTCGAGCACCCTTTCCCGGCCGGAGAGGTCCTGGTGGACCCTGCGCTCCGACCGGGGCCAGAGATCAGAACACAGCCGGTCGAGAGCCGCCATACGCCTGGGGTCGCCCTCCAGCAGGATGGCTGCCCCCGGGGCGGCTATCGCGGCGACACCGGGCAGGAGCTCCCGGTAGCTGTCCAGGCCGTCGGGCCCACCGTCCAGCGCCATCTTGGGCTCGTAGTCGCGCACCCCTGGGCTGAGCTCGGCCCACTCGGCGGACGTGACGTAGGGCGGATTGCTGACGATGAGTTGGTAGGGCCCGCGGTCCCGGAGCGGGGCAGCCCAGCTCCCCTGGAGCACCGTCAGCCGCCCCTGGACCCCGTTGCCGATGGCATTGCGGCAGCTCAGCTCGACCGCGATTGCATCCTGGTCGACGGCATCAACCAGCGCCTGCGGGAGCCGGGTGGCGATGGCGATCCCGACGCAACCGGTGCCGCAGCCCAGGTCGGCGCACCTGATCGGAGCCGCCGTCCCGGCGGCCGCGACGGCGAGCTCCACCAAGAGCTCGGTCTCAGGGCGGGGCACCAGCACACCGTCCCCGACTTCGAAATCAAGTCCAAAGAACTCCTTTCGACCGGTGATATAGGCAAGTGGCCTCCCCCTCGCCCGACGTCTGAGGAGCGGCCTGATCCGACCGAGCTCAGAGGCCAGCAGCAGCCGTTCGAACTGGAGGTAGAGGTCCAGCCGGGAGACCCCGAGGCAGTGCGCCAAGAGCAGCTC
>JABEUU010000018.1 GCA_013044295.1 Candidatus Dormiibacterota bacterium
GCACCTGGCAGCCGCGTTGGAGTTGGGCGACGAACTTGATGGTGTGGTCACTTACGATGAGCGTCTGGCGCGAGCTGCCCAACTCCGCGGGGTGGGGGTGGTCGCCCCGACCTGAACTGGGGGGCGCGCCCGGTCAACGGGCCTGGGACGTCTCGATAGGGGGACAGCCGGCCCCAGGTCCGCGGACAGTCGACCTGGCGCTGGGTGGACACAGGAACCCCCGGTGGGGAGACGAAGGCGGTTCGAGCCAAGGGCATCGCCCCGTCCCCGCCGAGACTCGAAGGTCTCCTGCTCGAAGCCAGGGAAGGTGCACATGCCCCGACAATGGGTCTTCGCACCGGCCCGAACAGGGCAAACCCGGAGGGTGCGAACGACACCTTTTGGTATGCGTGACAGGTGGAATCGACGTTGGTGGGGAGAGCTGACATGGAGCAGATTGCGGTTATCGACGGCCACAACGACCTTGCCTGGGCCCATCGCCAAATGGCCGGCTACGACCTCCAGGCGCTCGACGTCTCCCGGCCTCAACCCCGGCTCAACACCGACCTGCCGCGACTGCGCCAAGGTGGAGTGGGAGGGCAGTTCTGGTCGGTCTACGTGCCCGCCGACCTGGAGGCGGATGCCGCCGTCCGGGCCACCCTGGAGCAGATCGCCTTCATTCATCGGTTGGTGGAGACGTACCCGGCAACTCTGCGGCTCGCGGGCACCGCAAAGGAGGCGGAGGCGGCCATGTCGGAGGGCAGAATCGCGTCCTTCATGGGCGCCGAGGGCGGCCATTCCATCGCCGAGTCGCTGCCTGTGCTGCGGATGTTCTATCGGCTGGGTGTCCGCTATCTGACCCTGACCCACAACCGCAACGTCCCCTGGGCCGACTCCGCCACCGACGAGCCCGCAGTGGGCGGCCTATCTCCCTTCGGCGAGACCGTGGTCCACGAGATGAACCGGCTGGGAATGCTGGTGGACCTCAGCCATGTCTCGGCGGAGACCGCCAGGGCCGCGCTCCGGGTGAGTCGGGCTCCGGTCGTCTTCAGCCACTCCTCCTGCCGGGCCCTATGCGACCACCGTCGAGATGTGCCTGACGACATCCTCTCGTCTCTCCGTGACAACGGCGGCGTGGTCATGATCACCTTCGTGCCGGCGTTCGTCTCGCCCGAGTGTGCGGACTGGCAGATGCAGCTGCGCGCGGAGCTGAAGCGACAGCAGGCGAACGAGGATGGTGACGGACCCCAGGCGGAGGCAATCGCCGCCGAGTGGGAGAGGGCTCATCCCCGGCCGCTGGCGACCGTGGCCCAGGTGGCCGACCACGTCGAACATGCCCGGGAGTTGGCGGGCATCGAGCACATCGGGTTGGGCGGCGACTTCGACGGCAGCCGTGACTTCCCAGTTGGGCTGGAGGACGTCTCCTGCTATCCCAACCTGATGGCCGCCCTTCGGGAGCGGGGATGGTCCGACCCTGAGCTCCGTCGGCTGGGGTCCGCCAACCTGCTCCAAGCCATGCGTGGCGCGGAGCGGGTGGCATCCGAACTGCGCGGCGGAACAGCTCGGTAGCAGGCGGACAGCACGGCGGGAAGCTGGCCTGCGGGCACTCGACCGGCCATAGATCCGCGGGCGGGAAACGAGAACCGGAAAAAGGGGCGCGCGCGGCGCTGGTTGGCCGCGCCCATTGCCACCGAGAACCTGAAAGGAGCAGGAGGCGCTGCCCGACGCCGGGCGCACGAGACAAGGCAAGTCTGATGTAACCCTACATCATGATGCGCACTCAGATCTCGCTCACCAGCGACGAGCGGCGAGTTCTGGACGAGGTCGCGTCGCGAACCGGCAGGTCTCTGTCAGCCCTGATCCGGGAGGCGGTTGAGACCGTGTATGGTGCCGGCCGCTCCGCGGACGACGACCTCGCCGCGATGCGGCTCGCCTTCGGCGCCTGGCAGGGCCGGGACCTGGACGGAGCGGCGTGGGTCGAGCAGCGGCGCTCCGGCTCGCGATGGCACCAACCCGACCCGTGACCGCTCTGGTCGACACCTCGGTGCTGATTGATTTCCTGCGAGGGCACCCGGGCGCGTCCGACCTCCTCCTCCGAGAGCGGGCGGCCGAGACCCTGCATGCCAGTGAGATCACTCGCATGCAGGTGCTCGCCGGCATGCGCCCAGAGGACGAGGCCGCAACCCGGTCTCTCCTGTCGACTCTGATTTGGCACCCGGTTGACGCAAAGGTCGCGGAGGCGGCCGGGGCTCTGGGCCGGCGTTGGCTCCCAAGCCATCACACCATCGACGTAGCTGACCTCGCCATTGCGGCCACTGCCATTGGCACCGGCTCGCGGCTGCTTACCCGCAACATCCGGCACTTCCCCATGTTCGCGGACCTGCAGGCGCCCTACTGACCCGGGCGACCTCGGGTCCCCACGACTGTGGCTTCGCGGGCAACGCCGGGTCAGCGGACCTTGTGCCTGGCCGCGCAGAAGCCCAGGGTATGCCCGGCCTGGCGCCGGGATCGTCCGGGCCGCCACCGCCGGGTTTCCCCCAGTTGCCGCAGCGGGCGCCTCGGTCTCGGGGGCCCCGCGTCGGGCCAGAGCGACCACGAATCAGCGAGCTGCCGTCCCCCCGTATAGTGGCTTCAGGCGATGGAGTTCGCCGATAACCGCCACCTTGGCTGATAGCTCCTGTCAACCGCGTTCGCGCCTTGCCAGGAGATCGCCACGAGCAGAGCGGCTCAGCCCTTGGATCTGATCCGGTCTTCAGGAGACAGCCGGCTGGCGGTTCCCCCGGCCGCCGGTCGAGAGAGGATCGACGCCCACTGGTTCGGCGCTCGGGTTGCGCCGGGGGCCCCGGGCCAGGCGGGGAGCCGCCGCTGGTCCCCACCGGCTGGGCCCGGCGCCCGTGGAACAGCCGAGGGGGGCAGGGTCGAGCCAGCCGATCAACGGTCGCCGCTGGACGACCGAGCACAGGCCCACCCGACGACCAGTCGGCGGGCCCCGGGCGACCGCCGGGGCGCGGGTCGGCCAGTGACGTCCGTCCAGGCGCCTTTGGCCGGGCGACGTGGGCGGCTTCTCCCCGAGCAGCGGCCTTGGTGGCGCCGGGAATGAGGGGCTCCGGGTCAGCGCCGACCTTTCGCAGCATCCTCTACCACGACGGGGCCGGAGACCAGCCGAGCCCGGTACCCGCCCACTTCCGCGATCTGAACCTGGATCAGATCGTCGCGGCGGTCACAGCGGGTCGCGAGGAGTACGACCTGGCACCTCTCTTCCACGACCATCTCCAGGACCCCGGTGCAATCCTGTACCGGCAGGATGTCCTTCGCGACCTTCAGGGCGCCGCCCTGGCCGGGCACCTGGCCGCCTTCGCCGAGCGCATGCGAGAGGTGCGCGCCCAGCTCTCACAGGCGGGCAAGCTCCGGTACCGGCGCCAGCAGCAGGGCTGGTTCTTGACAGCCGTCGAGACCTATGCCGCGGCCATCTCGGCGCTCAGCGGCGATCTGGCCGCGCTGGAGCTGACTTCCCTGGGGATGCGGAGCTTTCGCGAGTACCTGGCCGACTATGTCGCCTCGCCCCAGTTCACCGCCCTCGCAGCTGAGGCCAGGGCTGCCCGCGCGGCGCTCGTCGCGATCGGCTACTGCCTCCAGATCCAGGGCCTTCGGGTGACCGTGAGCAGGTACCTGGGGGAGCCCGACTACAGTGTCGACGTACTCGCAACCTTCGAGAAGTTCAAGCAGCGAGGGGCCAAAGACCACCGGGTGGGCTTCCCCAGCTGGCCGGAGATGAACCATGTCGAGACCGCCATCCTCGATCTGGTGGTGAAGCTGCACCCGGAGAGCTTCGCCAAGCTGGACGCCTTCTGCACGGGCCACCACGACTTCCTGGCCCCGACAGTTGCCAGGTTCGACCGGGAGGCGCAGTTCTACCTCGCCTATCTGGAGCACATGGCCCGGTTCACCGCGGTCGGGCTGCGGTTCTCGTATCCGGAGGTCTCCCGGGAGGCCAAGGAGGTCTTCGCCCGCGAGACCTTCGACCTGGCCCTCGCCGACAAGCTGGTCGCCACCGGAGCGCCGGTCGTGGTCAACGACTTCCATCTCGAGGCCGAGGAGCGCGTCCTGCTCGTCACGGGGCCAAACCATGGCGGCAAGACCACGTTCGCCCGCACCTTCGGCCAGCTCCACCACCTGGCCCTTCTCGGCCTGCCCGTGCCGGGGAGCAGCTCCCGGCTGTTCCCAATCGACCAGCTGTTCACCCACTTCGAGCGCCAGGAGGACTTCGCCGACCTTCGGGGCAAGCTCGAGGACGACCTGGTGCGGATCCGGGAGGTGCTGGACCTGGCGACCGGGGACAGCCTCATCGTCATCAACGAGATCTTCTCCTCGACCACGCTCAGCGACGCCCGCCTGCTGGGCACGCGGGTGCTGGAGCAGATCGTTCGCAGCGACGCCCTGTGCGTATACGTCTCCTTCGTGGACGAGCTCGCCGCGCTGGGCCCGTCCATCGTCAGCCTGGTCAGCCAGGTGGTCGCGGAGAACCCGGCGGAGCGGACCTACAAGGTGGTCCGGCAGCCGGCGAACGGCCTCGCCTACGCCATCGCCATCGCCGAGCGCTACGGCCTCAGCTATGACAGCCTGCGCCGGAGGATCTCCCCCTGAAGGTACACCTGATGGGGCCGGAGGAGGACTTCGACCCCGGTTCCGCTCTGCCCCTGAACCACCAGGAGCTGACCGAGGACCTCGACCTGGCCACGCTCTGGGAGGCCATGGCCCAGGGGGACAAGTTCCTCCTGGAGGTGGCCCGGGTGGCGGTGCTGGCCAGCCTTCCCGACCTGGTCACCATCCGCCACCGCCAGCAGGTGCTCGGCGATCTGATGGCCCATCCGGAGGTGGCCGCCGAGGTCTATGCCATCGCGGTGGCGGCGGTCGAGGGGGAGCGCAGGATCTGGGGCTTCATCAGGGCCACGCCGTCTGGACTCCTGCACCGAGCGATCGAGGTCCTCGGGCTCTTCCTGGGCCTGCTCAAGCGCCTCCGCGAGATCGCCGACGGGCCGGGCGCCGACTTCGAGTCCCCAGGGCTGGCCACCTTCTTCCAGATGCTGTCCCGAGAGCTCGACGACGGGTTCTTCGCGGCCGCCGACCAGCACCTGCGCCGGCTCGGGGCGCCGGAGAAGATGCTGATCAGCGCCCGGCTCGGAGAGGGCAACCGGGGGATCGACTACGTCCTGCGCGCCTCCGGAAGCAGCCGGCAAGGCTGGCGCGAGCGGATCGGGATCGGCGAGCGCTCCGCCTATTCGTTCTCGATCCCGGCCCGGGACGAGGCCGGGGCCCGGGCCCTTTCGGAGCTGACCGACCGCGGGATCAACCAGGTCGCCAACGCCCTCACCCAGTCGACCGACCACATCCTGAGCTTCTTCACCCAGCTGCGCCTGGAGCTCGGCTTCTACGTCGGCTGCCTCAATCTGCACGCCCGGCTCCAGGAGCAGGGGCAACCGGTGGTGATCCCAACGGTGGCGAGTGGGGGCCCGGCCGGGGCGCTCTCCTACAGCGGCCTCTACGACCCCTGCCTGGCCCTTCGCCTTGAGCCCGGCCAGGTGGTGGGAAACGATGGCGCGGCCGACGGCAAGTCGCTGGTCCTGATCACAGGTGCCAACTCCGGGGGCAAGTCCACCTTCCTGCGCAGCATCGGGCTGGCCCAGCTGATGCTCCAGGCGGGCATGTTCGTGGCGGCCCGGGCCTTTCGCGGCGACCTGGCCACGGCCCTCTTCACCCACTTCCTGCGGGAGGAGGACCAGACCATGACCGGGGGCCGGCTGGATGAGGACCTGCGCCGGATGGGGGAGATCGCGGACCAGGTCAGACCCCGCAGCCTGATCCTCTTCAACGAGTCCTTCTCCGCCACCAACGAGCGCGAGGGATCCGAGATCGCCCGCCAGATCGTCAAGGCCCTGCTGGAGGCGGACATCAGGATCTTCTTCGTGACCCACTTTTACGACCTGGCGGACAGCCTGCTGGAGGCCGGGCGGGTCGATGTGCTGGCGCTGCGGGCGGAGCGGCGGGCGGACGGCCAGCGGAGCTTCAAGATCAAGCCGGGGGACCCCCTGCCGACCGCCTACGGGGAGGACCTCTACCGCCGAATCTTCGTCGCGGGCCGCGACCAGCTCCCGGCTGATCCCGGGGCTGGGTCCCAGTAGCCGCAGCCCGTAGATCGGGGCCCAGCCGCCGCTAGGGCGTGCGCCCGCGCCCAGCCCCAGGTGGGCCCTGGCGATCGTGCGGCCACCGGCGGTCACCTGCGGATATGGGCCCCTGGCCCGTCCGGATCCGCTGGATGCCCATGCCGGTGCCCGCCGGGCGCCGCCCTCAATCTCGGACCGGCCCATCCGGCGAAATGGCCGCCCCTGTCCCAGGTTGAGGGCCGCCAAAGGCGCAGCCGGTCAGATCACCCGGGGTGGTCCGGGCCCGAATCCCGGGGAAGCTACCCCCGACGGACCGTCACGTTCTGGTCCGGATCCCCAAGTCGGCAGGCCCAGTTGGCTCAGGGCGACCGGCGGCGCGTTCGCCGCGCGGCCGGATCAGGCGGCCGGAGTCTCCGGCCGGGGCCGCCGTCCCGGCTTGCCGTTGACCCCGTGCCAGAGCCAGACCAGGCTGGCCGCTCCCACCATCATGGCGGCCGCCGTGACCACGAACGGCAGCGGGATGGAGATCCCGAAGAGGGCCCCCGCCACGATCGCCGCCAGGGCCGAGGCTCCCACCTGGACCGAGCCGTAAATCCCCTGCACCCGACCCATCTGCTCTGGCCGGACCTCGCGCGAGAGCATCGCCAGGCGGGCCGGGGCGCCGGTGACCGTGAAGATGCCCTCGAACACTCCCAGTCCGATAAGCCAGAAGGGAGACAGCACGTAGGGATAGGCGGCGGCGAAGCCGGCGGCGGCCACCACGCTGACGCCGATCAGCCAGCGGTTGTCGATTCGGTCCGCCAGCCAGCCCGCCGGCCACGAGCCGACCGCGAAGGGGATGGCGAAGAGGGTGAAGGAGAGCCCGATCTCGAAGTCGGTGGCATGGCGGGCGTGCATCAGCAGGCTCCACAGGGTGTCGTACATCCCGATCAGCAGACCCAGCGCCGTGGAGGCCACCAGGATTCCCAGCACCGCCCGGCTGTGCCAGATCGCCACCCCTTTGTGAACGGACTCGTGGTGGGACGCCGCCGCCCGCCGGCGCGGCAGGGTGAGGGCCAGGATCCCGCCCACCACCAGCGCCACCAGCGCCGAGGCCACGAAGGTGAGGCCGACCGAGATAGCGAACAGGGTCGCCCCGATCAGGGGGCCGACGATGGTCCCGGTCATGTTGGCCCCGGTCAGGGAGCCGTAGGCGCGGCCGCGCCGCTCATGCGGCACCACGTCCGCCACCGTCGCCATCGCCAGCACATTGGCGGCCCCGGCGGCGCCCCCTTGGAACGCGCGCAGGACCACGAACCAGATCGGTGAGGGGGAGAACGCGAAGGCGGCGGTGGCGAGCGCATAAACCACCTGGCTGGCTACGATGAGGCGCTTGCGGCCGACCCGGTCTGAGATCCGGCCGATGGGATAACCGACCACCAGGCCGGCCGCCCAGAAGGCGGCCGTGACCAGCCCGACCTCGGCGTAGGACGCCCCCCCGTGGCGCAGGAACAGGGGCAGTACGGGCAGGATCATGGTCGCCCCCAGGGCGTCCGCGAAGCTGGCGCCGACCAGGCCGTAAAGGGCCAGGCGCGCCCGTCGGGGGTCGATGGCAGGGGAATTCAAGGGAAAACCTTCTGTGGGCCCGAGGTGGGCGATCGCGGCCCCGCGCGAGAGCGCGGGCCGTCCCAGGGAAAGGGGCGGCCCAGGGCCGCCGGTGGGGAGATCGGCTAATGGGGCAGGTGACCTAGAATAAGGCCTGCACTATGAGGAACTCAAAATGACCACAGGAATCCAGGTGCTCCTTCCCCTGGCCGCCATCGTGCTGGTGGCCGGTGGCTCCCTGGTCGGCTGGGTCATCCTCTTCCGCAACGCCGCCAGGAGCGAGGCCGCCTCCGACCAACAAGGCGGCCCCACGGCGGCGGGGAGCCACAAGTGAAGCGTCTGCGGCGGCGGGGAGCGGGCGCTTGACTCAGGTTGGCGGCGCCGCCCCTCCGCAGGTGGCGATGGCGGCCCCCGGGCTGGAGGGGGTGGCCGTGGCTGAGACCACCATCGGCGACGTCCGGGGCGAGGAGGGGTTCTTCCACTACCGGGGCTACAACGCCGCCGAGCTGGCCCGTCGGCTCTCCTTCGAGCAGGTGTGGCATCTGCTCAGTGAGGGCTTCCTCCCCGATGCCGGACAGGTGGCGGCCTTCCGCCAGCGCACCAGCGCGATGCGCTCCCTCCCGGAGCAGGTGGCGAGGCTGCTGCCGGAGCTGGCCGCTGGCGAGCCCTTCGTGCCCCTGACCGCGCTGCGCACCGCGGTCTCTCTGACCGCCGGGGTTCTCGGCCTGCAGCCGGTCATGGACATCTCCGCCGAGGAGGTGCGCCAGCAGGGGCTTGTGATGACCGCCCTGGCCCCGGTGCTGGTGACCGGGCTGTACCGCGCTCACCGGGGCGAGCCTCTGGTCGTGCCCGACCCCGACCTCGGCTACGCCGCGGCCTATCTGCAGATGCTGACGGGGCGCCGGCCCGACCCTCTCCAGGCGCGGGCGGTTGAGAAGTATCTGATCTTGACCATGGACCATGGCTTCAACGCCTCAACCTTCACCGCCCGGGTGATCACCTCGACCGGGGCGGACATGGGCGCGGCCTTGGTGGGCGCGATCGGAGCGCTGTCCGGGCCCCTGCACGGAGGCGCGCCCTCGCGGGCGCTCCAGACCCTGGACGAGATCGGCACCGAGGAGCGCGCCTACGACTACCTCCGCCAGAAGGTCGAGTCGGGCGACCGGTTGATGGGCTTCGGGCATCGGGTCTACAAGACCGATGATCCCCGCTCGACCCTGCTGCGCGAGGTGGCGCTGGAGCTCGGCGGGGAGCAGGCCCGGTTCGCCGAGCACGTCGAGCAGACCGCGCTCAGGGTGCTGGGAGAGCTCAAGCCCGGCCGCCGCCTCTACACCAACGTGGAGTTCTACGCCGGAGTGGTCATGAACACGGCGGGGATTCCCCGCGAGATGTTCACCCCAACCTTCGCCAGCAGCAGGACGGTGGGCTGGACCGCCGCCATCTGCGAGCAGGCGGCCCACAACCGGCTGATTCGACCCTCCGCGGTCTACGTGGGGCCGACCCCGCCCGTACCTTTGCCCGAAGGCTCCAGGTACGCCTGAGTCCGGTCCCAAGCGTCCCCCGGCACCCTTGGCCGCCGGTGGGACGTCGGATCTGGGTCGGAGCACCTACTTTCTCCAGCCGCTTCCCCGGTCCTCTCAGGGCCCCCACGGCTGGCTCGGGGCTGGGCCAGCTGAGGGGCTTTCAGGGACGTCAGACGCCCCGGACGTCAAA
>JABEUU010000123.1 GCA_013044295.1 Candidatus Dormiibacterota bacterium
CGCCTGGAAGGAGGAAAAGGTCACGCCCGACCCCGGAACGGCACACCCGTTGGCGTGACTTTCCGTTCCATTGTTCCCCGAGCCCCGACCCAACGCCGCTGCGGTGTCATCATGTCGGTGCGCGTCTCAGCCTTGTTCGGGTACTCCGCACTCGATTGGATTCGATGGCGGACCGTAGGCAGCGAAAAGTCACGGTAAGAGGGGGGTTCCCAATCCCTCGGTGAAGCGATGGCCGCCTCAGCCATGCGGGGCCGAGGCCGCCATCGCCGTCGAGCACGTGTCGATCCACACCCCCGACCTCGACGACGTGTTCCTCTCCGTCACCGGCAAGCGCTCCACCTATCAGGACAACATGCAGCCCGCCTCCAAAGGAGCGCCCCGACGATGAGCACGATCGCCTCCACGCTCAGCGACTCGGCGGTGATGCTGCGCCGCAACCTCACCCACCAGCGACGCTACCCGTCGATCACCGTCATGCTCGTCGGCCTGCCGATCGTGTTCCTCTTCGTCTTCGTCTATGCCTTCGGCGGCCAGCTCGGCGCCGGCCTCGGCGCCCACGAGGGACGCCACGCCTACCTCCAGTACGTCGTGCCCGGCCTCTTGCTCATCACCGTGGCCTCGGTCGTCCAAGGCACCGCCATCATGGTCGCCACCGACATGACCGGCGGGATCATCGACCGGTTCCGTACCATGTCGATCGCCCGCGCCTCGGTGCTCACCGGACACGTGCTCGCAAGCCTCCTCCAGACCCTCGCCGCCCTCGCCGCCCTCGCCGTCCTCATCGGCGTCGCCCTCGGCCTCGGGTTCACCTCCAGCGCCGGGCCGCTCCGCTGGCTCGCCGCCATCGCCGTCCTCGCCCTGGCTGCCCTCGCGCTCATCTGGCTCGCCGTCGCCCTCGGGCTCGCCGCCAAGAGCGTCGAGACCGCCAGTAACACGCCCATGTTTCTCATCCTGCTGCCCTTCCTCGGCAGCGGGTTCGTGCCCACCGCCACCATGCCCGTCGGGCTCCGCCAGTTCGCCGAGTACCAGCCGTTCACCCCCGCCACCGACACCGTGCGCGCCCTGCTAGCCGGAGGCGCTGTCGGCGACCACGCTGTCGTCGCCATCGCCTGGAGCCTCGGCATCGCACTCGCCTCCTATCTGTGGGCTATCCGCCTCTACAACCGGCGCAGAGCTGCCGAACCCAAGTAGCTCCTCATAAGCGACGCGGTCGACCTGATCCGCAAGGCGATCCCCGTGCGGCAGCCACGACCCAGTGAGACTCGTGTCATACTGGAGGCATGGATCGCTCCATGCCCAGGCTGACCGTCACGCTCCCAGCCGACCTCGTCGAAGACGTCCGAGCGCGAGCTGAGCGCAGGAACATCAGCTCCTGGATCGCCCAGGCTGTCGCTGAGCGACTCGCTCGGGAACGCCTGGCGGCAGCCATCGCCGAGTACGAGGCGGAGGCGGGTGCCATCAGCGATGAGGACATCGACGCCGCCCGGGCTCGCACCACCTGGGAACCGTCTCTTCGGCGCAGCAAACCACCCGCTGCGTGAGGGTGCTCGACGCAGGGGCCCTCATCGCTCTCGACCGCGGAGACAGAGATACTTGGGCGCTGATCGCGGAAACCCAACGCGCCGGTCAGCGTCCCGTGGTAGCGGCCCCGGTGATCGCCCAGGCCTGGAGAGGAGCAGCGCGCCAAGCTCGGCTGGCCGCGGTCCTGTCCGGCACCGACGTGGTGGTCGCCGACGGTCCCCTTTCCCGACGGGCTGGCGAGCTGCTCGCCACGGCTGGTACGGCCGATGTCCTCGACGCCCTGGTAGCCCTTGTGGCCAAGGATCGTCCGGGGTGTGAGGTCATCACGTCGGACCCCGACGACATCTACCACCTGCTCCAAGCGCTCCACGTCAAGCGGCGCATCCGGCGCGTGTAGCCGCCGCCAGTCCCTGGCGTGTATCCGCTGAGCGATCCCCCAGCGGCACGTACGTCCGTTCGGGAACTTGGCGCCGCTCGGGCGGCCGCAGAGGGTTGGTCAACCGGTACAGGAGGTTCTTGCCAGAACGCCGACGGCTCAGCCCGCCGTCCGGGGGAGCCGGGACTATAGCCCTCCTGACCGACTATAGTCGGGGTTCATGGACTATAGTCGAGACTAGAGCGCCGTCGATGAGCGAGGATCTCAGAAGGCATGGATGCACAACGTCCTTTGGCCGTGGTAACACCCACGCTTGACGGAGACGTCCTGGCGGTGTTCGCCCAGGCAAACACGACCTTCACGACAGGCCAGTTGCACCGGATGTTGCCGAGGTTCTCCGAGGACGGGATACGCAAGGCCCTTGGCCGGCTCTGCGAGCAGGGCATCGTCACCTCCGAACGGGCCGGCAACGCCTACCTGTACTGCTTTAACCGAAATCATCTGGCTGCTGGCCCGATCCTCGAGCTGGCACAGCTACGCGTGACATTGCTGTCCCGGATCGAGGAGCGTCTCGGGATCTGGCGCTGGCCGCCGGTCTACGCAGCGGTGTTCGGCTCGATGGCACGGGGTACGGCCACCACGAGCAGCGACGTCGATCTGCTGTTGGTCCGCCCCGACGAGGTAGCCGACGACGAGTGGGACACGCAGGTGGCCGAGCTCGCCTCAGACATCTCGAAGTGGACGGGCAACGACGCCCGCCCGATCGAGTTCACCGCGAGCGACCTGGTGGCACGGCGAGAAGAGCGAATCTTTACCGAAGTGCTGACCACGGGGCTCACGGTGCATGGACAGCGAGTGTGGCTGCAGCGGCAGATCGGAGGAAAGTGATGTCCGAGACGCCGTGCAGTGCGCAAGTTCGTGCCGGGCGTTTGGCCAAGGCACAGCAGTTCCTCGCCGCAGCTGAGTTGATTGAGGACGCCGTGTCGGATGAGACAGCCGACGCCTACGTGACCCTGTGCGTGCATGCGGGGATCGCCGCCGCCGACGTGATCTGCTGCGCTCGCATCGGACGTCATGCGCAGGGCGACAACCATGCTGCGGCGACGGCGCTGTTGAAGAGGGCGAACGCGGCGGACTCTGCCAAGCAGCTCGAGGTCTTGCTCAGCATGAAGTCGAAGGCCGGCTATACACATCTTCCTTCTTCCGCCACGGACGTGAAGAGGGCAGGGCGGGCTGCGAAGAGCCTGCTGAAGGTGGCTGAGAGGGCGTAGAACACCGGGCCCCGGTAGTCGATCCCCCAGCGGCACGGACACACGTTTGACTCGGAAGCTTCGGTGGCCGTCCCGTCTCCGGTTGGTGAAGTGAGACAAGACGAGCCTGGCAAGTGGTCAGAGGTCCGCTCGCCGTTGTTCTACCCGCGACTTCAAGGCTTGGTTTGCCTCGGCGAACTCTCGGCGGTTCGCGGCGATCGTTCGAGGGATCAGCAAAGCGATCAGTCCTCGATACGTCTCGCCCTGAAGCAGCCGAGTGCGTTTGCCGCTGTCGAGTTGCTCAAGCTCGAAGGTGTGTTCACCCCTGAACAATCCCGGAACCTCCCCGACAAGATGCAGCCGTCGTCCCGGCTCAGCGCAGACGACCTTCGGGCGAATCGTGAAAGCTCGCCGCCCAGGTGGAGTCATCCGAAACATGACGCGCTCACCGACGACGATCTCTCCAGATGCGACGCCGATGTGCGGGTGCCACTGCGGGTATGCATCCAGGTCAGTCAGAACCGACCACACGTCGAGGGGCGTTGTATCCACCTCGACCGCGCATTCGATGGCTCTGCTCACGCCGGCTGACCTCCGCTGCGCCGCCGGCGAGATCGACCGTGTCCGAGCCGACAAGGACTTCACCGAGCGGGCCCGCAAGCTGCTCGAGCGAGATAAGGAGCTGCTCGACCGGCTCGCCCAGACCACCGCCACCGCCGCCAAGAGCACGGGGCTCGCCGCCAGGGCGATGATGGCGGCCCTGGTCGGGCCGAGCCGACGCCCCATGAATGAGGCGTAGATGGCAGCTCCGAGACCCCCGAGAGCACCGGCCGAGTAGAGGAGCCCGACGAGGGGGCTGTGGGGCGAGAGACCGAGCCCTCGGGTGGCGTAGATGATGAGCAGGCCGAACACCGCCCCAGCGCCAACGCTGAGGGCGAGGCTCATTGCCGCGAGGGATCGGATGAGGTGGTCGGACCAGAGGAAGTGGACGCCCTCGAACACCTCGGCGAGGACCCGGCGTTTGGGGGCGGGCTCACTATCAAAAGGGGCCGGGCGGGGAC
>JABEUU010000124.1 GCA_013044295.1 Candidatus Dormiibacterota bacterium
GAGCTGGCCGCCAGACCCACATCTGGGGTGGCAAACGCCACCTGGGAAAGGCGAACAGGGGGGGCGGGGAGCTCCTGCCAGCTCGCGCCCGCGTCGCTGGTGGCGAGCAGGGATGAGGAGGGGCACTCTGCGGAATTGCTTCGGGCATCGCCGCAGGCCGGCGAGCTCCCGGTCAGGACCCAGCCGTGGTCGCTACCTTGGGAGGTGGAGAAGAATGGGATCGCGGCTCCCGACCAGGATTGGCGCCAGGTGGAGCCGCCGGTGGTCGTGGACAGGATCGACTGGGTGGTGGTCGAGTGGCCGGGGGCGCTCGAGGCCACCGCTATCCACCCGTCGAGGGCAGTCGGGAAGGACATCGCCGCGATAGCCCCTTGCGCCTGGGCCGGGAGAAGCACGGGCTTGACCCCGCTTGGGCCGGGAACTTGGGCAGGGCCGCAGCCGGCCATGGCGATGGCCACGGCTCCTGCCAGCAGCCCCACTCGTGTGCCCATCGGCAACCGCAGCACTCGCCTCGCCATGGATGCGGCAACGAACTGCGGAGGCTACCAGTTACGAGGGCGCCTCTTCGCCTCGCGCGGGCGAGCACCCATGTACCATCGCAGCGGGAGTGCATGGGTCCAGGTGGGCCCCTCGATCTTCAAAATCGATGGGGGGCGCGTAATCGCGTCCCCGGAGGGATCGTTCCCCTCGCCTCCCGCCAATTCAAATTGGCCTTATTCGGGGCCTCGAGCGCTGTCCTCGCCTGCTCACGGAAGGTGGTTTGACGGCAACGCTGACGGCAACGGGAGTCGGCGCCGCCTGCTCGCACCGAGACGTCCGCCGCACCAGACCCCGAGGCGGTGGCGGTACACACCTTGCGCGGGCACCTGGACCAGACCGGACCCACAACCGCCCAGGAGCTCGTCCGCCTGACCTCACTCCCGCGCAACCTGATCGAGGTCGCCGCGGCCCGGCTGGAAGGCGAAGGATTCGCGCTGCCGGGGAGGTTCGACCCGACCCTCGATGGCGAGCCGTGGTGTTCCCGCCGACTGCTGATCCGCATCCACGGCTACACCCAGCAGCGTCTCCGCCGGGAGATCGAACCGGTCTCTGCCCAGGACTTCATGCGCTTCCTGCTCCACTGGCACCCGGGACCGGCACCCGGCACATCTCTGCTTCGCTTTTTCCGCTACTACCTGTTGACCTCGCTTGGCTACGACTCCTTCCGGGCCGTGGGGAACGCGCTCATGGTGGTCCTGCGGGGCCTGCCGATCCCGGCTGGCCCTGGGAGGATCGGCAGGCGCTTTCACCTCGACTAGCAAGAGCCCGCCGCAAGGCAGAGACCGCTCCCTTGGTTGAGCTGGCCGCGGAGAACGACGCAGCCTCTCCTGAGGCCTAGCGGGGCGGGATCGGGTGAGGGGTCAAACCCGCTCTGAGTCATCCCCGGCGAGGGGGCGCTGCTGGCGCTACCAATCGCGGGCGAGTAAGCCCATGTAGAGAAGGTCGATGGCGTTACCGTCCCGCAGCACCCGCTAGCGCTGGCAGCCCTCCTGCTCGAAGCCGAGCTTGCGGTACAGAGCGATGGCGCGCTCGTTGTCGGAGGTCACGTCAAGGCTGAGGCGGTGTAGCGCGAGCTCGTGAAAGGCATACCGCAGCGCCATCGAGACCCCTTCGCCGCCATAGCCGCGGCCCCGGTCGGCGGCCTCGCCGATGCCGGCCGCAAGCCGGGCGTGGCGATCGGCCCACTCCACCCGGCAGATGGCGACGAACCCCACCAGGCGGTCCTCGTCGATTGTGCGGATGCGGAATTCGAAGTTGTCGGAGTCCGCATCGACAAGCTCATCGCGTTCCCGAAAGTGGTCGGCCGTGACCGGACGGGGAGCGTCGGTGTCGGCGTGGCGCCGGTCGGTGCCGTCCACGCTCCAGTGCGAGAGCACCTCGGGGTTCTCGGAGCCGAGGTGCGCAGAGGCGGATCAGTTGCCCCAGGAAAAGATCTGGACGCAAGCCCGACTCCCCAAGCGCCTGCCGGCCCGGCGGCGGCTCGAGCCCCGAGTATGGCAGATGGAATGTCAGAGTTAGAGGGTCCGGAGATCGACAATCCCGGCGGGCTGCTCCCCCTCACAGCGTCGGCGGAAGTCCAGGGCCAGGTGCCACCGCGGCTGCTGCGGCAACTGCTCCGGCGGGCTCCCGAGGCGGCCCAGATCCCGCTCTTCCGTAATTACGTGCTGGGACTGGCGCCGCTGGCGCTGGGGTCCTGGATGCAGTTGGTCGCGCTCGGCTACCTCACCTTGCAGGTGACCGGCTCCGCGGCCGCAGTGGGTCTGGTCGGCGCCGCCGACGGGATTCCCGCCGTGCTGCTCTCTCTGCCCGCCGGAGCCGCCAGTGACCGCCACTCGCGTCGCGCGGTGCTGATGGGCGCCTCCGCGGCGATGGGACTAACCGCGCTGGGGCTGGCACTCGCTGCGGCCCTGGATCGAGCCACGCTGCCGGTCTTGCTCGGGGCGGCGATCTGCTTCGGATCGGCCGACGCCTTCGACGCCCCCACCCGCCAGGCCCTGGTGGCCGACATCGTCCCCAGCCGCCAGCTGATGGGCGCAGCCGCGCTCACCGGCACTGTGAGCAGCGTCACCAGGGTCATCGGCCCCGCGGTGGGTGGGGTGCTGTTGGCCACCCTGGGGCCAGCCAGCTGCTTCCTGGCAATGGCGTTCAGCGTGGTCCCCTTCCTGGTGGTGCTCTTGCTCAGCCACTGGCCGGTGGTCCCGGTGGTTGCGGCCCGGCTGGGCACGGTAAGGAGGATGGTGGAAGGGCTGAGGTGGAGCCGGGCGGATGCCGCTAGTCGCACGGTGCTAATCGCCAGCCTGGCGCTTGGGGTCCTCGGCATCGGGTACATGCCTTACCTGCCTGTGTTCAACCGCGAGCTTCTACACGGTGGGGGTCAGGTGCTCGGTCTCATGTACAGCGTGGGCGGGATCGGGGCCATGGTCGGTGGGATCGGGCTCAGCCTGATGAGCCGGCGGCTGCGGCAGGACAGGCTGCTTCTGGGTTCCGCCCCGCTGTACGCGCTCAGCCTCTTCGGACTCACCAGGGCCACCACTCTAGCTCTGGCACTGCCCTGCCTGGCAGGGATCAGTCTCGGCTTTCTGGGCGCGAGCACGGCAATGCTGACAGTCCTCCAGGCCCGCGCCCCTGGCGAGATGCGGGCCCGGGTGCTGTCGCTGTACACGCTGTCCTTCGCCGGTGGCGGTCCGCTCGGGACCCTGGTGTACGCGGGCGCCAGCCGTATCGTGCCTCTCTTCGACGCCATTGCCGGAGGCGCGGTCGTGGTGGGCCTGATCCTGCTTTGGAGTGGCAGCCACAGTGCTCTGGGGCGGCTGAACTGAGCCGATAGCGCTGGCGAGCCCTGCAGACTTTCGGGGTGCCCGGAGGTGGGATCGAGTTCGGGGGGATGGGCGGGGCCAGTACCCCGACCAGGACGGGCCTGACGGCAATGAGTATGGAAAGTCAGTCTATGGGGAGCTCAGTAAGAGAATTGGGTCAACTCCTGGCTGGTTGCAACTGGTGGGAGTAGTGGTGATGGTGGTTCTGATCACGGCCGGCTGCGGCGCTACCAGCGGCAGCTCCGCCAAACACTGCTCCGGTTCAGTGGTCACCTTCTACCAAACACCTGAGCCAATCCTGACTACATACTGCCGCCGCCCGGAGGGCCGTACCTCAGCATCGCCAACGACTCCCTCTTCTCCAACATCATGTACCCGCCCCTGTACTTTTTCGGAATCGGATCCAAGCCGGTGCTCAATCCCGCTCTGACCTGGGTTCCGCAGGTCCGTGGAGGCGAGAGGACAAAAAGACGGCAAGAAGGCTGGCTTTGGATGCGCAAAGCCGGAAAAGTGTCTGTGACTACAAGCCTTGGGTCTGAACTCGGGCTGGGCCAGGCGGTCCCAGGGAGGAAGTCGTAGAAGCGAGGCGGCTCTGGGAGGTCGAGCCGCTGCAGGATCGATTGCTGGCCGGGTGTGAGCAGGGAGCGGTGGGCTACTTTTCCGTGGTCGGTGGCCAGGGTCACCAGGTGGAGCCGCTCCAGCTCATGGCGGAGGATGCGCCAGGTGTCCTGGGTCTGGTTGTCGGCCACCCGGATCAGCAGCAGAGCCAGCCAGCAGAGCACGATGTGGGCCCGGATCCGCTCCTCCTTGCGGTGGTACACCGGGCGCAGATCCAGGGTGGTCTTCATATCCCTCCACCCTCGCTCCACCTGCAGCAACTGCTTGTATCCCAGAGCTATCTCATCGGCGGTCAGGGTGGGATCGGAGCTGCGCACCAGGTACTTGCCGTCCAGATGGCTTTCTGGTTCGACCACTGCTCGGTCCACCCGCAGCAGACCGCCCTTGGTCACCCGTAGCAGCCGGCCCAGCCCCGGCTTGGTCTTGAGCTTGCCCAGCAGTTCGGAGCGCTTCTCAATGGAGAGCTGGTCGCTGTCCTCCAGCTCCACCTCCAACTGCTTCAGCATCCGCTCGCTGACCGCGGCATCCACCACCGCCTGCTCGAGGTTGGAGCAGATCCCGAAGCGGTCATCCTCCAGCACCATTTCCTTGACCTGGAGGTTCTCCGCCACTTCGCGGTACCGACCAGGCCGGGAGAGTGCCAGGGATGCCTCCTTGGAGCCACCCCGCAGCTTCTCCCCGATGATGTAGTCCTCGTCGTCCTGGGACAGGTAGGCACGGTTCTCCCCAGAGCTGAACCCGCGGTCGGCCACCCACACCACTCGCCCCAACTGCCAGTTCTGCAGGTCATCTCGCACCTGGCGGAGCAGCGGTGACTCCCCCGTGCTCCCCGGCCAGCTCCAGACTCGAATCGGGATTCGCTCTCTGGGCACCGCCATCCCGATCAGGACCTGCGGCAGGTCGGGCAGGTGGTCCGGGCTCGGGCCCTACTGGCGGAAGCCGAGCTGCCCGTCGCCAGTCTCATCGACCTGGTCGAGATCCTCTTGGTCGGTCTACCAGTAGGTGCTCGAACCATCAAAGAACACGATGTCCACAGAGAGGTCCAGCAGCTCCGCGGTGTTGAAGAAGACCGTCTTGGCCAGATCCTCCTCGCACTCCAGTCGGAATAGGAGTCGGAGCGGGTCGTCCTCGCCGCCCGACGTCGGAGTGAGGCTGAGGATGCCTTCCGCCAGCGGCATGTCGAGCGGGCGGTCGTAGGTCGCGGGTGGGGCGCTGAACCGACTAGAAGATCTAGGTGCGCTGCCTCTACTGGGTCTTGGGCTTGATGCTGGTCCGCCTCCTCAAGCACGGCGCCGCTGCCGCTTCCGACAGCGGGGAGCCGCAGGCGTCCCTCGCCGACCGGGACGAGGTCTCCGAGTCCCTATTGATCTAACCTGCGGCCGGCGGTGGTCGCGGTCGCCGTAGGACAGCGACGGCCATCAGCGAGACCGCCCGTCGCCAGGAAAGCCTCCTGGAGGCCACCCGGGCCCTGGCCATCCGCCCGTCGGTACTACTCCTGCCTATGCCTATCTCGAGTTCAATTTGGCCACTGGGTCCGACAATCATCTGGAGATCCTGCTAGGGCCAATCGCCCGCAACACCGCCGACGTACGCAACCTGCCCATCGCCTGGAGGCCGTCCCCTTAGCGAGGGATAGGGCACGGCGTAGAGTGTCGCGATGGTGGCCGGTAGCCCCAGCGGCCAATTGGGACGCAGCGAGCAATGAGCAGTAGGGACGTCAATGTGTCCAGATCCATGCGTCTGAAGGGCTCGGGCGCCGGGCTGCGCCGACCGGCGGTCGGCGCCGTGCTGGCCAGGCGCGATGTCGCCGTCTTGGTCGAGGAGCATGGGCATCAGGCGGTCTTAGAGGCTGTCCGCACGGCGGTTGCCGAGCTGGAAACGGGCGCGTCCGAGGCCCAGGTCGCCGGTCGAGCGGCGTCCCTGCTCACAGCACAGCCGCGACGGCTGCATCGGGTCATCAACGGCACCGGGATCGTGATCCACACCAACCTGGGGCGGGCCCCGCTTGGGGCCGAGATCGCCGCCCGGGCGGGGCAGGTGGCGGCGGGCTACTCGAATCTGGAGCTTGATGAGCGCGGCGGGCGCCGCGGCGACCGCCAGGACCTCCTCTCCAGCCTGCTTTGCCAGCTGGGGGGTGCCGAGGCCGCGCTGGTTGTGAACAACGGCGCCGCCGCCGTGCTCCTGGCGCTGGCGGCGCTCTGTCGCGGCCACGAGGTGGTGGTCTCCAGGGGCGAAGCGATCGAGATCGGTGGGGGATTTCGGATTCCCGACATCCTTCGCCTCTCAGGAGCCCGTCTGGTGGATGTCGGTACCACCAACCGAACTCGGACCTCCGACTACCAGGCAGCTTGTGGCCCGCGCACGGCCGCCTTCCTACGAGTTCACCAATCCAACTTCTCCATGTCTGGGTTCGTGAGCCGGCCCGAGCTTGGCGAGCTGGCCACGGCGGCGCACGAGCGCGGGCTTCTGCTCCTGGAGGATGTCGGCAGCGGGCTGGTGCCTCCCGCTGGTCCCGCCACGGCGGCGGAGGACCGCCTGTCGCACAGTATCGCGGCCGGGGTCGACCTGCTCTTCTGCAGTGGGGACAAGCTGGTAGGTGGCAGCCAGGCCGGCATCATCCTGGGCAGGACTGACCTGGTCGCTCGTTTGCGCCGACATCCGCTGGCACGAGCGCTGCGCCCCGACAAGCTCCAGCTGGCGGTCTTGGAGGAGACGATGCTGAGGTATGCCATCCCGGGCCGGCTGGGGGAGATCCCGGTGTGGCGGATGCTGCAGCTCACCGCTCAGGAGCTGAGGTCCCGGAGCCAGGGTTGGGTTGAGGCGCTGGCGGGGTTCGGGGTCGGTGCAGTTCTGGTTCCCCTGGAGGGGGCGCTGGGAGGGGGGACCACTCCCGGCCCCAAGCTGCCGTCCTTCGGAATCCTGGTCGAGGATGCGCACCCCGGGCGCCTCCGACGCCGACTGCTGGCCGGCGCGCCTCCGGTGCTGGGCCTGGAGCGCCAGGAGGGCGTGGCGGTGGATGCCCGCTGCGTCCTTCCCGGGGAGGACGAGGCGCTCCTGGTGGCCATCCGGGCTGCCTGTGGGGGCGGCGATTGAGCGAGCTGGTGGTGGGGACCGCCGGCCATATCGACCACGGCAAGACCGCCCTGATCACAGCCCTCACCGGAGTCGACTGTGATCGGCTCGCCGAGGAACGCCGCCGCGGCATGACCATCGAGCTGGGCTTCGCACCCTGGACGTTGCCGTCGGGCCGGGAGGTATCGGTTGTCGATGTCCCCGGCCACGAGCGCTTCATCCGCACCATGGCGGTGGGAGCCAGGTCCACCGACCTGGCTCTGCTCTGCGTGGCTGCCGACGACGGCATCATGCCCCAGACCAGTGAGCATGCCGCCATCCTTCGGTTGCTGAGGGTTCGACGCGCCGTGGTGGCGGTCACCAAGATTGACCTCGCGCCCGAGCGCGCCCCGAGCGTCGGCGAGAGCTCGCTGCTGCTGCTGCGCGACCTCGGTGTCGCCGCCACCAGATGGGTTGGGGTAAGCGCCCCTAGCCGTCTTGGCCTCGACGCACTGGCGGCGGCGGTGGATGCCGAGCTGGCCGAGATCCAGCCTCCCCCAGATCGCGGCCATCCCCGGCTCCTGGTGGATCGAAGCTTCTCCCAGGTAGGGACCGGGACGGTGGTGACCGGAGTCCTCGATGGGGGCAAACTCCACCTTGGTGAGGGAGTGGAAGCTTTTCCCAGCCGCAGGCGCGGTCGCATTCAGGGGTTGCAGCGTCGCGGCCAGGCGGTGACCGCGGCCGAGCCCGGCGGACGACTGGCCCTGGCGCTAAACGGCATCGCGGTGAAGGATGTCCCCCGCGGCAGCGTGATCGGACTTACCGGGGACGCCACCTCCAGCTCCCACCTGGACTGCCTGTTGCACATCCCCAGCCTAGGCGCCAGAGGCGTGCGCCAGGGCATGCAGCTGGAGGTGCTCTGCGGCACGGCGGCGGTCCCTGCCGACGTCTGGCTGGTCGGCGAAGAGCGCCTGGCTCCGGGGCGATCGGGATACGCTCAGCTCCATCTCCACTCCCCCCTGTGGGCCCTGCCCGGCGACCGTCTCATCCTGCGCACTCCCAGCCCGGCGGCGGTGGTGGGAGGGGGGGTGGTCCTCGATGCCCATCCAGCCCGCCACCGCCGCTGGGCCCGTGCTCCCCTGGACGCGTGGGCCCAGCGGGAGCGAGCCCTGGCCGAGGCCGGCGGTAGCGGCCCTGTCCAGCTGGCGGTCATGGAGGCCACGAGCGCCCCGCTGGGACTGACCGCCAAGCACGCGGCCAGACTGGCTGGGGTTCCCGAAAGCGCCGCGATCACCGCCTTGGCGGCGGCCCTCGCGGGCGGGCGCCTCCAGCAGGTTGGTCTGAGGTTCGTGGCCCCTGAGCGATGGCAGGATCTCGTCGAGCTCACCAAAGATGAGCTCCGTCAGCACCATCAATCCCACCCACTCGATCCGGGCCTGCCCCGCCGCCAGCTGCTGCAGCGGCTCGGCTTCGATTCCAGCCCCGACGGCGACTCGGTCATACGTCGCTTGGAGGCCGAGGGTGTGTTGGAGGCGAGCGGCCCGGTGGTGAAGGCGACTGGCCAGGAGCCGGCAAGCACCCCGGGCGCAGCCGTGGAGCGAATCTCCGCCCTGCTGCATCAATCCGGTGCCAACCCTCCCACGGCTGCCGAGTTAAGACAGGCAGGCATGACCAGGGAGGTCGGTGCCTACCTGATCCGTCAAGGGGAGGCGATCCAGCTCAGCGGCGATCTGCTGATGTCGGCGCCCGCGTTCCATGCCCTGGAGAGTACCCTTCAAGATCTCCTGGCGACATCACCAGAGGGGGTGTCGGTGGCGGCCGTAAGGGACCACCTTCACACCAGTCGAAGGGTGGCGGTGCCGCTTCTCGAGCGGCTGGCCCGGTCCCGCGTGATCGAGCGCGTCGGCGACCTGCACCGCCTAAGGAGGCCGAATCTGTGAACCCAGCGTGCGGCTGACCGAACTGACCGGGCAGGGTGGCTGCTCGGCGAAGATCGCCCAGGCCGACCTGGCCTCGATCCTGGTGGGAATCGCAACCCCGGCCGGTGGGGATCTCCTGGTGTCCGCGGAAACCATGGATGATGCCGCCGTGTACCGACTGGCCGATGATCTGGCCCTGGTCGCCACCACCGACTTCTTCCCCCCCCCGGTCGACGATCCCCGCGACTATGGCGCCATCGCGACCGCCAATGCACTCTCAGACATCTACGCCATGGGGGCGGAACCGATTCTGCTGCTGAACCTGGTCGGTTTCGATCTGGCCAACCTCGATGGCGCCGTCCTGCGCCAGATCCTAGAAGGAGGCGCGGAAGTGGCGGGCCAGGCCGGGTGCGCCATCGCCGGTGGCCACTCCATCCGCAGCCCAGAGCCAGTGTTTGGGTGCGCCGTGTTGGGGCGAGTCGATCCCAGGCGGATGATCAGCAATGCCACCGCCAGGGCCGGAGACCTGGTCTTCCTCACCAAGCCATTGGGCACTGGGGTGATCCTTAACTCCCACAAGTCCCAGCAGGTAGAGGCGGCGGTCCTGGCCGGAGCCGTGGCGACCATGCGCCAGCTGAACCGAGATGCAGCTGGCGCGATGCTGCGGGCCGGCGCCAGCGCGGCCACCGACGTGACCGGGTTCGGGCTGCTCGGCCACGTTCACAATTTGGCGAGGGCATCCGCCGTCCGGGTGAGGCTAAGGGCCAACGCCTTGCCCGCTCTGCCGGGGGTAATCGACCTCATCGCGAAGGGCCACATCCCGGGCGGCTCGCGCCGCAACCTGGAACTTTCCACAACCACGACGCAGGTGGCCCCGACGGTCACTGACGAGCAGCGCTGGCTGGCCTGCGACGCCCAGACCAGTGGCGGCCTGGTGGTCACGATCTCGGTGGAGCGAGCAGTTCAATTCGCTCAGCTGCTTCCGAGCGCGACTCTGATCGGGGAGGTGCTGGCGGCCATCCCTGGCCAACCCGCACTGGAACTGAGCTGATCAGCTCCGGCGAAACCCTGCCCGGAGCAGACGTATTGCCGCCGCCGTCCGCCGCTCCAGGAGTCCGTCCGCGAAGGAGGGCCGACGACGACGCCCGACGCTGTGCAACTCCCGGTTTCGGTCATCCGTCATCAGGCGCATGAGACTCGGATTCATGATATGAATACCCCGGTAACTTGTAATTGCCTTATTGCCAGTAACAGAATAGCATATGATCATTAACTAGTCAAATGAACTTCGACAGTTACACAGACCAAGGGGTGGAGGCCGCCGCGGAGCTGGTGAACCAGCTCACGCCCGGCTTTGACCGGGGCAAGCCAAGGCCCCTTCCGTTCGAGCCAGACGGCCGTGAGCAGCTGGCGGCGCAGGCGGAGGCAGAGATCTGGGGAGTGGGGTCGGAGATGTCAGTCCAGGATGCCGAGGCCTTCTTCGCCCTGGCGTCCCGGCTGCGGACGGTCTTCGAGGCGGCCGCAGCCGACGACTCCGACCTGGCTGCCACCACTGTCAACACCCTCCTCCAGGACTATCACGCTGCCCCTCAGCTGGCCCGCCATGATGGCGAGACCTGGCATCTGCACTTTCAGAGCCAGGAGAAGGAGGCGGGCCGGGCTCGCGCCCGCGGCGCGACTTGCGCTACCGCGCTGGCGATAGTCATCGGCTCCCATGGCCTGAGAAGGATGGGGATCTGCCAGGCGGAGCGCTGCGATCGGGTATACATAGACACCTCGCGCAATGGCTCCCGACACTTCTGCTCCGCCAGCTGCCTGAGCCGGCAGAAGGTGGCCGCCTTCAGGGCCCGCCGGTCCAGGGCGGCGCTTTCCGGGCTGACTGTGGCCGACCAATCAGCGCGCGACCTACCTTCAGGGAGGGGC
>JABEUU010000125.1 GCA_013044295.1 Candidatus Dormiibacterota bacterium
CCATTACGAACAGCCGGAAGTGCTGCCGCAGTTCATGCACTTGTAGCAGGCTCCGTTGCGGACCATCAGGGCGCCGCACTCGGAGCAGGAGGGGGCATCCTCCTGGTTACGGAAGGTGAGCTCCGCCGAAAGCTGCTTGGCGCTGGCCTGGTTGGGAGCCGCTCCAGCGGTCGCTGTGGGCGCGGCAACCGCCGCCCTCCCGACCACGGGTGCATCTATCCCGCTGATTGTCTCCTCTCGGCGACTGATGATTCCCAGGGCGTCCCGGTCCTCCACGGACAGGAACCGCGCCGCCAGCCAGCGGAAGATGTAGTCGACGATGGACTTGGCGATCGGGATCTCTGGGTTCCCGGTGTAGCCGGCCGGTTCGAACCTGCTGTGCGCGAATTTGGCGCAGAAGAGCCGCAGCGGCACGCCATACTGCAGGGCGACTGAGACCGCAGTGGCGAACGAGTCCATCATGCCGCTGAGGGTGCTGCCCTCCTTGGCCATCTTGAGGAAGATCTCGCCCGGCTGGCCATCCTCGTACAGGCCCACCGTGAGGTAACCCTCGTGGCCCTGGATCTCGAACTTGTGGGTGATCGCGGCGCGCTCCGAGGGCAGCCGGTGGCGCGCCGGCCGCACCTCGGCGACGACCGCCTCCTGCCCGGTGTAGGTTGCCTGCTTGTGCGAGGTGGAGAGGGGCTGGCTCCGCTTGCTGCCGTCGCGGTAGACGGCCACCGCCTTGAGCCCGAGCTTCCAGGCATCGGTGTAGGCCAGCTCTACGTCTTCGGGGCTGGCATCCTTGGGTAGGTTGACGGTCTTGCTGATGGCGCCCGAGATGAACGGCTGCACCGCGGCCATCATCCGGATGTGGCCCTGCCACGTGATCGAGCGCTGTCCGTTGGCGGGCGGGAACGCACAGTCAAAGACCGCCAGGTCATCCTCACGCAGGTGGGGCGCCCCCTCGATGGTGTCGTGTTCGCTGATGTACGCCGCGATGTCGGAGATGGCCTCCTCGCCGTAGCCGAGATGGCGCAGCGCGGAGGGTACGGTCCCATTCAGCATCTTGAGCAGGCCGCCCCCGACCAGCTTCTTGTACTTGACCAAGGCAATGTCCGGCTCGACCCCGGTGGTGTCACAGTCCAACATGAAGGAGATGGTCCCGGTCGGCGCCAGCACCGTCACCTGAGAGTTGCGGTAGCCGTTCACGGCGCCCAGTTCGTGGGCGTCGTCCCAGGCCTTTCGGGCTGCCGCCAGAAGCGGTGCCGGGGTCGAGTCGGCCGAGATCTTGTAGGCCGCGGCGCGGTGCTTCTCCATCACTCGCAGCATCGGTTGGCGGTTGATCTCATAGCCCTCAAAGGGGCCCACCTCCTTGGCGATGCGGGCCGACTGGGCATATGCCTCCCCGGTCAGGATCGCGGTCAGGGCCCCGGCGTAATCGCGCGCCTGGGGACTGTCGTAGGGCAATCCCAGTGCCATCAGGACCGCGCCCAGGTTGGCGTAGCCGAGTCCCAGGGGGCGGAACTTATGGCTGTTGACGGTGATCTTCTCGGTGGGGTAGCTGGCGAAGCCGACCAGGATCTCCATCGCGGTCAGCATGATCTGGCTGGTGTGGCGGTAGCCCTCGATGTCGAAGCTGCCGTCGGCGCCCAGGAACTTCATCAAGTTGATGCTGGAGAGGTTGCAGGCGGTGTCGTCCAGGTAGAGGAACTCGGAGCACGGGTTGCTGGCGTTGATCCGCCCCGAGTTGGGCGAGGTGTGCCACTCGTTGATGGTGGTGTCGAACTGCAGGCCGGGGTCTCCGCAGGCCCAGGCCGCCTCTGTGATCTGGCGCATCAGGTCGCGGGCCCGGAAGGTCCCCACCACCCGGGTCTTGTCGGTGACCGCGTAGGTGCGCCACTCCTTGTCCTCGAGGAAGGCGCGCATGAACTCGTCGCTGACCCGGACCGAGTTGTTGGAGTTCTGGAAGAAGACGGAGGAGTAGGCCTCCCCGGTGAAGGAGCCGTCGTAGCCGGCCTCGATCAGGGCCCAGGCCTTGCGCTCCTCCCGGACCTTGCAGTTGATGAAGTCGACGATGTCGGGATGGTCGGCGTTGAGGATGACCATCTTGGCCGCCCGCCGGGTGGTACCGCCCGACTTGATCACGCCCGCAAAGGCGTCGAACCCCTTCATGAATGAGACCGGCCCGCTGGCGGTGCCGCCGGAGGCGAGGTTCTCGACCGAGGAGCGAATGGTGGAGAGGTTGGTACCGGTGCCCGAGCCCCACTTGAAGAGCATGCCCTCGGTCTTGGCGAGGGTCAGGATCGCCTCCATGGTGTCCTCGACCGAGTTGATGAAGCAGGCGCTCACCTGCGGGTTCGCCTCCGCCCCCAGGTTGAACCAGACCGGGCTGTTGAAGGCCGCAACCTGGTTCACCAAGATGGCACAGAGCTCGGCGTGGAAGGTCTCCAGATCCTCGTCAGTGGCGAAGTAGCCACCCTGGCGACCCCAATCGCGAATGGTGTCCGCCACTCGGGAGATCAGCTGGCGAACGCTGTGCTCGCGCTGGGGGCTGCCCTGAAGGCCCCGGAAGTACTTGGACACCACCACGTTGGTGGCCAGCTGCGACCAGAAGGCCGGCACCTCGACGTCCTCCTGAGTGAAGACCGACTCACCCTTCTCGTTGGCGATGGAGGCGGTGCGAAGCTCCCATTGGATGGCGTCGAAGGGATGGACTCCGGGCTCGCTGAAGTGGCGCTGGACGCGCAGGCCTTCGCGTTTGACAGCGGGCGCGGCGGCCCCACTGGCAGCCGCTCGGGGCGAGCTGTCGGATGCTCCGGTCGGGGCTGGTTCGGGGTCGCTGGCGGATCGGTCCACAAGATTTCCTCCTGGTGGGACGAGTGGGGGTTGCTGAGGTTGCCTAGGTGGCCGCCGAACTACATGTTGCGGTTGTGACCCGGCCTAGGCGCAATATCTTGGGCCTTTGGCCTCCAGGAGTCAAGGCCCCCATCGTGTCTTCATCTGCTGTCTCTTAGAATCGTTAGGTAGAGCCATACAGAGCGGCGGCAGAGCGGCGGTGCGAGCCGCCCTGCCGGTGGTGACGCCCACGCTGATCGAACCGGGAGATATTGTGCCCCCAAAGACCCTGGCGGTAACTCTGCCTCAGATGGGAGAGTCGGTGACCGAGGGGGTGGTGGGCTCCTGGCGCAAGCAGGTGGGCGATCAGGTTGCCGCCGGCGAGACGCTGGTGGAGATCCAGACCGACAAGATCGATGCTGAAGTGCCGGCTCCCGAGTCGGGCCAATTGGTCCGGATCCTGGCCGCAGAGGGCGACGTTGTCGCTGTCGGCGGCCCCCTGGCCGAGATCGAAGTCGGAGCCGGGGTCAATGGCAGCCCCAGCGCCCCGGCGAGGGAGGTGGCCGCACCGCCTGCGGGTCCAGCTAGTCCCGCCGCCGAGCCGGTGCCGGTACCGCTGCCGGCCCTGGGTGAGTCGGTCACGGAGGGTGTCGTGGGCACCTGGCGAAAGCAGGTGGGGGATCAGATCTCCGCCGGCGAGACCTTGGTCGAGATCCAGACCGACAAGGTAGACGCCGAGGTGCCATCCCCTGTCGATGGACGGGTGCTGGAGGTGATGGTGCCCGAGGGGGAGACGGTTGCGGTGGGCGCAGTGCTGGCCCGGATCGAGCCGGGAGCAACCGTTACCTCGCCGGTCCACCCTCCGGTCGCACCGCCGCTCGCAGCCACGCCACTTCCCCCGACGGCACCCGTCCCGTCCGACTTGGACGCCACGCCGCTGGCGCGCCGGGCAGCGGCCCTCCAAGGCGTGGATCTGGCCCGGGTTCCGGGCAGCGGGCCAGGAGGGGTGGTCAGGCGCGATGACGTGGTGGCGGCGCCGACCGGCTCCCCAGCCCCGGCGGCGCCCCCCTTGACGGTGCCGATCAAGGGCTCTGCGGCGGTGCTGGTGGACGCCATGGAAGCGAGCCTTGGGATCCCCACCGCCACCAGCTTCCGGACCCTTGAGGTACCTGTCCTCAGCAGCCGGCGGGGCCAGCTCAACGAGGCGCTGCGGGCGGCGGGGCACTCCGACCTCAAGGTCTCCTTCACCCATCTGATCGCCTTCGCGCTGGTGCGTGCCGCGGCGGAGATGCCCGGCTTCTCCACCGGCTTCATCAGTGTCGACGGCAAGCCCAACAAGTTGGTCCGCCAGGGCGTGAACCTGGGACTGGCGGTGGATGTGGAGCGCTCCAACGGCACCCGCTTTTTGCTGGTGCCCGTGATCAAGGGCGCCCACCAGCTCGACTTCGCACAATTCCGCGCCGCCTACGAGGAGCTGGTGCGTCGGACCCGGACCGGAGGCCTGTCGGTGGATGACCTGGCCGGGGCCACCATCACCCTCACCAATCCCGGCGGGGTCGGCACGATCGCATCCGTTCCCCGCCTGATGGCCGGGCAGGCGGCGATCATCGCGGTCGGCGCCATCGGCAACCCACCGGGGTTCTCGAACATGGCGTCGGCGGCGGTGGCCGCTCTGGGTCTGCAACCGGTGATGACGGTGACCAGCACCTACGACCACCGGCTGGTTCAGGGCCTGGAGTCGGGCATGTTGCTGCGTCGCCTGGAGCGGCTCCTGGCCGGCGACGACGAGTTCTACGAGAGGGTTTTCAGCAGCCTTCACCTCGCCCTCCCGGAGTTGGCGGCTGGGACCGTAGCCGCCACGTCCAGCCTGCTGGCGGTCACCCCGAGCGCTTCCAACGGGCAGCTGATGCGGGCGGTTGCTGCCGGAATGTCCCTGGTCAAGGCCTACCGCACCCATGGGCATCTGGCGGCACGACTCGACCCCCTGGGCAGCGAGCCGCCCGGGGACCCCTCCCTGGAGCCGGTTACGGTCGGGCTCAACCCGGCTCTGATGGCCCAGGTCCCGGCTGACATCCTGAGGGTGGCGGTGCCGGGGGCAACCCTGGCCGAGGCCCTGCCTCACATGCGCCAAACTTACTGTGGCACGCTCGCCTACGAGATCGAACACATCTCCAGCCACGAGCAGCGCACCTGGCTGCGCAGCCAGATCGAATCCGGCGCCCACCTGGGGCACCTGAGGCCGGAGGAGCAGCTGGAGTTGCTCCATCGACTGGCCCAGGTGGACGCGTTCGAAAGGTTCCTACGCAAGACCTATCTCGGCCAGCACACCTTCTCGATTGAGGGTGTGGACGCCCTGGTGCCCATGCTGGAGCTTCTGATCGAGCTGTTCGCCAAGGACGGCACCCGCGAGGTCGTGCTGGGCATGGCCCACCGGGGCCGCCTCAACGTCACCCACCGGATCGTGGGGCGTTCCCTGGAGGACATCATCGCTGAGTTCGAGAGTGGGGCCTATCTGGGGGGCGCCTCCACTGGCGACGTGAAATACCACTACGGCGCTGAGGGGGTGGCCCGGACCAGGGACAACCGCGAGGTGGGCGTGGTCCTGACCCACAACCCCAGCCATCTGGAGGTGGTCAATGCGGTGGTCGAGGGGCGGACCCGGGCCCGCCAGACCGTTGACGGCCAGACGGAGCTGGTCCAGGACACGCGCTGCGCGATCCCGGTCCTGATCCATGGCGACGCCGCCTTCACCGCCCAGGGGGTGGTGACCGAGACGCTGAACCTGCAGGGGCTCGACGGCTACCGGGTCGGCGGCACCGTGCACATCATCGCCAACAACCAGATCGGGTTCACCACCGACCCCGCGGACGGACGGTCCACGCGCTATGCCAGCGACATCGCCAAGGGCTATGACATTCCCATCATCCACGTCAACGGTGACGACGTGGAGGCGTGCCTGGCCGCTGTGAGGCTGGCGGTCAGCTATCGTGCCACCTTCGAACGCGACGTCCTCATCGACCTGATCGGCTACCGCCGCTTCGGTCACAACGAGGGCGACGAGCCGGCTTACACCCAGCCCCTGATGATGGCCAAGATCCGCAGCCATCCGACCCTGGTCCAGGTGTACGGCGAGCGGCTGATGCAGCACGGACTGCTCAGCTCCGAGCAGCTGGCCCAGGAGCAGTCATCCTGCTATCAGGAGATGGTCGACGGCCACTCCGAGGCGGTCGCCCACGGAGCCGAGCTGAGCGGGGAGGCCCAGCCGGCCGGCACCATGTCCGAGCAGCCCCGGCTGCCTCAGGTGGCGACCGCGGTGGCCCGCGACCGCCTGGCCGACCTGGACCGCCAGCTGGCGAGGTTCCCGGATGGGTTCAACCTGAATCCCAAGCTGACCAGGTTCTTCGGCCAGCGCCCGGCCGCGTTCGCGAAGGGCGGCCGGCTGCTATGGGCCCAGGCCGAGGCGCTCGCCTTCGCCAGCCTGATCGCGGAGGGTGTTCCGATCCGGTTGACGGGCCAGGACTCCGAGCGAGGCACCTTCAGTCAGCGCCACCTGGTCCTGCACGACACCGTGACCGGGGCGGCCTACGCCCCGATCCAGCACCTGGATGCGGCTCGGGCCACCTTCGAGCTCCACAACAGCCCCCTGTCGGAGGTGGCGGCCATGGGGTTCGAGTACGGTTTCGGGGTCACCAAGCCCCAGGCGCTGGTGATCTGGGAGGCCCAGTACGGCGACTTCTTCAACAACGCCCAGGTGATCATCGACCAGTTCATCGCCGCCGGCCAGGCCAAGTGGGACCAGGAGTCACGGCTGACCCTGCTGCTGCCGCACGGCTACGAGGGCAGCGGACCCGAGCACTCCAGCGCTCGAATCGAGCGCTTTCTGGAGTTGGCCGCGGAGGGCAACATGCGCCTGGCAAACCCCACCAATGCCGCCCAGTACTTCCATCTGCTGCGGATCCAGGCGCTGGCGGAGGAGCGGCGCCCGCTGGTCGTCTTCACGCCCAAGAGCGGCCTGCGGTTGCCCGCCGCC
>JABEUU010000126.1 GCA_013044295.1 Candidatus Dormiibacterota bacterium
CGATCGCCTTGCTTTCGGGGGCCCCGAGCGTGCCCCATGCGGATCTGCGCAACGCGGTCGTGGTCTCAACTGAGGGTTTGGATTGGCGCCGGCCTGACACCTGCACCGGCGCCCTGGACCGCTTTCCATGCGGCACCGGGACCAGTGCCGAGATGGCCTGCCTGCATGCCCGCGGCGAATTGGCCTCGGGGCAGGACTTCTGCCACGAGGGCGTCCTGCAGACCGTGTTCACCGGCTGGTTGATGGCGGAGACCAAGGTGCATGGCAGCTCCGCGGTCGGTCCCCGGATCAGCGGACGCGCCTGGGTGACGGGCCATGCCCGCTGGGTCCTGGATCCGGATGCCCACTTTCCCGAGGAGTACAAAGTCGGTGACATCTGGGGCTCTGGCGCGAGCAATCCCGGGCCGCCGGCCCCAGCGCCGCGAGGCCGGGCACCGGAGTGAGCGAAGTCGCACCGACACCCGCTTCGACCCGCGTGGTAGCGCCTCTCCCGAGCTCAAGGATGGCGGCGTGGTCAGGAGCGGCAGGCTGTTGGTCCGCTGCCTGGCGCCGGTGTCCGCCTCCCCAGTTGGGGGTCTTGGCGACCAAGCGGACGGGCCCGCACCTGGCGGCAGCCGCCCCGCTTCCACTCCGCAGCGTGCCGCGAGGCGCAAGGAAGCCGGGGGAGCTCGAACGCCCACTTCCGACCGTCGGGGTGGGCCAACCAGGTGAATCGACCCGGCGAGAGACTTCGAACCCGGCGGCGTCGCGGGGGGGGGCTCGCACCTATAGTCCCGAACGGCGTTGGCCCATAGGAGGTGATGGAGATGGATCTGGGACTTGAGGGGCATACCGCCATAGTGGCCGGGTCGACCTCCGGACGGGGAGCGGCCGTAGCCACCATGCTGGGTAGGGAGGGGGCCAAGGTCGTGATCGCCGGCCGTCGCCAAGCCCTGGCCCAGCAATTGGCCAGCGAGTTGCCCAGGGCGATCGGGGTTGGCCCCGACCTGGCCGACCCCACCTCGGTCGAAACTGTGGTCTCCGCAGCGAAGCGGGCCTTTGGCGCGGGCGACATTGTGGTGCTCAACTCCGGAGGGCCGGCGCCGGCGGTCGATCTTGACGAGGGTCTGTTGCAGTCCGGTCCGACCGCGTTGCTCTTCCGGCAGGTCGACCTAGTGGCGAGTCTGCTCCCGTGTATGCGGTCCCGGCCCTGGGGCCGCATCGTGGCCATCGGCTGCAGTCGGGTTCAGCAGCCCTTGGCGGGATGGACCACGGACCCACCTTCGGCGCCTCGCAGGGTGGTCAGCAGAGTAGGTCAGCGCCAGGAGGGAGTGGAATCATGACTTTGATTCAATCTGACAGTCCGATCATCATTGACGGCCTCATCCTCACCGACCACGAGCTGGAGGTGCCTCTCGATCATGGGAGCGGCGAGGGGCCGAGCATCAAGGTCTTCGCCCGCGAAGTCGCCGCCCCCGACGGTGTGGATCGGCCCTTCCTGGTCTATCTGCAGGGCGGCCCCGGGCATGAGGCGTTCCGTCCCACCCGCCACCCCTGGAGCCCGGGTTGGCTGGAGCGGGCTCTGCAGGACTACCGGGTCCTCATGCTCGACCAGCGCGGCACCGGACGGTCGACCCCTGTGGGCGACCTGGCCGGGCTGACCCCCGCAGAACAGGTCAAGTATCTGATTCACTTTCGGGCCGACTCGATCGTGGCCGACGCGGAGCTGCTTCGCCATGCCCTGGGAGTGGACCGATGGAGCATCCTCGGGCAATCCTTTGGCGGTTTCTGCGCTCTGGCGTATCTCTCGCAAGCTCCGGCGGGCCTTCGAGAAGCCCTGTTCACAGGTGGGCTGCCCCCGGTCGGACGGCCGGTCGATGACGTGTACCGGGCGACCTACGAGCGCATGATGGAGCGCAACCGTCGGTACTACGAGACGTTTCCCAGGGACCGAGACCGAGTCCTGGCGCTTCACTCCCTGTTGGGTAGCCGGGACGTGCGTCTTCCGGGAGGTGACCGGCTGACCGGCCGGAGGCTGCGCCAGCTGGGCATCATGCTGGGCATGAGCGATGGGGCCGAGCGCCTCCACTATCTCCTGGAGCTGCCACCTGAGTCACCCGCGTTTCTCAGAGACGTGGAGGCGGAGCTGGGATTCTCGCGCAACCCTCTCTATGCCATCATCCATGAGGCCTGCTACGCCGATGGGGTTGCCACCCGGTGGTCGGGGGAGCGGGTTCAACCCGACCCCTTCCGGGAGCGGGTCGAGCTCTTCACGGGCGAGCATGTCTTTCCCTGGATGTTCGACGAGTACCGGGCCCTGGTGCCGATGAAGGAAGCGGCGGACGCCTTGGCGGACTTCCCCTGGCCGAGGCTCTATGACCAGGCTGCGCTGGCGGCCAATGAGGTGCCGGCCGCGGCTGCGATCTTCGCCGATGACGCCTATGTGGAGCGGCGGTTTTCCGAGGAGACGGCGAGTCTGGTGAAGGGCCTGCGACCCTGGGTCACCAACGAATACCAGCACAACGCGCTGCGGGTGGATGGCGACCGAGTCCTGGATCGCCTGATCAGGTTGGCTCGCCGGCTCGAGTGATCAGGACGACGGCGGTCCTGGACGGCCGCGCCGCAGTGAGGGAGCGCGCCTTGCCCAGGACGCGACCGCAGTTCCGACTAGCACTGCCCATCCCGGATCAGCATCGGTCGGCCCTACGGCCGGGCGCTCGCGCTGTTCGCACGCACGATGGCAAAGTCATCGCGCCTTGACTGGGTGCGGTCGCCTTTACACAATCCGCGCTCCGGGATGGACTGGACCAAGTTGGTACCGGCGCCAGTCGGGGCGACGGAGATCCGCCCACGGGGGAAGAGCTCGGCGGTGGCCCAGGCGAGGCCAAGGTGAGAGGGGAATGTTGAAAGAGGTGGGGTCCGAGTTCCGAGCAGGCCATACGTGCGAGGAGCTGACGCGAGTCCTCTGGGTCCGGCCCGGGGCGGCCCTCTGGTTGGCCTGCTAGACTCCGGGCCATGACTGGGACTGAAGCGGGCCTGACCCAACGGCTGGCGGTCGACTTCTGCCGTTGCCAGACGATGCTCTGTAGAGGCTGACCTCCGCCCTCACCGTAGCGTCCCAGTCTCCCCGTCCGCGCTGGCCCTAGTGCAGCCACCGCGACCCTGTCAGTTCTTTCGGAGGAACCAGCCATCTCTGCCATCGACCAACTGCTGGCTAACAACCGCAGCTACGCCCACTCTTTCGATAAGGGCGACCTGCCCGCTCCGCCCCGCCTCGGGGTCGCCGTGGTCGCCTGCATGGACGCCCGCCTCGATGTCAACAAGATTCTCGGTCTGGCAGACGGCGACGCCCACGTGATTCGCAACGCCGGCGGCGCTGTGACCGACGACGCCATTCGCTCGCTGGTGATCTCCCAAAGGCTCTTGGGGACAGAGGAGATCGTTGTGCTGCACCACACCGGCTGCGGCATGCTCACCTTCAGGGACGAGGAGCTGAAGGATCAGATCGAGGAGGAGACCGGCATCCGTCCCGCCTTCTCCATGGAGGCGTTCTCAGACCTGGCGGGCGACGTCAGGCAGTCGCTCAGGCGGATCGCCCAGAGCCCCTTCATTCCCAAGCAATCCAGCGTCCGGGGCTTCATCTACGACGTGAAGACGGGCCGGCTGGAGGAGATCGCATCAGCCGGGGCGACCGCAGCGCCCCGTGGTACAAGGGAGTAGATATGAAATTTGACAGCATTCTCGGGAGCATCGGCGGCACCCCGGAGATTCGGATCAACCGCCTCTTCGACCCCCGGATCGAGGTCTGGTTCAAGCAGGAGCGGGTCAATCCAGGGGGCAGCATCAAGGACCGGATCGGGCTGGCCATGATCGAGGACGCCGAACGGCGCGGAATTCTCGGGGCGGAGTCCACCATCGTCGAGCCAACGTCTGGCAACACCGGAGTCGGGCTGGCCCTGGCGGCGGCGGTGAAGGGGTACCGGATCATCCTGGTGATGCCTGAGTCCTTCTCGATCGAGCGGCGCAAGCTCATGGCCGGGTACGGGGCCCAGATCGAGCTCACCCCCCGGGAGCTGGGTATGAAGGGGGCCATCGCCAGGGCCGAGGAGATCGTGGCCGCCACCGCGGGGGCCTGGATGCCAATGCAGTTCAACAACCCCGCCAACGTCGAGGTCCATCGGAGGACCACCGCCGACGAGATCCTGGCCGACTTCCCCGATGGCCTTGACTATCTGGTGACCGGAGTCGGCACCGGGGGCCACATCACCGGCTGCGCCGAGGTCCTCAAGCCCAGGTGGCCTGGACTCAAGGTGTATGCGGTGGAGCCGACCCTGTCCCCGGTCCTCTCCGGCGGGACCCACGCGGCCCATCCGATTCAGGGGATCGGAGCGGGATTCATCCCAGGCGTCATGCGCACGGAGCTGCTGGATGGAATCATCCAGGTGGCGCCGGAGGATGCCTTCGCCTACGCCAAGCGGTCGGCGCGTGAGGAGGGAATCCTGGTCGGTGTCTCCTCGGGGGCGTCGCTGGCGGCGGTGGCCTCCCTGGCACCAGAAATGGCCGACGGGGCTCGGGTGCTGACGTTCGCGTACGACAGCGGCGAGCGCTACCTCTCCGTGGATGCCCTGTTCGGGTGATGGCGGCTCCTCCTTCGGAGTGCCACCTCTGTGAGTTGCCTTGTTGGTGGATCGAGGTGACGTGAGGGGGTGCGCCGGAGGCGGATGCTCCACCGACCATCAGGGCCAGGTGGCGTGAGCCAGTGGTTACACGCATACGGCGGGCCGGCCGGTTGCGGTACCCTGCCATCGCCTTGGCGCCCATCCTAAGGCGGCAGGGATCTCCGACTTGCCCCGCGCGCCAAGGGCACCATCTCACCGCCACAGCGGCGCCCGAAACCGAGAGCTGATGGCAAACAAGGGGGCGCTGAGCCGCAGGAGGCATCATGCCAGAACAAGAGCTTGAACTGGACCCAGAGCACCTGGCTCTGGTCGTCATCGACCTTCAGAAGGGGATCGTGGGAATGCCCGGGGCCCCCTACGACACGGCCTCAGTGGTCGCCCGGGCGGGAGCCCTCGCCACCGCTTGCCGCGCCCGGGGAGCCTTGGTGGTCCTGGTCCACGTGGGCCCATCCGCCGACGGCCGGGACGCCCTGCATCCCGTGGTCGACCAACCGGCGCCGCGGCCGAGCCCGCCTCCGGGGTGGGATGAGATCGTGCCGGAGCTGGGCCCCAGAGATGGCGACCACGTCGTGCGCAAGCGGCAGTGGGGCGCCTTCTACGGCACCGACCTTGACCTGCAACTCAGGCGCCGGGGAATCGGGACCATCATCCTCTGCGGCATCTCGACCAACTTCGGGGTCGAGAGCACGGCCCGCGACGCCTTTGAGCGTGGCTACCAGCAGGTCTTCGTCGAGGACGCCTGTTCGGCGCGAGCGGCCGAGGACCATGCCTTTGTCTTCCGGACGATCTTCCCTCGGATCGGGCGCGTCCGCCGGACGGAGGAGGTCCTTCAAGCCCTGACCGGACCCACGGCGGGCTGAGGGCTCGGCGCACGGGGGCATAGCTGGCGGCAGATCTCCTATGGCACGGAGCAGTGTTCTGGTCCCAGTTGCCGGCCGGTCGTCCGCACCCACCAGGTCCGTCCCGCCGTGGGACCCGGTCCCAGTGGGGATTCTCGTAGCTGTGGCCGAGGCGTGTGATGTCCATCTTGCCGGCCAGCCCCAACTGCACCTCGGCCCTGGCGTTCCGGCGATGAAGTGGGAGGTGCGTTCCGGGGCCCCAAGAGGTTGGCTAGCCGCTCCGACCCGGCTAGCCGCATCGCCACGCGTCGCACCGGCCCCACTTCACATTGGAGTTGTGGCGCGGGCGGTGGTGGCGCTCGGCAGGGCCACCGGGAACCGGCAGAAGCGCCTGAGCTGAGGACTCAAAGGAAGCCCGACGCGGCGAGGGGTTCGGCGAGTTCCCGTTCCTCGTAGGCGAGGTGTGACAGAAGTGTGTCGGTCAGGACATCGAGGGCCCCCTGTAGCGCCGGAGAAATGTTGGGCGTCTCCAGGTAGAGCACCAGTGCCCGGTCCACCTCTTCGAGGACCTCGTGGCTGGTCGCGCGCTCGGCCTCCAGCCGATCGAGGACCGCAGCCAGGCGGGGATCGGATCGGCGCAGGCGCGGGAAGACGCTCCGGTCCTCGATGGTGTGGTGGGTGGTGACGAGACGGCAGTAGGCGGCGCAGTAGGTGCCCATCGTCCAGCTGTTCTGACGAAGCGTCATCGCCGCCAGCGCCTGCCGTGCCTGGGGCACTTCGAGCGAGCCCGCGAGCACCCCGTCCACCAGACGACGGACGGCGCGCAGCTCGCTGCGCAGATGATCGTGCACGGCGACCAGGGTCTGCGAACTCGCCAGCTCCGCCGCCGTGTAGCGGCGCTTTGGGTCGGGCTGCGGGCCGATGGGGCGGGTTGCTTCGTCCCAGAGCCGGGTCTCGCTCAGGCGCGCCCCATCGTCCGGGGTGGCGATGGCGCGCACCTCGCTCCCGGTGAACACGCTGGGTGACACTTCGCTCACCCGCGGGA
>JABEUU010000127.1 GCA_013044295.1 Candidatus Dormiibacterota bacterium
CGTCTACGACTCCGAGGCGCTGGTTTCCGGGGCCGGTTCCCTGGCGGCAGCTGAGCTCGATGGCTTGCGCCGGGCCGTGGGCTCGGTGGCCAACCTTGACGTGATCCACCTGCAGTGCCACATTGGTTTTGACTCCATCCGCCTGGCTCGGATGGGGGCCAGGGTCACCGGCCTCGACTTCTCGCGGGTGGCCCTGGCCAAGGCCGCCCGGCTGGCGCTCAGGAGCCGAGTTGAGCTGCGCTTGGTGGAAGCTGACGTGTGCGCCCCGCCGGCCACCCTTTTCGGGCACTTCGATCTTGCCTACGCCACCATTGGCGTCCTCTGCTGGATCTCGGACATCGGGGCCTGGATGCGGGCTGTCCAACACCTGCTGCGGCCAGGCGGAAGCCTGCTGCTGGTCGAGATCCATCCCTTCCCCGGGATGGTCGAGACCATCGATCCGCTCCGGCTGGACTTCCCCTACGGATTCGACGGTCCCCATCGTTTCGACTCTGCGGGCACCTACACCGACCGCGACGCCGTGATCGAGGCCACCACCACCGTCCAGTACGCCCACAGCCTTGGCGAGGTGGTCACCGCCGCGGTGGAGTCCGGTCTCGAGGTCCGCTGGCTGGAGGAGCGCACCGAGTCGAGCCGGGATCATCGGGGGGACCTCCCGGGCCCTGACCCGGACGGTCGCTACCGGATGCGGCTGGGCGGGCAGCCGGTGCCGCTGGAGTACACCCTGATCGCCGACAAACCTGGCGGGATCGTCCCCCCTGGCCCCTGACCCGGCGCTCCCGGTCTCACCAGGGCCCGTGGGGGCTGGCGTTGGCAGCCCGCAGGGCGGCCACGTAGCCAGCCCTGGCATGAGCCGTGGCATCAGTCCCGGACGGCACCGCCAACCTCCCCCGGAAGTCGTCAAGCCTGCTGAATCCCTTCCGCGCCATCCACTCGGCCAGGCCGTCGAGCAGCACCCGGGCATGCTGGGGCCCGTGCCGCAGCAAAGCCGAGGTGGTCATCACCACATCGGCTCCCGCGAGCAGGTAGCGGGCCACGTCGTCGGGCCCCTCGACCCCGGTGGTGGCCGCCAGGCCCGCCTTCACCCTCCCCCGCAACAGCGCGATCCAGGTGCGCGCCAGCCGCGCCTCCCGGGGGTTGGACAGGCCCACCGTCGACACCACCCCGAGTGACTCTGAGTCGATGTCGGGGTAAAGGAACCGGTTGAAGAGCACCAGGGCGCCCGCGCCGGCCCGGTCCAGCTCCACCGCCATCTCCCCGATTGAGCTGAAGTAGGGATTGAGCTTGACTGCGATCGGTACCGTCACCTCTGCCTCGACCAGCTGCAGGATCTCTAGGTGGCGGCGCTCCGCGTCGCGGCCCGAGATGCTGGGGTCTCCTGGCAGGTAGCTGATGTTGAGCTCGATCGCGGCCGCTCCCGAGTCCTGCATCGCCCTGGCGTAGTCGGTCCAGCCGGTGGGGCTGGCCCCGTTCAGGCTGCCGATCACGGGGATGTCCACGGCGGCGGCGGCCCGCTCCAGCAGGTCGAGGTACGGCCTGGGCCCGAAGCCAGCGGAGGTGGGAAAGTAGGAGAGCGACTCGGGGAAGCTTTCGCTGCCCGCCTCGATCAGCCGCGCCTGGCGGGCTGCCTCCTCGGCCAGCTCCTCCTCGAAGAGCGAGTGCAGCACCACCGCCCCCACCCCGGCGTCGGCCAGGCTGCGCACCCCGTCCACCGTGTGGCAGAGAGGTGAGGCGGACGCCACCAGCGGGTTGCGCAGCTGCAGCCCCATGTAGTCGGTGCGGAGCTCCATCAGTGCAGCCGGCGAGCGTCGGCCGCGAAGCGCTGGGCCGGCCAGGTCGCCATCTCCTCGTAGGTGTCCCAACGCAGCTTGACCGCGGCCTGAGAGAGCCCCGCCAGGCGCTCGGCCTCGGCTGGGTCGGAGTTGGCCAGCATCGAGTAGCGCAGCTCCCGCTGGCTGTACTCCTCCAGCCGCAGGTGGGGCCGGGCGGAGTCGAGCAGGAAGGGATTGCGACCGGCCGCCCGCAGCTTCGGGTCATAGCGGACCAGGGGCCAGTAGCCGCTGGCCACGGCCCGATACTGCTGGTCGAGGCCCTGCCGCATGTCGATGCCATGGGCGATGCAGTGGCTGTAGGCGATCACCAGCGAGGGTCCGTCGTACGCCTCCGCCTCGCGGAACGCCTGCAGGGTCTGCTGGGGGTCGGCGCCCATCGCGACCCGGGCCACATAGACGGTCCCGTAGGCGATCGCCTGCAGCGCCAGGTCCTTCTTCTCCACGGTCTTGCCGGCGGCCGCGAACTTGGCCACCGCGCCCAGCGGGGTGGCCTTGGACATCTGCCCGCCGGTGTTGGAGTAGACCTCGGTGTCCAGCACCAAGACGTTGACATCGTGACCACTGGCAAGGACGTGGTCGAGGCCTCCGTAGCCGATGTCATAGGCCCAGCCGTCGCCGCCGACCAGCCAGACGCTGCGCCGCACCAGGTGGTCGACCACGCTGGCAAGGTCGACCGCCGCCGGCGCCTCCAGGGTGGCCAGGCGGCGCTTCAGCTCGGCGACGCGCTCCCGCTGGGAGCGGAACTCCGACTCGGACCGCTGGGGCGCGCTGAGGATGGCTTCCACCAGCTCGCCACCCAGCTTCTCCCGCAGCTCCGAAAGCAGCCGGCGGGCCAGGTCAACATGGCTGTCGGCGGCCAGGCGCAGCCCCAGGCCGAACTCGGCGTTGTCCTCAAAGAGGGAATTGGACCAGGCGGGGCCGCGGCCGTCGGAGTTGACCGTCCAGGGGGTGGTGGGCAGGTTGCCACCGTAGATCGAGGAGCAGCCGGTGGCGTTGGCGATGGTGGCGCGGTCGCCGAAGAGCTGGGAGAGCAGCTTGAGATACGGGGTCTCGCCGCAGCCGGCGCAGGCGCCTGAGAACTCGAAGAGCGGCCGCAGGAACTGGGCGCCGCGGACGGTCCCGAAGTCTACCCGCGAGCGCCTGGCATAGGGCAGGGTCTCGAAGAAGGCGATGTTGCCGCGCTCGATGGTCACCAGCGGCTCGCGGTCGGCCAGGTTGATCGCCTTGCGCTCGGTGTCGTCAGGGGCGGTCACCGGGCAGACCTCCACACACAGAGCGCACCCCGTGCAGTCCTCGGCGTACACCTGCAGGGTGTAGGTGGTGGCCGGGAGCCCACGGGCCGAGAGGGGCGCCGACCGGAAGCTGGCCGGGGCCCCGGCCAGGGCGGACTCGGGATAGTACTTCGAGCGGATCACGCTGTGAGGGCAAACGAAGCTGCAGTTGCCACACTGGATGCAGAGGTCGGGGTCCCAGAGCGCGACCAGGTCGGAGACATTGCGCTTCTCGTAGGCGGCGGTGCCGCTCGGCCAGGTCCCGTCCACCGGCAGCGCGCTCACCGGCAGCTGGTCGCCCCGCCCGGCGATCATCTCCGCGGTCACCCGCTGGACGAACTCGGGGGCGCCGGCGGGGACCGGTGGCGGCAGCTCCGCCGTGGAGGTCACCTTGGCGGGCAGCTCGACCAGGGCCAGCGCCGCCAGGGCCTGGTCGACGGCCTGCAGGTTGGCCGCCACCACCTTTGAGCCTCGTGCGCCATAGCTCTTGGTGATCGCCGCCTTGATCCGAGCGATCGCCCGCTCCGGCTCGAGCACCCCGGAGATCGCGAAGAAACAGGTCTGCAGCACCGTGTTGACCCGTCCTCCCAGGCCCACCTCGCGCGCGATCCGGCCGGCGTCGATCACGTAGAGCTTGAGTCCCTTCTCCAGGATCTCGGCCTGAATCGGACGGGCGAGCGCGTCCCACACCTGGTCGGGGGGGTGGGGGGCGTTGAGCAGCAGGGTCGCCCCCGGGGCGGCACAGCCCAGGATGTCGACCCGCTCCAGGAGTTCGAAATGGTGGCAGCCGACAAAGCTGGCCCGGCTCACCAGGTAGGGGGCCCGGATCGGGTCGGGCCCGAAGCGCAGGTGGGAGATGGTCTGCGACCCCGACTTCTTGGAGTCGTAGACGAAGTAACCCTGGGCGTAGAGGTTGGCCTCCACGCCCAGGATCTTGATGGTGTTCTTGTTGGCGCCCACGGTGCCGTCGGAACCCAGGCCGAAGAAGACCGCCCGAACCGTGGTCGGAGCCTCGATGTCGAGCCCCGATTGGTAGCTGATGCTGGTGCCGGAGACGTCGTCGTTGATGCCCACCGTGAAGCGGCGGCGGGGGTGCTCCCGGCCCAGCTCCTCGAACACCCCGGCCACCATCCCGGGCGTGAACTCCTTCGAGGAGAGACCGTAGCGGCCGCCGATCACCATCGGGATTGGCCCTCGCTCGGCGTGGGTCTGAGCCTCCGCCAGGGCCCCCAGTACATCCAGGAACAGCGGCTCGCCCAGCGATCCCGGCTCCTTGGTCCGGTCCATAACCGCGACCCTGGTTGCCGTCGCCGGCAGAGCCGCCAGCAGCTCGGCGGCCGGGAACGGGCGGTAGAGGCGGACCGTCAGGACGCCCACCCGCTCGCCCCTTTGGTTCAGGTGGGCGACCGTCTCCCGCGCGGTCTCGGCTCCCGAACCCATCACCACCATCACCCGCTCCGCCTTTGGGTGACCCGTGTAGTCGACCAGGTGGTAGTGGCGCCCGGTGCGCTCTCCGAGCTGCACCAGGGCGCCCGCCACCAGATCCGGGACCCGCTCGTAATAGGGGTTCACCGTCTCCCGGGCCTGGAAGTAGACATCAGGGTTCTGCGAGGTCCCGCGGATGAACGGATGCTCCGGGGACATCGCCCGCTGGCGGTGGGCGCGAACCAGTTCCAGGGGCACCGTCGCGGCCAGGTCCTCGTCGGACAGCAGCTCGATGGTGTTCAGTTCATGGGAGGTCCGGAAGCCGTCGAAGAAGTGCACGAAGGGAACTCGCGACCGGAGGGTGGCGGCCTGGGCCACCGCCGCCAGGTCCTGGGCCTCCTGGACCGACGACGAGGCCAGCATGGCGAACCCGGTCTGGCGGACCGCCATCACGTCGGAGTGGTCTCCGAAGATCGAAAGGGCCTGGGCCGCTAGGGAGCGGGCCGCGATGTGGAACACGGTAGGGGTCAGCTCCCCGGCGATCTTGTACATGTTGGGGATCATCAGCAGCAGTCCCTGGGAAGCGGTGAAGGTGGTCGAGAGGGCCCCTCCCTGGAGGGCCCCGTGCAGGGCTCCCGCGGCACCGCCCTCACTCTGCATCTCCACCACCCGGGGGACGTTGCCCCAGATGTTGGGGCGCCGCTGGCTCGCCCACTCGTCGGCCAGCTCGGCCATCGGGGAAGCCGGTGTGATCGGGAAGATGCCGCAGACCTCGTTCAGGCGGTAGGCGACCGAGGCCACCGCCTCGTTGCCGTCGATCGTCGCCGACATCAGACGGTCTCCGCCACCATCTCGATGGCGTGGACGGGGCATTGCTCGAAGCAGACCCCGCAGCCGGTGCAGCGGTCGTAGTTGAAGCGATACCGGTGCCCCACCCCGAGCTTGATCACGGCGTCCTCGGGGCAGGCTCCCAGGCAGCCATCGCACTCGAAGCAGTTGCCGCAGGAGAGGCAGCGTCCGGCCTCGTAGACGGCCGCCTCGGCGGAGAGGCCTCCTGCCACCTCGGCGAAGGTGCTGACCCGCTCGGAGGGGTCCAGCTCCGGCTGATGGCGGCGATCGGCATCCCCGAAGTACCACAGGTGCAGGCGGTCGAAGCTGGCCAGCTGGTGCTTGGGGAGGTCGGTCAAGTCGGCGCCCCGCAACCAGGCGTCGATGTGGCCCGCCGCCTTCTTGCCGTGGCCGACGCCCACCGTGACGGTGCGTTCGGCCGGGACCATGTCGCCGCCGGCGAAGAGCCCGGGGCTTCCGGTCATCATCGAGTTCGAGACCACGACAGTGCCGTCGGCCTTGAACTCCACCCCAGGCATCGACCTGAGGAAGTCCGTGTCGGCGTCCTGGCCGACGGCCATGATCACGGTGTCCGCGGCCAGGGTCTCGAACCGGCCGGTGGGCTGGGGGAATCCATCCTGGTCGAGCTCCATTGCCTCGACGGTTAGCTCGGGGCCTTCAAAGGCGGTGATCGTGCGCAGCCAGTTGATCCTGACCCCCTCCCGCTCGGCCTGGTCGGCCTCGTCCTCGTGGGCCGGCATCTGGGCGCGGGTCCGGCGGTAGACGATGACCGCCTCGTCGGCACCCAGCCGGCGCGCCGTGCGAGCCGCGTCCATGGCGGTGTTGCCACCCCCGTAGATGGCGACCCGGCGGCCGATCACCGGCCGTTCGCCGGCCGCGACCTTGCTCAGGAAGGAGAGCGCGTCCACGATCCGGCGGGCATCCTGGGCCGGAATGTCGACATGCTTGGAGAGGTGCGCGCCCACGGCCACGAAGACCGCGTTGAAGTTGCCCTCCAGCCGCTCGGCGCCGAGGTCCTGGACCCGGTGCCCCAGGGTGATCCGCACCCCGAGCGCGGCCATCCGGGCCAGCTCGCCGGCGAGCACCTCTCGCGGCAGCCGGTAGGCGGGGATCCCATAGCGCATCATCCCGCCCGCCTCGGCGCCGGCGTCCCGGATCTCGACCTGGTGGCCGCGCCGGGCCAGGTGGTAGGCGGCCGAGAGCCCGCTGGGCCCGGCTCCGACCACCAGGACCCGCTTCCCCGTCTGGGCCGGGGCGGCCGGGTACTGCCACCCCCGTTCCAGGGCCATGTCACCCAGGAATCGCTCGACGGAGTGAATGGAGACTGCGCTGTCCAGCTCGGCCCGGTTGCAGACCGTCTCGCAGGGGTGATAGCAGACTCGTCCGTGGATAGCTGGCATGGGATTGTCCTCGACCAGCTCCCGCCAGGCCGCCTCCGGATGCCCGGCGTGGACCTGGGCCAGCCAGGCCTGAATGTTCTCGCCCGCTGGACAGCCCTGGTTGCAGGGTGGGAGCAGGTCTAGGTAGACCGGGCGGCGGCTCCGCACGGGGCCGGCGCCAGAGGGGGGCCTGAGCAGGTCGGCCGGGGCCGTGAAGTCCCTCCCCGTCATGGCCGCACCCGGTGTCGACGCCGGGTGGCGCGCGCTTGGGCCGGCCCCACGCCGATCCGTTTCGGCGACGGTATCGACCGGGCCCCCCGGCCCGTGTCCCCCCTCATGGCCCGAGGATAACTCGGGGCCCTGTGGCGAACGCACAGGTGAGATTCGGGCTCGGCCGAGCCCCCGGCCCCAGGTCCGGCGCGGAACCTGGGGCCGGGGGCCCCGGTCCGAGGCTGGGGCGCGGCGGCGGCCTCCCGCCGGCTCCGCTACGATGGCCCCGGGTGGCGGGCAGATGGCCGCGACCGGGACGTCCCGGCCGAGGAAAGTCCGAGCTCCAAAGAGCAGGGCGCCGGGTAACCCCCGGCGAGGGAAACCTCAGGGAGAGTGCCACAGAAATACACAGCCGGCGGGGCGCCCGTCGGCAACGGTGAAATGGTGGGGTAAGAGCCCACCGGCGGCCGGGTGACCGGCCGGCCAGGTAAACCCCGTCCGGAGCAAGACCCGGCAGGGTGCGGGTGGCGACACCCCTGGACTGCTCGTCCAGATGCACCCGGGTGGGTCGCTGGAGGTGGCGGGCGACCGCCACCGTAGATGGATGGCCATCGCCCCTCGGGGGGAGTCCCGCCGCGCGGGAGGCCCGGGGGGCACAGAACTCGGCTTACCGCTCGCCTTCCCCACTCCCCGCAGGGGGGGATCGGCCCCCCCTGCGCCACTCCCTGAGGGCATCCGCCAAAAGTAGGCAGGGATGAAGTGGGTTCCACCCCCCACATGATTTGAATTCATGTTTGGGCCCACAACCCCACCGGTGGGGATTGACCTATTGCCTCTGAACTGATACAGTCCTCCCATTCCGGACAACGGTGGGGAGAAGTGGTGAACGTTGAGGACCAGCCGGCAAGCGATGGGTCCAGGGGCTGAGATCCGATGGCCTTCTACGGCTCCTACGTGCACGCGCTCGACGAGAAGGGGCGTGTGGCGGTGCCGGCCCGCTTCCGGGACAGCCTCCTGGGCGGAGTGGTCACCAAGGGGCCGGAGTACGCGTTGGTGATGTACCCCCCCGCCTACTGGGAGAAGCTGGCGGCGGAGCGGGACTACTCCGATGTCGCCGAGCCTGAGTACCGGGACTACCTGTTCCACTTCTTCTCTTCCTCGCAGCAGATCAGCTGGGACGCGCAGGGGCGGCTTTTGCTGGCCCCGCCCCTTCGGGAGCACGCGGAGTTCAGCCGCAACGCCGTCTTCGTGGGCCTGAACCAGGCGGTCGAGATCTACAGCGAGGAGCACTTCGCCCAGCGCGCCCAGAGGCTCGAGCCGGTCACCTGGGAGCGGATCCGCGCCCACATGTCCGGGCGGCTCGCCAAAGGGGTCTCCGGACCGGAGCTTCCGGCATGAGCGTCATGCTGGGAACCATGGCTCATCGCCGCACCGTCCGCAACCGCCGCCCGAGCCGCGTCGCGACCGGCGTTCACGTGGACGGCGTCCATCAGCCGGTGCTGCTGGATGAACTGATCACGGAACTGGCGCCCCGGCCGGGTGAGGTTGCGATCGACGCGACCTTGGGCGGGGGCGGCGTGGCGGCGTCTCTACTGCACAGCATCCTCCCAGGCGGCCGGGTCCTGGCACTGGATCGGGACCCGGTCGCTGTAGCCCTGGCGGAGGTCCGATTTGCCGCGGCCGGGAGCTCCTTCTCGGCCCGGGTCGGCCGCTTCTCCGATCTGGTGGCGATCGCCGCCGCGGCGGCGATCGAGCCAGATCTGGTGGTCATGGACCTGGGGATCTCATCGCTTCAGTTGGACGACCCCGACCGGGGGTTCAGCTTCCAGCGCGAGGGGCCGCTCGACATGCGTCTCGACGCCACCGGCGAGGGTCTGACCGCGGCCCAGATCGTGGCCACCTATGAGGAGGACCGGCTGGCGGCCCTGATCGCGGAGTACGGCCAGGAGCGCCACAGCCGCGCGATCGCTCGGGCGATCGTGGACCAGCGCCGCCGGAGCGCGATCAGCACCACCACCCAGTTGGCCCAGCTGTGCGCGCAGGCGATCCCGCGCCGGCTCTGGCCGCCCCGTATCCATCCCGCCACCAGGACCTTCCTGGCCCTGCGGATCGCCGTCAATCAGGAGCTCGATGAGCTCTCTTTGGGAATTGCTGCTGCCATTCAAATTCTTCGGCCCGGTGGGCGATTGGGGATCATCTCCTTCCACTCCCTCGAGGACACCATTGCAAAACGCTCCCTCCACAACCTTGCACTGACCTGTGTATGTCCTCCCCAACAACCCATCTGCACCTGCGCCCACCGGGCCACCCTCTCCCTGCCGCGGCGGCGAGCGATAAAACCCTCCGAGCCGGAGGTGGCCCGGAATCCCCGGGCCCGCTCCGCCCTGCTGCGCAC
>JABEUU010000128.1 GCA_013044295.1 Candidatus Dormiibacterota bacterium
CCCTCGAGCCTCGGCGCCCCATCCTGGACCTCACCGGGGCTCCCCTCCTGGCCCGCCCCGCCTTGGAGGGCGGCGCCGAGGCGGTCCGGCTGACGACCGGGCTGCCACTCCAGGTGCGGCGCCAAAGGGTCTGGTCCTCAGAGGGCCCCCCCCTTTCACCCGGCAACCTGGCGGACGCGGTCAGCACCGGGCGCCGCACGTTGGGACTTGGCGAGGATGCTCTCAGTGGCCACGGACACGTTGGCGACCTCGAACTGGACTTTCTTACGCCACCACTGGCGGAGCAGGCATACCTGGCCGCAGTCGTGAACGGTCCCGATCCGGTGCCAGGACCCCTCCTTGACCTTGGCGCGGATTTGGTAAGTCGGGGCGGCAGCCTACTGGTGGCCGCTGGTCATCCCGAGGTCGCCCTAGGTTCTCTGGCAGATCGAATGCAGGGGACCAGCCGAAGGCCCCGAGTTCTCAGTTACCAGGATCCAAGGCGCTGGGTCCCGCTGGGATGGCCGACCCTTGACGGGCAGGCGAAGGGCGCTCTGGACGACGCTATGGACGCTGACCCGCTCTTCCTGGTAAGACCGCCAGCGACCGTCCTGTCAACCCTGCTGGAGCGTCTTCCCCGCCGCTCCGGGGGCAGCGTGCTGGCGCTGGAGTCGGCATCGGTGGAGGCGGCCCTGGAAGAGTGCGTCAGGAGGTTGTTCAAAGGGGATGACAGCGGCTCCGCACCCGCTCTCCAGGGCCGGGCCCACCTGGCTGCGGTCCTTGGGCTCATCCTCACCCGTGAACACACAGGCTGGCGGCTGCTGCGGGCTCGGCCCGAGGGTGACGACGGGCGGTGGTCCCTCGAAGCTCTCCCTGCTAACACCCCATGAGCGGATCCCACCGCGGGGTGGTACGGCGGCAAGCCCGTCTTGGCTCCCCTGCCAAGTCCTGGGCGCGGCGGCGGCCCTGCTCCCCCAGTGGAGGCAGACGTCGGCGCCCGCGCCGTGATCAGCCAGCGCCTAGGATGCTGGCGTGAACCGTTCCCTTCCATCACCGACCTCGGGGCCCGCCGTCGCCAGTTACATTGCCCTCTGCCTCTTCGTGGCGGTGGTGGCGCTGCTGGTGCTGGGCGCGGTTGGAGGTTCGCTCACCGCGCCCATCGTTGGCCTGCGGGTGGCGCTGGGCCTCAGGAGCAGCTGAGCGGCGCTCTAAGCGCGCACAATTGGATCATGCCGGTGCTGCTGCTCAATGCATCCATGCAGCCCCTCAATGTCATCAGTCGGCGCCGCCTGGTGGTGCTGTTGACCAAGGAGCGGGTGGCCTTCTTCGATGACGGGGTCAGGGCGCGGGTCGAGCGCGAGCTGGCCCAGCGTCGCCTGGGGGACGGGGTGATCGTGGTCCGGCTCTTGCGCAACGTGGTGATTCCCCGTCGTCTGCTGCGCGCCAACCGTCGCAACCTGCTGCTCCGTGACGAGCACACCTGCCAGTACTGTGGCCTGCGCACCATCGCCTCCGAGCTGACCATCGACCATGTGGTGCCGATTTCCCGAGGGGGCGCCGCCAAGACCTGGGAGAACCAGGTGGTGGCCTGTAAGCGCTGCAACGGCCGCAAGGCCAACCACCTGCCCGCGGAGGTGCACCTCCACCTGGCTCGTTCGCCCCGGCCAGTGGCCCACGAGTACGCCCACCTGCTCTTCATGCGCCACCCTGAGGTTCGCAGCGCCTACGAGGAGCTGGTCCGATCGGTGCTGCCTGAGGCCAACCGCGCCAGGGTGGCGGGGTTGAGCTTGCAGCCGCTCAGCTCGGGTCAGTAGACGTAGGTCAGCCGGGGCTGGACGCCAGCATCCGCGGACCTTCCCGTGCGGAGGAGGGATCGGTCACCTCTAGGGCGGGCTGTTCCCGATCCGCCCGGGACCTTGACATGGCGGAGTCCTGTATCCAGAATCCTACTAAATGAGTGCAAGCCAGTCCGATGGTCATGCTCCCGCCACCAGCCGTGCCCGGCCGCCGTCTTCGCTGTCCCAGCGAGAACTGACCCCCGACTCCGGACCGACGCTCATCGAGCGACCATCACGGCTTGCGGCGGCCGTGGTCGACCAGCTTCGAACCCTGATCTTTCAGGGCCAACTCCTCCCGGGGACGATCCTCCGTCAGGAGGATCTCGCGGGACGGCTGGGCGTGAGTCGGACACCCCTCCGTGAGGCCCTGCGTCTCCTGGAGGCCGAGGGCCTGCTGGAGAGCACGGCCAGTGGGGCCAGTCGGGTGGTGGACCTGACCGGGCCGGCTGCCGAAGAGGCGATGGAGGTAAGGGAGGTCATCGACGGACTGGTGGCCCGTCTGGCCGCGCAAAGGGGGCTGGCTCAAGTCCAGGTCCGGCAATTGGGGCGGTTGCTCGATAACATGGACCGGGCCAATCGCGCCGGGGACAAGAAGGCCTATCTGGCCGCCAATGCCAGCTTCCACCTCTCTCTCCTTAGTGGACTCGACCATCGCTGGCTGGATCAGTTCATCCCCCTGGTTCGGGTGTCCTCGCAAGCGACCTATCTGCATCTGCAGAGCCAGACCGACCGTTTGCTCCTCTCCGCCACCGAGCACCGCGACATTCTGGCCGCGATTGTTGCCGGTCAGGTTGACCTGGCCGAACGAGAGGCCCGTGCTCATGTCCGCAACGCGCTCAAACATTGGGTGGCGGATGATCACCCCCGGTCGCAAGGGCCCCCGGCAGCGCCAGGGTCCGGAGCTTAGCCGGTGGCGCCTGAATGCCACCACGCACTCCGCCGCCCTGTGATCCGGCGTTTGCCCGAAGGGCAGACGCCCTCCGGACCGGTGCCGGCGCGGCCATCCGCACGGGTGGGGACAGGCTTGCCTTTCCCCACCCGTGCGGGCCGAACGCCTTGGGGGGTCAGGTCTCGCCGGCCAGGTCTGGGCGGGAGCCGTATCCAAACGCCAGCCGGGTTGCCCGTTGGTACCTATCACCTCGCATCAGGGCGGTCCGACCGGGCCCGCCCTCCAGCCAGAATTCGTCCGCCAGCCTAATCGGGAGAAACCATGCCACTCATGCGCAATCGCCATCTCTGGCTCACGACTGCCCTGGCCCTGTCGGCCGCGCTGCTGGTGGCGGCCTGCTCCTCGGGAGGCGGGGCGACCAGCAAATCGACGGGGGGCACCGTCACCTTTGCGGAGACTCCGGGCAACACGCCCAATTACATCTCGCCGATGACCAGCGGCGCCTACTACTCGGTCGCCAACACGTCGGAATTCTCATATGCGTTTTATCCCGGCCTGTATTGGTTCGGGGACCATGGCGAGCCGATCCTCAACAAGACGCTCAGTGTCGCCTACGTGCCGGTCTTCTCGGACCACAACACGGTAGCGACAGTGACCCTGAAACATTGGTTTTGGTCCAACGGGCACCCCATCACCGCGCGGGACATCATCTTCTGGATGAACCTGCTGAGCGCTTCGGTTGATCCCAGCACGCCGACCATTGGGAGCAGCAGCGCGCCCGGACCCGGCTGGGGAGCCGCCGTTCCCGGTGGCTTTCCCCAGAACGTGGTGAGCTACACTCAGACGGGTACCTATACGGTCCGTTTCAAGCTGAACGCGTCGTACAACCCGCTCTGGTACACCTACAACGAGTTGAGCCAGATCAACCCGATTCCGCAAAATGCTTGGGACAAGCTTTCCGCCTCCGGCCCGATTGGTAACTACGACATGTCTGCCGAGGCCCGGATCCTAGCGCCCGCGTCGGCTGGCCTGCCGGCCAATTCCTACCTGCCAGCCAATCCGGGCACGGCCACGACCGGAGCTTTGGCCGTGGCCCAGTTCATCAACAGTCAGTCTCAGGACCTCAGCACCTACGCGACGAATCCGCTGTGGAAGGTGGTCGCCGGCCCCTTCAAGCTCAGCCAGTTCACGGCCAGCGGCTACGTGAAGATGGTTCCCAACAAGGCCTACTCGGGATACCCGAAGCCCACCATCTCAGCCCTCGTGGAGGAGCCGTTCACGAGCGATGCTGCGGAGTTCAACGCCCTGCGGGCCGGGAACCTCACGATCGGTTATATTCCGTCGCAAGACTTGGCGCAAAAGGTATCCCTCGAAAAGACTCAGGGTTACAGCTTCAGCCCTTGGTACTCGTACTCGGACGCCTATTCGCTCTACAACTTCACCAACCCCACCGTGGGACCGATTTTCAAGCAGCTGTACTTCCGTCAGGCCTTTCAGTCGCTGGTGAACCAGCCCCAGTACATCAAGGACTTCGCGGGGGGTTTCGGCACCATCAACAATGGACCGGTGCCTGGTTACCCGTCCCGCAATCCCGACGAGAGCCCTCTGGAGGCCAAGGGCCAGTACTATCCTTTCGATCCGAGCAAGGCCGCGTCCCTACTCAAGGACAACGGGTGGACGGTCAATCCTGGAGGCGTCACGGTGTGTGGCAAACCCGGCACGGCGTCGGGTGACTGCGGCAGTGGAATTGCGGCCAATCAAGCGCTCACATTCACCATGCTCTACGCCAGTGGCAACACCGAGTTGACCAATGAGATGGAGGCCATGCAGTCGACCATGAAGTCGGTGCTGGGACTCACCCTCAACCTCAAGACCGCGCCTGGTTCGCAGGTGTTCAGCACCACGCTGAACGGTTGCACCTTCGCCACCCCCTGCACCAACTGGGAGTTGGCCGACTGGGGTGCAGCCTGGGTCTACTCGCTGGACTACTTGCCAACCGGGGGTGAGATAGTAGCAACTGGTGCGGCCAGCAACGGGGGTGACTACTCGAACCCGACGAACGACGCGAACATCGCGGCGACTCACACCGCCCCCAGCCAGACCGCTGAGATCGCCGCTCTGTTCAAGTACCAGGATTACTTGGTCCAGCAGTTGCCCTTGGTCTGGATGCCCAACACTCCCTACCTGCTCACGATGTACAAGAGCAATCTGAAGGGCTTGCTGCCCCAGGGCGTGTACGAAGAGCTCTATCCCCAGTACTACTCCTTTGGCTGATAGTGGAGTGTGGTCACCGCCCTGGTGACCAATGCCACGGCGGCAGGGGGCCGGCGGCGTCGGCCCCCTGCCTTGGC